>JBCCBC010000174.1:0-6352 GCA_039814435.1 Pseudomonadota bacterium
CGGTCACAGCGGCAGGTGCGCGGTTGTTGGAACGACGCATTTCTTCTCCCTCGCGCCAGTTAGAGACTGTTTCAGACAGATCCACAGCGGTGGAGTTTTACGTAGACCGTTCCGAGACGGCAGAGCGCCTGCGATCAGAGTTGCGCAGTGTTCCAGACATGGATCGCGCTTTGTCACGTCTTTCGCTCGACCGTGGCGGGCCCAGGGACCTGGCTGCGCTCCGCAATGGGCTGGCCTGCGCAGAGGCGCTGAACTCGACCGCGCCAGTCGGCATGCCGCCGCTCTTGTCGCGCGCCTTTGCAGATCTGAGCGGTCACAGTGATCTGATTGCGCGGCTCGACGCCGATCTGATCGCCGAACCACCGTTGCTGGCCCGCGATGGGGGCTTTATCGCCAGCGGTTGTGACGCAGAACTGGATGAGGCCCGTCAACTGCGCGACGAAGGGCGATCCGTCGTGGCACAACTACAACAGCAATATGTCGGAGTTTCGGGCGTCCAATCCCTAAAGATCAAACACAACAACGTCCTTGGATATTTCATCGAAGTGACGTCGACCCATGCAGACAAGATGTTGTCCGAACCTCTGAGCGAGACGTTCATTCACAGGCAGACCACGGCCAATCAAGTCCGGTTCACCACGGTCGAACTGTCCGAGCTGGAAACCAAGATCCTGAATGCAGGCTCCCGCGCACTTGAGATTGAAAAGCGGCTCTATGAAGCCCTACGTACCCTTGTTCTGCAAAGCGCTGCGCAGATTGGCCACACAGCCCGTGGATTGGCAGACATTGATTTGACGGCTGCGCTGGCCTATTTGGCCGTGGCGGAAAACTGGTGCAAACCGGTCATGGACACATCTCGGGCATTTGACGTTGTGGCCGGTCGGCATCCGGTTGTTGAACGGGCCTTGCGCGATCAAAGCGGCGCGCCGTTCATCGCAAACGATTGCGATCTCAGCGCAGATGCGGACGCGGCAATCTGGCTTTTGACCGGGCCAAACATGGCGGGTAAATCAACATTCCTGCGGCAGAACGCATTGATCGCAATTCTTGCGCAAATGGGCAGCTACGTGCCCGCAACGACAGCGCATATCGGCATGGTCAGCCAGATCTTCAGCCGCGTGGGGGCATCCGATGATCTGGCACGGGGGCGATCCACCTTTATGGTGGAAATGGTGGAAACAGCGGCAATCCTGAACCAGGCCGACGACCGGGCGTTGGTGATCTTGGACGAAATCGGGCGTGGCACTGCGACTTATGACGGGTTGTCGATCGCCTGGGCCACGCTTGAACACTTGCACGACGTCAATAAATCGCGCGCGCTCTTTGCCACGCATTACCACGAGATGACGGCGCTTGCAGGCAAACTCGATGGCGTCGAAAACGCGACCGTCACGGTCAAGGAATGGGACGGCGAGGTCGTGTTCCTGCACGAAGTCAAACGGGGGGCTGCCGACCGGTCCTATGGGGTGCAGGTCGCGCAACTTGCAGGGTTGCCACCGGCTGTCATTGCGCGCGCCCGCGTTGTGCTGGACGCATTGGAAAGCGGCGAACGCGACGGCGGTGCCACACAGAAAACGCTGATCGACGACCTGCCGCTGTTTTCGGCGCAACCCGCCGCACCTGCGCCAAAACAGGCAAGTTCACCTGCATTAGAGATGCTCAATGACGTACATCCCGATGAATTGTCGCCACGCGACGCGCTCGACCTGATCTATAAACTCAAAGACGCGGCCAAGGACTGACCGCGTCTTCATTGTTCTTCAAATATGCAAAAAACCTTAGCTTGCGGGCATCGATGACACGCCGACCTGCGCGGGACGCAGCAACCGGTCGTACAGCATAAACCCTTCGGCGGCGACTTGAATGATGTCACCCGCTTTGGTGCCGGGCACGGGTGCTTCGAACATCGCCTGATGATGCTGCGGATCAAAGCTATCACCGACTTCGGGCGCGATCACTTCGATCCCGTGCTTTTTGAATACGTTCAGCAGCTCGCGCATCGTCAATTCAACACCTTCAAGCAGCGGACCCGCAACTTCGCGTTGGTCTTCTGTCGCTGACTCAAGCGCGCGTTTCATGTTGTCGTAGACCGGCAGCATATCCCGGGCGAGCTTGGAGCCGCCGTAATTCTCTGCCTCGCGGCGATCCTTGTCCGACCGCTTGCGCGCATTTTCAGCATCCGCAAGCGCGCGCATGAACCGGTCTTTCAGTTCATCACGCTCGGCGCGCAACTCATCCAGTTCCAGCGCGTCATCGTCAATCTCTGCCATTTCGTCGGCGTATTCCTCGCCCTCGGCCATCTCGATATCATCAAGGAAATCATCGTTTTTCGGCTCAGCCATAGTTCACCTTTCACTGCGGTCCGTCAGCATGCGCCCGACCAGCTGGGCTGTGTAATCCACAATCGGAACGATACGGCCATAGTTGAGCCGCGTGGGCCCTATGACCCCAATCGCGCCGATAATCTTTCGATCCGCGTTCATATATGGGGAAACCACCAAAGAGGAACCCGAAAGTGAGAAAAGTTTGTTCTCCGAACCAATAAAAATGCGCACACCGTCGCCGTCCTGAGTGAGGTCCAGAAATTCGGCAATATCGCGTTTGCGTTCAAGGTCATCAAACAAGGATCGGATGCGTTCCAGGTCCTCTGCTTCCGTCGATTCGCTGAGCAGGTTGGATCGACCCCTCACAATCAGCCGTTCAGGTGTTTCACCTTCGCCCTGCCAGGTGGCCAGCCCGCTTTCCACAAGGGTGCGCGACAGCGCATCGATTTCCTGACGGCGGGCAGTGATCTCTCGTTGCACCAGCGAATTCACTTCGCTCAGCGTGTGCCCTTCGATGATGGCGTTCAAAAAGTTGGCCGCTTCGCGCATCGACGACGGCGTCTGGCCCGGGGGCGGACGGAACAGCCGGTTTTCCACATGGCCATCATCAAACACCAGCACAACCAGAGCCTGTTCAGGCCCAACGGGGACAAAATCCAGATGTTTGATCGGCGCTTCGTGCTTGGGTGTCAGCACCAAAGACGCCCCTTGCGTCACCCCAGACAGCGCAGATCCAACCCGGTCCAAAATCCCCGAAACATCACGTTCGTCGGCGCCAAGGGTCGCATCAATTTTTTCGCGGTCGGAATCGTCAGGGACTCCGACCTCCAGCAGACCATCGACAAACATGCGCAGACCCAATTGCGTCGGAACACGGCCCGCGCTGATATGCGGACTGCCAAGCAAACCCATGAACTCAAGGTCCTGCATCACATTGCGAATGGTGGCTGCACTGACACTTTCGCTAAAATCACGGGTCAGCGTGCGGGATCCCACCGGGTCGCCTGTGTCCAGGTACCCCTCGACCACGCGGCGAAACACTTCACGCGACCGCGTGTTCATATCATCGAGAAGTTTCTGCGTATCACTCATCACTGCTATTAAAGCTCTCGAAAATCAAAGATCAATCGGGGTTGCCACTGCACCCGACCGGGCGGTATCCCGACAGAACACCAAAAAGGACATTCCATGCGCCCCTCCGGACGAGAGTTAAACGAAATGCGGTCTGTTTCAATCGAAACAGGGTTCACGAAACACGCCGAAGGGTCTGCCCTGATCAAAATGGGTGATACACATGTGTTGTGCACCGCAACGATCGAGGATCGCGTGCCGCCATTCATCAAAGGATCCGGGCTGGGCTGGGTCACAGCCGAGTATGGGATGCTGCCGCGCGCCACAAACACGCGGATGCGCCGCGAAGCTGCATCAGGCAAGCAAGGCGGGCGCACCGTTGAAATCCAGCGGCTGATCGGACGGGCCTTGCGCGCGGGCGTGGACCGCGTTGCCCTGGGCGAGCGTCAGATCACAGTGGATTGCGACGTGCTGCAAGCGGATGGCGGAACGCGCTGCGCTTCAATCACTGGTGGGTGGGTGGCCCTGCGGTTGGCCGTCAACAAGCTGATGAAGGCGGGCGATGTGATCAGCGACCCTCTTGTGTCTCCGGTCGCGGCCGTCAGTTGCGGGATCTATGCAGGTCAGCCCCTGCTTGACCTCGACTATCCCGAAGACAGCGAAGCCGGTGTCGACGGCAACTTTATCATGCTGGGCGATGGTCAGTTGATCGAAATTCAGATGAGCGCCGAAGGATCAACCTTTTCCCGTGATCAAATGAATGCCCTGATGGATCTGGCAGAAAAAGGTGTGGGTGAGTTGGCGGCAGCCCAATTGGCAGCCACTGCATGACACGCCGGTTCGAAGGCACACGCATCCTGATTGCCACCCACAACGCGGGCAAGCTCGAAGAGATGGAACAGCTCTTTGCGCCGCGCGGCGTTACCGTGGTTGGTGCAGCCGAGATGCAGCTGCCGGAACCAGAAGAGACCGAAACCACATTCGTCGGCAATGCCCGGATCAAAGCACATGCCGCCGTGCAGTCCACCGGCCTGCCGGCGCTAGCCGATGATTCCGGCATCGAGGTGGATGGCCTTGACGGCGCACCCGGTGTCTACACAGCTGATTGGGCCGAAACGCCGAATGGGCGCGATTTCATGATGGCAATGACGCGCACCCATACCGAACTTCTTGCGCGTGACGCGGCGCTCCCTTGGACAGCGCGATTTTGCTCGACCCTCGTGCTTGCCTGGCCTGACGGTCATGACGAAGTCTTTGCAGGCACCGTAAGCGGCACATTGGTGTGGCCTGTGCGCGGAGCTTTGGGCCACGGGTACGATCCGATGTTTATGCCTGTCGGGCATGACCGCACCTTTGCCGAGATGTCCGCCGACGACAAAAATGCAATCAGCCATCGGGCCGACAGCTTCAACAAACTGATAGCAGGCTGTTTTGGCTGAAGATTGGGAGGCCGGGGGCTTTGGATTGTATATCCACTGGCCCTTTTGCGCGGCCAAGTGTCCGTATTGCGACTTTAACAGTCACGTCACACGCTCGGTTGATCACGTTGCGTGGCGTGCGGCCCTCGTGGGTGAAGTTGAAAAGGTCGCCCATGAAACCACAGGGCGGGTGTTGGGATCCATCTTTTTCGGCGGTGGCACGCCCAGCCTGATGGAACCGTCCACCGTTGGCGCGATCCTTGATACCGCCCACCGTATGTGGCCCGTCGCCAATGATCTGGAAATCACCCTCGAAGCGAACCCAACTTCGGTGGAGGCGTCGCGGTTCGCCGATTTTCGGGCCGCAGGGGTCAATCGCGTTTCAATGGGTATTCAGGCATTGAACGACGGTGATCTCAAGGCGTTGGGGCGGATGCATACGGCCGAGGAAGGGCTGCGCGCCTTTGATACGGCCCGCGCCGCATTTGACCGGGTCAGTTTTGATCTGATGTATGGACGGCAAAATCAGTCTCTAACACAGTGGGAATCCGAATTGCGGCGCGCGCTTGCGCTTGGGTTGGATCACGTGTCGCTGTACCAATTGACGGTAGAACCCGGCACAGCATTCGGGGATCGGTATGCGGTGGGGTCGCTGCGTGGGCTTCCCGATGATGATCTGTCAGCTGATATGTACGCAACGACGCAAGACATCTGTTCCGAGTTTGGGATGCCACGATACGAGGTATCCAACCACGCCGTTGATGGCGCACAGTCGCGGCACAATCTGATCTATTGGCGATACGGTGACTATGCAGGGATTGGGCCGGGCGCACATGGCCGCCTGACGCTGGGTGGTCAACGCACAGCAACCGAACATCTGCGCATGCCAACGGCCTGGTTACAAAACAAAGACCGCGAAACAAGCGACGTGTTATCAGGCCCTGATCAAGCAGTGGAGTTCCTGATGATGGGGCTGCGGCTGGCCGAAGGAGTTGATCTGAACCGGTACAATGCGTTGGCGGGCCAACCAATTGCCGCCGCAAAGATCAATGAACTGGCAGACTTGGGCATGATCACAGCACGAAACGGGTTTATTTCCGTTACAGATCAAGGGTTTACGGTACTAAACGCCGTCTTGCGTACGCTGCTGAGCGACTAGCTACTGCTTAGCCGGCGACACAGATCATCCAGTTGATCCAGGGTGTCATATTGGAGGGTCAACTGGCCCGCCTCACCATCCGGTTTGTGGGTCAGGCTGACCTTTACACCCGTCGCAGCAGACAGATCATTTTCCAGAGCACGGGTGTCGGCATCTTTTTCGGCACTCTTTGGCGTTTTCTTACCTGTGAAAATGTTGGACCCAACATCGTCACCGGATTTCTTCACCAAGGCTTCGGTCGCGCGCACGGACAGACCGCCAGCAATGACCTTTTTCCCTTCGAACCAATCTGGAAAGTATGGGTCATGGAAGCTGTGCAGAGCGGTTTCGATTTCAGCGGGTGTCAGTCCCCTCTTCCACCAGAGATGGCCGACCACGGC
>JBCCBC010000005.1:0-27520 GCA_039814435.1 Pseudomonadota bacterium
CCGACCTCTTGCATGAGATCTGGCATCACCGGAACGATCAACCCGATGCCCATCGCATCCAGCATCACCGTGAACAGGATAAAAACAACCGGAAGCTTCAAAGGGTCGCCACCCGGTCAGCAAAGGCGCGCGCCTCGTTTGGGGCCTGCCCCATCTGAGCGGTCGCGGTGAACACGTCCGGCGGCAGATCAGGGTAGGTCTTGTAGGCGACGTCCGGCAGTGTTGCCCCGGTCGCCACGGCATCAGCGATCAGCGATTTGGTGGCCTTTTGCGCGTCGGGTCGCGACATGACCGCCGCCAACGCAAAACTGAGCGCCTCGGCGTGGACAAACCCTTGGCCCGTCACATGCGCTGCCATGCGGTTGGGTACAGGTTCAGCAGCAGCCATCATGCCCACTGCTGTCTCGATCGCACTTGCCGTGCCAAGCACGATCTGCGGCAGGACCATCCATTCCGTAAACCAAGCAGCCCCATCACGTTGATGCTGATGGGCGCCTGCACTTTGCAGGCTTGCCCGTAAATGCGCCACGTGGGTGTTAGAGGCCACAAGGACCGACGGTCCGACCGGGTTCTGTTTTTGCGGCATGGTAGAGGACGCGCCGGCACCGCCAAGCTGCACCTCGCCCGTGTCAGACCCCACCAAACCGATCAGGCTTTGCCCGATACCAGCGAGGGTTGCGACAATCCCCGCCATCCAGTCGGTGATACGCAAGATTGGACTGCGGTCGGTATGCCAACTGCGCCCCGGATCTTGCAGCTTGAGGCTCTGCGCAAGATTTGCCCGCGTTGTAGGTGCGTCTGGACCCAAGGCGGACGCAGTCCCGGATGCGCCACTGAGCGAGACCCACAACGTATCCTCACGCAAGGCTGGCAAGCGGGCCAAAGCATCGGCAAGCGGGTTGCCCCATTGCGCCAGGACCGCGCCCCAGGACGTGACGGTGGCATGTTGCCCATAGGTGCGCGCTGCCATTGGGGTGTGGGCATGCGCCCTTGCCTGTTCGCCCAGACGCGCAAGTAGTGATCTTATGTGATCTTCCATCACCGCAAGCGTTTGGCGCAGGCGCAACATCAATGCGGTATCGATAATATCCTGGCTGGTCGCACCCCAGTGGGCATATTGCGCATGTTCGGAGGCTTCCATCGCGGTGCGAAATGCGGTGACCAGGCCGGGAACACTCACACCGTTTGTGCCCGTTTCTTTTGCCAGACCGCCGGGGTCAATCTGCACCTCGAGGGACGAGCGGTGGATAAAAGCCGCACTGACCTCGGGGATGATCCCCTGTGCGCCCTGCACCTTGGCCAACGCCCCCTCGACCAGCAGCATGGCACGCACTTCGGCTGTGTCGGACCAAAGAGCAGCCACATCACCTGTCGCAAACAATTGGCCGTAAAGAGCCGAGGAATACACACTTGCCGCCATTGTTCAGATATGGCCCGTCGCGGTCATAAAGTCGCTCAGGACTTGCGCATATTCGGCGGGCTGTTCGACACAGGGCAGGTGGCCCGCCTTGCGGATAAGATGGAACTTGCTGCCAGGCACCAGGCCAACGGTCTCGCGGACGAGGTCGGGGGGCGTCGCGCCGTCTTCGCTTCCCGCAATGCCAAGTGTGGGCAGGCGCAAGGTGGCAGTGGTGGCGAAAAAGTCAGACCCTGAAATGGCCGCAGAACAGCCTGCGTACCCTTCATCTGGTTGGCGCACCAGCAGGTTGCGCCACAACTCTAGCTCGGGCGTATTCAAGAAACCTTTGGAAAACCAACGATCCATCGTCGCATCCCCAAGAGCTTCGATGCCCTGAGATTGCACAGTCGCAATTCTGTCCGCCCACATCTCTTTGGTGCCGATTTTGGCCCCGGTGTTGGATAAGACTATGGCGCGGACCAGATCCAGCCGTTTCACAGCCAGCCCTTGTGCAATCAGTCCCCCAATCGACAGGCCAACAAACAGGGCGTTCTGAAACCCCAGATGGTCCATCAACCGCTCAACATCCCCAACCAGCGATCCCATCGCATAAGGGGAGGGCGGGCATGTCGACAGGCCATGGCCACGCTTGTCATAGCGCAAAATGCGCAACCCTTTGGGCAGAAGCGGCAGGATCGGGTCCCACAGGCGCATATCCGTCCCAAGCGAGTTTGCGAACACAACTGGCGCGCCATCCTCTGGCCCATCAACGCGGTAATGCAACCGCACGTCCCCAAAGTCAGCAATATGCATGTGGTTCAGTCCTTTAGGCTCATATGGGCGATGATTTGCCCGTGATCAGATGCCAGTTTGTTATACGGAGCCTCGGCGTGACTGCCATCCGTAAGATGATCGTTCAAGACGCTGAAATAGTCCATCTGCCCAATGCTATCCTCCGCATCGGGCAAAAAGTGGCGTGACATGTAAATCTGGTCGATGCTCTCGTACACACCGCCAAACGCTGCCGTATAGACCATATCGCGGGCGGATTTGTGAACAAACTGCTTTTCCGCTGAGTGCAGGCGCACGGCCTCGATCGCGCCACGGATATAGGTGTTTTCATCGTCAGAGTAGCGATCGCGCGGTGTTTTGGCGTCGTGGCGCAGCATCCAAGCGTAGTTTTTGAAAGGGTGCTCTCCGCTGATGATCTCGGAGCTCACGGCATGTTCGCCATCATTGAAATCACCCATCACCATGACCGGATTGCCCAATTCCAGTTCGGCCACAATCGCACGGCGCAGCACCCAGGCTTCGGCCATGCGTCGCAAGGCTGCGCGCAAACCACCCAATGCACGGCCAACAGGGTCATATTGGGTCAGATCAACCTCGGGTGCATGCGCGGCCCCCTCGGGACGGACAAATTCGCCAAGTTTCGATTTGAGATGGCAGTTAAAGACAGTGATCACGTGGCCTTTGACAGGCACGCGGGCCTTTAGGATCGGGCGGCTGAGGCGTGTCAGTCGAAACTGGCCGCCACCCGCATCGCCCATAGGACCAAAATCAATATCCAGCGGTTCGGGCAGATCCTGAATGATCTCAGGTGCGCCTACAAAGCCAAACCGCGACAAGATCGCGACCCCGGGGCGACGTTGGCCGGGGCCGCCATCATTGACATTCGGGGCAAAGGCGAGGCTGGCTTTGGTGTAAGGGCGATAGGCCAGTTTGCGAAAGATGGCCTTGCGACGGTAGCGTTTGTTCGGACCTGGGATATGTGCCTCGTTTCCGGCGATCCCTTCGGCGTCCGCTTCGGCAATCACGTCACGCAGCGCGCTTTCTTCAAAAATCTCCTGAAAACCGACGATATCGGCATCCATCGTCTGGATCTGTTCAGCCAGCCAATCGGCCTTCCACGCATATTCTTCGGGCGTATAGCTTTGGAATTTGTAATATTCCTGATCCGGTCCGATCAGGTTTTTCACGTTGAAACTGGCGATTGTAAAATCAGTCATCCAAGGGTCTCCAATGCGCGGGCAAACAGGGCCGGATCGACATTGCCACCCGAAATCGTGACGATGACGTCGTCACCGTCTAACGCATCCTGCCGACACAGCGCGGCAGCAAGGGCCACCGCACCGCCGGGTTCTGCAACAACTTTCAATCGCAGAAACGCGTGCGCCATTGCCTGCAAGGCTTCGGTCTCGGTGACGACCAGTCCCGGACCGCACAGGCGCTGCATAATGGGAAAGGTGATATCACCGGGCTGTGGCGTGATGATCGCGTCGCAAATGTTGCCCGAGACCGCGTTGTTGCGCTCGATCCCGCCTGTGCGGAGCGAACGGGCCACGTCATCAAATCCTTCGGGTTCGACAGGGCGGACGCGCAGTCCCGGTGCTTCAGCCTCAAGCGCCAGTGCAATGCCGCTCGTCAGCCCACCGCCACCGCAACACACCAAAACATCCGCTGACGTCACGCCGACATCTGCGGCCTGAGTGGCGATTTCCAAGCCGGTGGTCGCCTGACCGGCAATGACTTGCGGTTCGTCATAGGGTTTGATCAAGGTCAGCCCGCGTTCACCTGCAAGCTGCGCACCGATCCGGTCACGGTCTTCACTGCCGCGTTCGTAAAGAACCACCTCGGCCCCCAATGCGCGCGTGTTGGCGATCTTGAGGGCTGGCGCGTCACTTGGCATCACAATAACCGAAGGAACCCCGTGTAAGGCTGCGGCCATAGCGACGCCTTGGGCGTGATTGCCGCTGGAAAACGCGATGACGCCCGCGTCGCGTATGTCGGGGGCCAATGCAGAAACTGCGGCCCACGCCCCGCGAAACTTGAAGCTTCCGGTATGCTGCAGGCATTCCGGTTTGATCCACACACGCCGCCCGGCGATGTCATTGAGGAAATTGGAGTGTAACAGCGGGGTCCGGCGCGCATGACCGTGCAAACGGGCCGCAGCGGCGCGGATCATCTCAATATTCACGTCATCATCTCCATCCAAGTGTGCAGTGCGGCGATGGCCTTGGGTTCATCCAGAAATGGGATATGACCGCGGTCAGGGATTTTGGCGAATACCATATCGGGGCGGCGGGCCTGCATATTTTGCGCCGTTTTCGCGCTCAACAAATCAGATCCGGCCCCACGGATCAGGCATGTCGGTTTGCCCGCAAGCGCGTCAAAAAACGGCCAGAGGTCAGGAATCTCGCCGCCAGAGTCGACAGCATCTCGCAGCTTGGGATCGTAGGTAAAATCGAGGCCATCTTTGGTTTCAACAAAATGCGTGTGCGCTTCTTGCAGCCAGCGCGCGTCGGGCACGTTGTCGAACCCCTGGAGGGCGCCGCGCATGGCTTTGGCGGCATCGTCAAATGTGCGCGCTGTGGGGCGGCGGCCGAGATAGACCATGATGTTTGCCAATCCCGCACTGTCCAGTTCGGGGCCCACATCGTTCAACGCCGCGCCAACCAGCCGGTCAGGGGCTGTGGCTGCGATCCCCATCGCGTTCAAGCCGCCCCGCGATGTGCCCAAGATAGCCACAGACCCGATGGACAGATGATCCAGCAATTCGAAAACGTCGCGGATTTCGATGGGGAGGGTGTAGTTTTGCCATGTGTCATCCCATTGGGACTGGCCGCGCCCGCGATAGTCCATTTTGATCAATCGGCAGGGCGGTAGATGCGGTGTGACGTATTGAAAGTCCTGCGTGGTGCGGGTGAGGCCCGGCAAGCACAGCAGCGGCAGCCCCGAGCCTGTGTCCGTGTAAAACAAGTCGAGCCCATCGGACGTCGTGAAATGTGGCATCAAAGCCCTGCCAGGGCAGGGATGCCTGTCAGATCGGTGAGGATATGGGCTGGTGTCCAAGGCAGGCGGTCGACAGGTTCACCCGCTCGATTGACCCACGCGGTTGTAAATCCGTAGCCTGTGGCACAGCCTGCGTCCCACCCGTTGGATGATACAAAAAGCACCTCGTCCTTTGCGCAGTCAAATCGCTGCCCAACCAGGTCATAGACCCGCGCATCAGGTTTGAAGATGCCGACGCTTTGCACGGACAGGCTGTCGTCAAGCACATCTGCAATCCCAGCGGATTGAACCGCCCCGTCGAGCATATCCGGCGACCCGTTCGACAAAATCGCGGTGTTCATTCCACCTGCCTTGAGGGCGGCGAGCATCGCAGGAACTTCTGGATAAGCCTGGAGTTCCCAATACAGCGATAACAGACGGTCGCGCAGGCCTGGATCGTTTGTGTGGCCGTTTTTTTCTAACGCCCAGTCAAGCCCGTCTTGGGTAACCTGCCAAAAGTCTGTATGTGCATCCGCGACCGCGCGCAGCCATGTGTATTGGAGCTGTTTCAGTCGCCAGTGCTCAGCCAGGGTGGGCCACGTGTCCTTGATCGCGGCGAACGCGGGTTCTGCGGCGGCTTGGCGGGCTGCGGCAGCCACATCAAACAGGGTGCCATAGGCATCAAAGACGCAAGTTGTGATCGCCATGCGCGGTCTCCTTTTTGGTGCAGAGTGGCACGCAAGCGCGCTGGCGAAAAGGGGGGAGGTAGGGTTTACCCGACTGCCTTTGACGGGCACTGTGTGGCACCGTTTTAAGAAACGGCTCATGTTGGGAGGATAAATGATGGTCGCGATCAAGGACGGGGATACCGTGCGCATCCACTACACCGGCACTCTGCTGGATGGCAGCGTGTTTGACAGCTCGGACGGGCGCGACCCGCTGGAGTTTGTCGTCGGCTCCGGCCACATTATTTCTGGGCTGGATGTTGCGTTACCCGGGATGGAAGCGGGCGAGAAAAAGATCGTGAAGATCGCGTGCGATCAGGCTTATGGACCGATCAATCCGGCAATGCGACAGGGTGTGCCGCGCGACGCCATTCACGATGAAATCCCGCTGGAAGTGGGTGTTCAGCTGCAGATGCAGACCCCGCAGGGCCAGCCGATGCCCGTCACAGTCGTCGAGATCAACGAGGAAGAGGTGATGTTGGACGCCAATCATCCGTTGGCAGGCAAAGACCTGACTTTTGATTTTGAAGTGGTGTCTGTCTCAGCCAGTTGATGGGCCAGTTGATCAGAGTGTGACGTCGGGCGAACGCTGTTTGCGCGTGCCGCGCAAAGACGCCCCGCCCACCGTCCCATGGCGGTTGTGCGTTATCCGCCCGGGCTCAGCCCCCGCAAGGTGTTTCCGACAGCATCCGCTTGAGTTTGTGTATCCTGCTGTGGCGCTGACGTTCCGTTGCCCGGAAGCGTGCCACCGCGCCGCACTGGAACCTTGTCACTTGGCATGATCCGCACGTGGATATCACTGGGTTTGGCAATGGTGCGGGGTGCGACGGGCCCGTTTTGCGGGGCATGCGCCCAATGCACGACATCCGCCACAACTTCGGGGTTTGAACGCAAACCCAGCATCAGCGCGACGCCGGTCAGGGAAAACAGAACGCGGCCAAGCCATTTCGACCGCCGTGTGCGTGACGCGCGACGTTGATATGTGCGCTCCAGCTTGTGGGCGCGGTCAAGTTGAGCCGTATCCATGGCGCTAGGGTATAGCGACCAGGAATGGCCAATTTATGAACTAAAGGTGGTCGGGTTGTGGCATGCCCAGCACGTGATACCCGCCATCAACGCGAATGATCTCGCCCGTCGTGCAGGCCCCTGCATCTGAGCACAGGTAGACGGCGGTGCCCCCAACGGCCTCGAGCGTTGCGTTCGAGCGCAAGGGCGCGTTGACGTCTGTGTGCTTGTAGGTCTTGCGCGCGCCGCCAATGGCTGCGCCAGCCAATGTTTTCATCGGGCCGGGCGAAATGGCGTTCACACGGATCCCTTCGGGACCCAGGTCGTTGGCCAGATATCGCGTCGCGGACTCAAGGGCCGCCTTGGCCACGCCCATGACGTTGTAATTGGGCACGACCCGGTTTGATCCCTGATACGTCAGCGTCAGCAGCGTCCCACCTGATTGCGTCATCATCGGATGCGCGCGGCGCGCCACTTCAATGAAGCTGTAGGCGGAGATGTCCATCGAGTGTTTGAAATTGGCGCGGCTGGTGTTCAGAAACCGCCCTGTCAGCTCGGACTTGTCAGAAAATGCGATGGCGTGGATAACAAAATCGAGGCTGGGCCAGCGCGCGCCCAAAGCGTCGAACGCAGCATCAAGCGAGGCGTCATCCGTGACGTCCACATCCACCATGAAGTCGGATCCGACGCTTGCCGCCAAGGGCTCCAACCGTTTGCCGAATGCGTCCCCTTGATAGGTAAATGCCAGTTCTGCCCCGGCCTCGTGCATCGCCTTGGCGATGCCCCAAGCGATCGAACGGTCATTGGCCACGCCCATGACAAGGCCGCGTTTTCCTGAGAGCAATCCCGACATATTCAATACTTACCCGTGAAATTTCGAAAGGATCATAGATCCGTTTGTGCCGCCAAACCCAAAGGAGTTTGTCATGACGCTGTCCATTCCGGCGTTGTCTACCAGTGCGGTTGCGATCTCGTCCGGTTTGAAATCAGGATCCAGATTGTCGACGTTGATCGATGGCGTGATAAAATCATGTTCCAGCATCAACAGGGAAAAGATCGCTTCAAGCGCTCCAGCAGCACCTTGGGAATGCCCGGTCATCGACTTTGTGGAACTCACCGGGGGTTGCACGCCTCCGTCAAAGGCACGGCGCACGGCAGCGATTTCCGGCGCGTCCCCGGCAGGTGTCGATGTGCCGTGTGCATTGATGTAGCTGACGCTGCGATCATCGGGCAGGGTATTCAGCGCTAGTCGCATGGCCAGTTCAGCCCCTTCGCCGGAGGGGGCGACCATGTCATGGCCATCGGAGGTTGCCGCGTATCCGGTCACTTCGGCGTAAATCTTGGCGCCGCGGGCGCGGGCGTGCTCCAATTCCTCAAGGACCACGATCCCACCGCCTCCCGAAATCACGAAACCGTCGCGATCCGCATCAAACGCGCGGCTGGCGCGCTCGGGGGTGTCGTTGTATTTGGACGACATCGCGCCCATAGCGTCAAACAGGCACGACAACGTCCAGTCCAGCTCTTCTGCACCGCCCGCAAACATCACATCCTGTTTGCCCATCATAATCTGCTCGGCTGCGTTGCCGATGCAATGCAGTGACGTCGAACACGCTGATGTAATCGAGTAGTTGATACCTTTGATCTTAAAGCCCGTGGCGAGGTTCGCACTGATGGTCGAGGACATGCACTTGGGCACTGCAAAGGGGCCGATCCGCTTGGTGGCACCTGTCTTCAGCACAGTCTGATGGGCGGTGAGCATTGCAGATGTCGATGGCCCGCCAGACCCTGCAACAAGGCCTGTGCGCGGGTTCACAATATCGCTTTCCTCAAGGCCCGCATCGGCAATCGCCTGGGTCATCGCGATGTGGGCATAGGCAGCACCCGGCCCCATGAAGCGCAGTGTGCGTTTTTCTACGTGGTCTGCGACGTCGAGTTTCAGCGTGCCTGCAACCTGACTGCGAAAGCCGTGTTCGGCCATTTCTTCGCTTGCGACAATCCCGGATGCACCGGTCTTGAGCGAGGACAACACCTCGTCCACGTTGTTGCCGATAGACGACACAATGCCCAATCCGGTGACGACGACACGACGCATGTTCATGGTCCTTTTTCTGGTCCGGTGCGGGATCAGCTCTCGGAAAGAGCGACGCGCATTCCCTTGACCTGATAGATCACTTCGCCGTCGGCTTCCACCCGTCCATCCGCGACGCCCATGGTCAGGCGGCGGGTTTGCAGCGCTTTGGTGAAATCAACGTAGTAGGTCAGCATCTTGCGATCCGGGCGGACCATGCCGGTCAGGCGGACTTCGTCCACGCCCACGGCCATGCCGCGCCCTGTCCAGCCGCGCCATCCAAGGTTAAAGCCGGTCAGTTGCCACAGACCATCAAGGCCCAGACAACCAGGCATGATCGGATTGCCCGGAAAATGGCAGTCAAAAAACCACAGGTCGGGGTTGATATCGAACTCCGCCACCACGTGACCTTTGCCATGTGCGCCGCCATCACCCGAGATGTCGGTGATGCGGTCCATCATCAGCATCGGTGGCTCGGGCAGTTGCGCATTTCCGGGGCCAAACAGCTCGCCGCGGGCGCATTTCAGCAAGCCCTCTTTGTCAAAGCTTGTTGGATAATCTGCCATACTGGCCTCGTCTTTTTTGCGCATCTGCCCCGTCTTGCGGGTTTCAGCCCGTCTATCACCGCTGCGCTAAAATGTGCAAGTGCGGGGCACATGTGCTCTGTTGTCATGATCGGGGATATAGGCGCAGTGTCACGGCATGGAAGATATCATAAACCTCGAGCGGATTGCGCTAGATACACCCGGTAACTCAGCCTGGCAGGCTCTTGTATCGCAAGCCAAAGCAGGGCTGGCGCGTGACGGTCTGTTTAACTTTGATGGCTTTATGCGCCCCGATGCTCTGGCCGAAGTGCTGGAGCGCGTGCACCCGCGTATGGCTGCCGAATCGTTTCATCACAGCCGTTGGCACAACATCTACTTCCAAGACGACGTCGAAGGGCTGGCTGCAAATGATCCGGCACTACGGAAAGTGGAAACCTCGAACCACACGCTGTGTCACGACCAATTGCGGGGCACACCCCTGGACCGGCTGTACAACTGGCCTGCGTTTGCGATGTTCCTCGCAGCGGTCATGGATCGCCCGCAACTCTATGTGATGAACGACGCGTTGGCCGGGGTGAACGTTTTGGAATACCGCGACGGAGAGGCGTTGAATTGGCATTTTGACCGGTCAATCTTTACCACCACACTGCTGCTGCAAGAACCAACTGGTGGCGGGGTGTTTGAGTATTCGCAAGACCTGCGCAGTGACACAAACCCCAATCACGCGGGGATCGCTGCGTTGCTTGATGGCGCGATTGTGCCCACTCAGCTGCCACAATCTGCAGGCACGCTGAACGTCTTTCTGGGGGTGAACACAGCGCACCGCGTGTCGACAGTCCAAGGGGCAAAATCACGGATCGTCGCGGTGCTGTCGCACTACGATACCCCCGACCGCGCGTTCACCAAGTCAGAGCAAATGGGCTTTTTTGGCCGTGTGGCATAATGCACCGCTGCGCATTTGCGATTGAATTGCAAAAGAATGCCCCTTTATAAGTGAGGTAACGGTAGAGGACCGCAATGGCATACGATCAGCATCAGGTAGGCAGCACATGGTTGGCGGGGGCCGGGCTGCGCCCAACGCGCCAGCGCGTCACACTTGCGGCGTTGTTGATCGGGGATGGTCAAGACCGCCACGTCACAGCCGAAAGCCTCTTTGAGGCCGCCAAAGATCAAGGCGAAGCGGTTTCGCTCGCCACCGTGTACAACACGCTCCGCGCGTTTTGCGATGCGGGCCTCATGCAAGAGGTCACGGTCGACGGCTCAAAAAGTTACTTTGATACGAACACGCACGACCACCCGCATTTCTTTTGGGAAGATGACGCGAAACTGACCGACGCACCGTCAGACCAGTTGGTGATCGCCCAGTTGCCCGATGCGCCCGAAGGGGCCGAGATTGCCTCGGTCGACGTGGTTATCCGGCTCCGCCGCAAACCCTGATCTTTATGACTTTGGTGACAAAGGACGACGCTGCAGCCTTTCAGGCAGATGGCGTTGTCTTGGTGCGTGGGCTGTTTGCCGAACACGTGGATGACTTGCGCGCCGGGATCGCGCAGAACATGGACGCGCCAGGGCCATATGCCTCGACCAATGACCGAGCGGGCGAAACGGGTCTGTTTTTTGACGACTATTGCAATTGGCAGCGGATTCCGGAGTTCCAGAATGCAGCGCATGCACCTGCTGTTGTTGAAACCGCGGCAACGCTGATGGGGTCGACATCGGTCCAGATGTTCCACGACCACGTACTGGTCAAAGAACCGGGAACATCGATGGCAACGCCGTGGCATCAGGACGCGCCGTATTACTTTGTTCAGGGGCAGCAAACGATCAGCTTTTGGTCGCCACTAGATCCAGTGCGCGAAGCCACGCTGCGCTGTGTCGCAGGTTCACATAAATGGCCCAAGGATGTCGTGCCCACGCGCTGGGTGTCAGAAGCTGCGTTTTTTGAGGGTGACTACATGCCCGTTCCAGACCCGGACGCCGAAGGCATGCGGGTCGTCGAATTCGAGATGGAACCCGGAGATGCCGTCGCCTTTCACTTTCGCACCCTGCACGGGGCGCGGGGCAATCACAGCGCAACCCGTCGCCGCGCCTTTAGCCTGCGATTGGTCGGGGACGATGCGCGCTACATTGAAAGACCGGGGCCAACGTCGCCTCCCTTTCCCGGGCACGGCATGGCTGCAGGGGAAAAGTTGCGCACAGACTGGTTTCCGATACTGCGATAGGTCAGCGAGCGTGGCACGCGTGAGCGGGTTTACAGATCGCGGTATCCAATCAGCTCAATGCCCATGTCCTTGATGCACTGCTTGACCGCAACGTCCGTCAGCGCCGCAAGGCAGGTTGTGCGATCTTCCATCACATCTTTGTACCCGGGGTGGCCGATGTCAGACATGGCGTCCGAGTGTACTGCGGGATGATCAATAAAGATGTATGTCCCCGCGGTCAGCGCGCTTAGGGATTGCACAAGAGACGCGGCACGAACGGCACCGTCACGCGGAAACTTGGGATACCCATCAATCCGGGGCAAACCATGCCCGAACGGATCATCCAAAAGAGAAAATTCAGCGCAAAGATCAGTGATGATCTGGCCGATTTGTGGATCAAGGTCCGCAAAGTGTCTCAGCATATGAGAACTCACATGCGACGCGTTTGGAAACATCGCGCGCCCCAATTTGACCTGGGCGCGCAGTTCCTCGGCAATCTCGTCAAGGGACCAGTCCACTCTATCAAGGCTTGGGCGCGTATCGCCGTCCCGCGCGACCAACAGCGGCAGAAAATTCCCATGCTCATCAACCAGGCTCGGCGCGTGGGTCAGAGGGCGCCATTTCACCGCGTCCCACTCGCTGGTGAGCGTCAGGTGGAGCCCGATATCAATGTCGCTGCGCTGCGCAAAGACCTGCGCGGCATGGGCCGTCCATGGGCAGGGTATCATCACCTCGACACTTGTCGCGATGCCGTCTGTACAGGCCTGCAAACAGCCCATGTTTGACGACCAGCAGGATCCGGCATCATCAGCGCGCACAATAAGTTTAATGTTCGATGTCATGGCAAAATCACTGGAAACCGGCGCAGTGTCGAAACCCAAGGGGTGTGCAAAAACACCGGCAACCCATCACGCGGAAGACGGCGACGCCTAAAACCACTGCCCGGGTTCCATCAAACCAAGGTCCAGCAACTGGCGCGAATGCCACTCAAACGGCGCAGAGTTGTGCCACTTGAACGTCTGGATATCAAACGTGCTGCCAGGATTGCGCTTGAGCGCCTTGGCGGTCCGGAATGAACAGACAGTGGCAGTCAGGTTGTGATGCCATTGACAGGCAAACGTGTTGTATTCCTCGTCGTTCAGCGTGTGATCGTCGCGCAGCAACAAACCCGGTTTGGTCTTGAACAAGGCAATGCGGTCAATCTTGCGGCGGGATGCGGGCACGTGCTCTTCATACCGCCACCGCAAGCCACCGAAAAAGTCCAATTGGCGGTCTTTTGGCGACCCACCCGGGCCGGGGCGGGCAAGCGCATAATAGCCTGATCGGTCAAGATGCGCGCGGTCCAGCGATACGGCGTCGGGAAATTCCCACAAATCGTCCGCATAAAGGTCGACAACATATGTGAGCATCCCATCACGCCGTTCCTCGGTATGAAAGGCCAGCATTTCACCAACAGACCGCGTCTCGCAGAACGGAAAAAACAGATATTCCGCGTTAAAACAATAATATAGCCACGTACCAGCGGGCACGGCAGCAATGACAGCGTTCACGACAGTTTCCATGGCGGCCGGTGCCGACATATCGAAATCCACGCGCACAACATCTTCCACCAGATCCCGGGGCAGGTCGAACTCCGGCGGCATAAACGCCAACACGGATTTAAAGCCGGCCTGCAACGTGTGGCGCAAGGTCGTGGCAACCTCGACATCATCTTCGACCAGCACAATTGCAACCGGCCCCTTTTTCGGCACCGCCTCTATGTCTTTGGTGAAACTGGTCAAACTGTCAAAATGCATGTCGGCTCCGGCTATGCACGGCTTTGCCCTTTCATTCGGTTAATACGCGCTCCATTGCAAGATGACGGTACGGCTGTTAAATCGCCAGCCTAAATTCCCCTTACGCCGGATACCGCTATGACGACGCCGAAAAAGCTCTTCATCAAGACCTATGGCTGCCAAATGAATGTGTATGACAGCGAGCGCATGGCAGAAAGCCTGGGCGGGCAGGGGTATGTCGAAACAAAATCGGCAGATGACGCTGACATGATCTTGCTGAACACGTGCCACATCCGGGAAAAAGCTGCGGAAAAGATTTACTCCGAACTCGGGCGTTACAAAGGGCTGAAAGCAGAGAAACCCGATCTGAAGATCGGCGTGGCAGGCTGTGTGGCGCAAGCCGAAGGGCAAGAGATCATGCGGCGCCAGCCAATGGTCGATCTGGTTGTCGGGCCACAAAGCTATCACCGCCTGCCCGAGATGGAAGCCAAGGTTCAAACCGGGGAAAAGGCGCTCGACACCGACTTCCCCGAAGAAGACAAATTTGAACATCTCAAATCGCGGCCCAAGGCCAAGCGTGGGCCAACGGCGTTTTTGACCGTGCAGGAAGGGTGCGACAAGTTCTGTGCGTTCTGCGTTGTCCCCTACACCCGCGGGGCCGAAGTGAGCCGCCCAGCGACGCGGATCCTGGACGAGGCGCGGGATCTGGTTGAACGGGGCGTGCGGGAAATTACGTTGCTGGGCCAGAACGTGAATGCCTATCACGGGGCAGGGCCGGACGGCTCCGACTACACTCTGGCCAAACTGATCTGGGATCTGGACAAGGTGGATGGATTAGAGCGGATCCGTTTCACAACCTCGCACCCCAACGATATGACCGACGATCTGATCGAGGCCCATGGCACGTGCGCCAAACTCATGCCCTATCTGCACTTGCCGGTGCAGTCGGGCAGCGACAAAATCCTCAAGCGGATGAACCGCAGCCACACCGCAGAAAGCTATCTGCGGGTGATTGAGAAAATCCGCGCCGCACGCCCGGATATTATAATGTCAGGCGATTTTATTGTTGGTTTCCCAGAAGAGACTGAGGCCGACTTCCAAGCCACACTCGATCTGGTTCAAGAGGTGAACTACGGCTACGCCTACTCTTTCAAGTATTCGACCCGTCCGGGCACGCCGGCGGCAGAACGCGCGCAAGTGGATCCGGACGCCGCAGACGAGCGTTTGCAGCGTCTGCAATCCCTGATCACACAGCAACAACGCGCCATCCAGAACGGGATGGTTGGGCGCACCGTCAATGTGCTGTTTGAAAAACCGGGTCGGTTGGCTGGGCAAATGGGCGGCAAAAGCGACTACTTGCATGCGGTCCATGTCGACAATGCAAATGTGCAAATCGGCGATATCGCCCCGGTAAGAATCGTTGCGGCATCTGCGAACTCGCTGGCCGGGGAATTGCTGTAAGCGCACGTCGAAGCTGAAATCGGACGGCAAAACCTCCGTTCTTATGGTAAGTGCAGCGATTTAGGGCACAATATCTGGTAAAAACGGGTTCACAGAACGTTAATAATTGCATACCCTTTTGAGCAGTATGGCAAAGGTCGGTCTGTTTCAGGCGCGTTGGTGATCTTTGCGGGGGACCAACAAAAAAGGGACAGAGCTGTGGCGAATTTATTTTCCCAAACAGTGAAAAAGCTTTTGACCACGGCGGCTGTCACCGCTGTGGCGCTGACGTCATTGATGGCGTCGGATGTGTTCGCACAAGGCTTCAGCACTTCAACACGGTCGCAAGGTGGGCGTGACAAAGGGCAATACATTCCAACGATCTGGGTTGACCCGGACGGGTGTGAGCACTGGGTGATGGATGACGGGGCCGAGGGCTATATGACCCCGCACACCAACCGCAAAGGTATCCCTGTCTGTCGGCGGGGCAACCTGTGCGGCGTTATGCAATCTGACCAGTTTTTCAAAACGGACAGTTTCCGCATTCACGCAGCCGGGAAACAGCGCCTGTCGCAGTTCTTCCAGAACTCCACCGCACAGGCCTTTATCATCACGGGCCACACCGACAGCCGCGCAAGCGACGCCTATAACCTGCGTCTGTCGCTGAACCGCGCCAACGCAGTGGCGGCCGTGGCGCAGCAGTCCGGGGCTCGGATCGCAGATATACGCGGATACGGCGAACGCCTGCCAGCGGCTGCCAACAACACCGCTCAAGGCATGGCCAAAAACCGCCGTGTCGAAATCATCTGCATTCAGTAAGGGACGCGTATTATGACCAAGTTGAAACTCGTCCCCGCCCTGCTTGCCGCCCTCGTGATCGCGGGCTGTGATCGCGGTTTGCCTGCGGATAAAACGATCGACCGCGGCACGGACGCCAAAGACCTCAGCCAACTGCAGGCAGGGATCTGGGTTGACCCCAACGGGTGTGACCACTGGATCATCGATGACGGGGTCGAAGGATACCTGTCCGCCCGCCTTGACCCCTATGGTAAACCGGTCTGCTCCGGCGTTGCGGCGCCGACCCAGACGGCTGGCGACTTCAAAGGCGGCTCACGGATCAATGATCCCAACTGATCCGCGCCATAACGCTATCAAAGGCCGGAGCGTTGCACACGCTCCGGCATTTTTTGTTTCAATTTGACAAATTTGATGGATGAGCCGTTGCACCCGCTCAGGGAACTTGCAACCCTCCCACGAAAGAGACTCGAAGGAGTAGGAATTGACCCTCGATCAACCGTCCAAAGAAGTGGTCCTGGAATTCCCCGACAACCGTTTGCTGATCGATCTGTGCGGCCCCTATGACAGCCACCTGACGGCCGTCGAATCCGCGCTCGATATTCAAATCATCCGGCGCGGCAATGTGCTGGCCCTGCTCGGCGAGGATGATGGCCAAAAACGCGCAGCCGCAGTGCTGAACGCACTTTATCTGCGGCTCGAAGCAGGCAAAGGCGTTGAACCCGGGGATGTGGACCGCGAATTGCGCATGGGCGGGTCCGAAACCGACACAGGGACCCGGCAGGGTGACCAGCTGGAAATGCCCGTCGGCAACCGGATCGAAATCAAAACCCGCAAGAAACTGATCGAACCGCGCACAGATGCGCAAAAAGCCTACGTTCAGTCGCTATTTGACAATGAAATGGCCTTTGGCATCGGACCGGCCGGCACCGGTAAAACCTATCTGGCCGTGGCGGTCGGAGTGTCGATGTTCATCTCGGGGCATGTGGACAAGATCATTCTCTGCCGACCGGCGGTTGAAGCGGGCGAACGGCTCGGCTTCCTGCCCGGCACCCAAGAGGAAAAAGTCGATCCCTATATGCAGCCACTGTACGATGCGCTGAACGACTTTCTTCCAGGCAAGCAGTTGGCCAAGCTGAAAGAAGAAAAAACCATCGAAATCGCCCCGCTCGCCTTCATGCGCGGGCGGACACTATCGCGGGCCTTCGTCGTGCTGGACGAGGCGCAAAACGCCACAACAATGCAGATGAAGATGTTCCTCACACGGCTTGGCGAGGGGTCGCGCATGGTCATCACAGGGGACCGCACACAAGTTGACTTGCCGCGTGGCGTGCCCTCGGGGTTGGCGGATGCAGAACGGCTGCTACAGGTGGTGCCCAAGATCGGCTTCAACTATTTCACGTCCAAAGATGTGGTGCGCCACCCTCTTGTCGCGGCCATTATCGAAGCGTACGAGGCCGACACCAAGACCAGTTGATCTTCTCTTGGCTGAAAATATCCCGGGGGTCCGGGGGCTGGCCCCCGGTTCAAACATCTGCAACACGACATCGACATCCTGATCGAAGACGACCGCTGGCACGGGATGGGCTTTGACGCGCTTGCCGCGGCGGCCATCACGCAAACCTTGGCGACCCAAAACATCCAGGCAGGCGAAGTTTCAGTATTGGCCTGCGATGATGCGCGGATCACGGCCCTGAACGGCGACTTTCGAAATCAGGTCAAGGCAACAAATGTGCTCAGTTGGCCGGACACTGATCTCAGTGCGCTCGATGATGGGGCGGCCCCACGCGCCCCTGTTTCGGACCCTGGTGGCGCAGTCACATTGGGTGATATTGCCATTTCTTTCGACACATGCACGCGCGAAGCGCAGGATCAGGGCAAGCCGCTCACCGATCACGTGACGCATTTGCTTGTGCATGGCACCTTGCATTTACTCGGTTTTGACCACATCCGTGACAAAGACGCCACGCGGATGGAGTCGCTCGAAACGGAAATACTTGGCATCATGGGGGTGCCTGACCCATATTAGGGGACACTTGCAGGCCACCGCCTGCACAACTGGACAGGAGCCAATGGGCGAAAACGACGGATCATCTGGCGCAGCGCCGCGCGCGCAGTCAGACAATGACACGACCGAACCTTCTCAAACTGGTGGATTTCTGGCACGCGTGATCGGCGCGCTCAGCCCGTCTGACACCGACGAAGCCACCCCAGAACCAACCGAGCAGCGGCCCCAAAGCCACGGCATGATCAACCTGCGCCGGATGCGGGTCGAGGATGTGGCCGTCCCCACGGCCGATATCACGGCTGTGCCCGACACAATCGAATTGGACGAACTTGTGTCCGTCTTCAAAGACAGCGGCATGACACGCCTGCCGGTGTTTGAGGGCACGCTTGATACACCCATCGGCTTTGCGCACCTCAAGGATATCGCGCTGAACCACGGCTTTAACGGCACAGCCCAAGCGTTTGATCTGCGCGCGCAATTGCGCCCTTTGCTCTTTGTCCCTCCATCTATGACCATCGGCGTGCTGCTGACCAAGATGCAGACGGAACGGCGCCACATGGCGCTGGTGATTGATGAATATGGCGGCGTGGATGGGCTCGTCACAATCGAGGATCTGATAGAACAGGTCATCGGCGAAATCGAAGATGAACACGATGTCGACGAGGGCGTCTTTTTCACCCATGAAAAACCCGGCTGCTATCTGGCGCTGGCCAAGACGCCGCTCGATGATTTCGAAAACGAGATCGGCGTGTCGCTGACCACCCATGATGATGTGGACGAAGAAGACATCGAAACGCTCGGTGGCCTCGTCTTTATGCTGGCGGGGCGGGTTCCGACGCGCGGCGAAGTGGTGGCGCACCCCGATGGCCCTGAATTCGAGGTCATCGACGCTGACCCACGCCGGATCAAGCGGTTGCGGGTACGTCTGAACGGGCCGGACGCCGCGGAATGACACCCGCCGCCGCGCCACCCTCGGCGCTGCCGCTCTGGGGCTTTGCCCTGATTGGCGCACTCGCCGGGGCGGTCGGCGCGCTTGGGCACCCGCCCTTTGGCCTTTCTCTTGCGATACTGGTGCCAGTGATCGCGGGCTTTGTCCTTTTGGGGCTGGCGCGCACAGCGCAGCATGCCCTTGTTTTGGGGTGGGCCCTCGGCGTCGGCTATTTCGGGGTGACACTGTCCTGGATCACCGAACCGTTTCAGGTCGATGCAGCAACAACAGCATGGATGGCACCCTTTGCGGCCATTTTGCTGGCAGTGCTGTTGGGATCATTCTGGGCAGGCGCGTTGTGTTTTGCCCGCTGGGCAGGGGGGCGGCCCTGGATGCTGGTTTTTGCCTGGACGGGGGCAGAGCTGCTGCGTGCGTACGTCTTCACCGGGTTTCCCTGGGCGATGCTGCCGCAGGCACTTGTGGATGTGCGTCTCGGACAGGGCCTCGCCTGGGCGGGCCCTCACGGGGTAACATTTGCACTGCTTGGCGCCGTTGGGCTTGGGGCGACGTACCCTCATGCGCAGTTTCCCGCAGGCGCGCGCGTCAGACTGATTGGCGGTGCTCTCGTCGTGGTCGCGGCTTTGTTCTTGTGGCGGCCCATCGGCCCGGGATCGACACCGTTCACCCCCCATACCGTGCGGTTGATCCAGCCCAACGCACCGCAGGATGAAAAATGGGATCCGGCAAAGCTGCAAGGGTTCGTCAACCGCCAGATCGATTTTACCGCCGCCGGAAAGGACGTGCCGGACCTCATTGTCTGGCCGGAAACCGCGCTGCCATACCTCGTGGAATACGCCCAACCGGTCTTTGACGTGGTGGCGCAAGCTGCGCGCGGGGCACCCGTGGTGATCGGGATGCAACGTCAAAGCGATCTGGGCTATTACAACAGCCTCGTTGTGCTGGACGGGGCAGGGCAGGTCACGCAGACCTATGACAAGCACCATCTGGTGCCGTTCGGTGAATACATGCCCTTCCCAAGCCTGTTCCGCAGTTTGGGTATCCGGGCCCTGGCGGAACGGGCAGATGCCGGATATCGCGCCGGACCCGGCCCACGGCTTTTGGATTTTGGGCCATTGGGGCGGGCCTTGCCGCTGATCTGTTACGAGGCCGTCTTCGCCCACGACGTAACTGGCGCACCCGCGCGGCCGGATTTTCTGATGCAACTCACAAATGACGCGTGGTTCGGGATGCGATCGGGACCCCAACAGCATCTGGCGCAAGCGCGGATGCGGGCGATCGAACAGGGGCTGCCGATGATGCGGGCCGCCAATACCGGGATTTCGGCGATGATCGACCCAAAGGGGCGGATCACACAAGCACTGCCACTGAACGAGGCTGGGTTCATTGACGCCGCTTTGCCCCAACCTGGGGCCGCAACGCTCTACAGCCGCACCGGGGATACGCCCTGGGTCCTGATTGTCCTGGCTGGACTGGTGGGGGGCGTGTTGCGCAAGGCGCGCACCCAGCGTACGACCACCATTGACGATGCGGGCACAGGCGCGTAATTCCGACAAACTTGTCGCAACGGCTTCCTGACGCGACAGGATACACATCACTTGGAGCGCTTATGTCCCGTCAGAATTACACGTTTACTTCGGAATCCGTTTCCGAGGGCCACCCGGATAAGGTCTGTGACCGGATTTCCGACGCTGTTCTCGATGCCTTTCTGGCCGAAGAACCCGAGGCACGTGTGGCGTGCGAAACATTCGCCACGACCAACCGTGTGGTTATCGGGGGCGAAGTGGGGTTAAGCGATCAGGACAAGCTGCATTCCTATATGGGCAAGATCGATGAGATCGCGCGCGCCTGCATCAAGGATATCGGCTACGAGCAGGACAAGTTCCACTGGAACACCTGCGAAGTCACCAACCTGCTGCACGAGCAATCTGCCCATATCGCACAAGGCGTCGATGCAGCCGGGAACAAAGACGAAGGCGCAGGTGATCAGGGGATCATGTTTGGATACGCCACCAACGAAACACCCGAATTGATGCCCGCGCCGATCCACTACGCGCACGCCATGCTGCGGCGTCTGGCCGAGGTGCGCAAAGACGGCAGTGAACCCGCGCTTGGGCCGGACGCCAAGTCGCAATTGTCGGTGATCTACCGCGACGGCGTACCTGTTGGGGTCAGCTCGCTGGTGCTCTCTACCCAGCACCTGGACGAAGCCCTCAGCAGCGATGATATCCGCGAAATGGTCGCCCCCTACATTGCGCAAGTGCTGCCCGAAGGGTGGCTGACAGCCGACACCGAATGGCACGTGAACCCCACAGGTAAATTCGTGATTGGCGGGCCGGACGGGGATGCGGGCCTGACGGGCCGCAAGATCATCGTCGACACTTATGGCGGTGCTGCGCCGCACGGCGGTGGGGCATTCTCCGGCAAAGATCCGACCAAAGTTGACCGGTCCGCAGCCTATGCGGCCCGCTACCTTGCCAAAAACGTTGTGGCCGGTGGATTGGCCGAAAAATGCACCATTCAGCTGTCTTATGCGATTGGGGTATCCAAGCCGTTGTCGATATACTGCGACACGTTTGGCACGGGGCAAGTGCCGGACGCGCAAATTGAACACGCCGTGGCTCAGGCCATGGACCTGACGCCCCGCGGCATTCGCGAACATCTGTCGCTGAACAAACCCATCTATCAGCGCACCGCAGCCTATGGGCATTTTGGGCGCACACCCGACTCCGATGGCGGGTTCAGCTGGGAACGGACCGATCTGGCTGACGCGCTCAAGGCCGCGCTTTAACCACGCAAACCGCTGTTGGGCGCAGGACACCTGCGCCTTACCGGGGGGCCGCGCCCAAAGTGATCACCAAACGGTGCTTGGATATTAAAGGATGGGTGGCTTAGCCTTTTGTCATTGCGATGAAAGGATTACGCACTGATGCAGCACGCCCTCCTGTCCCGCCTCCTTTTGCTTGGCGTTTTGGCCACAAGCGCGAATTTTGCTTTTGCGCAAGAGGCCGAGGCCCCCGATGCAGAAACGCCAAACGGGCCCGAAGCAACACTTGAACCGCCGATGACACTGCTGCGCATGGCCGAAATCATTCGCGCCATCGATCCCGAAGCAGTGGCGTCGGGCAATCTGATCCAGTTTATAATTGATGATATCCCGATTGTCGTGGTCGCCGACCCGCTGGCAAATCGCATGCGGGCGATGGTGCCGATCCGCTCTGCGGATGGGCTGGCGGCGGATGAACTGATGCGGCTCATGCAAGCCAATTTCGACACGGCCCTCGACGCGCGCTACGCCGTGGCTCAGGGGCGGCTCTGGGGCGTGTTCATCCACCCGCTCTCGTCGCTGGAAAAAGACCAACTGCTCTCGGCCTTCATTCAAACGATTAATGTCGCGCGGACATACGGGCAGACCTATTCAGGGGGCGCGGTCACATATGGCGGTGGGGACAGCAATGGCATCTACGAGGATCTGCTGAAAGAACTGCAAGAATTGGGAGAAGAGATCTGAGGCCGCCATAGCGCGGATCAGCGTGGCTGACCTGCTATAAAAGTGGAAATCTGGCGGGTCAGAACGACAAGACGCAGGCGGGATCATCGGGGCTGCTGTGGATCACCGCTCCATCGCTGATGTCTTCGGTCCGCACATACAAAACAAACCCCGCCTTGGTATCAGGGTGGACAGTTTCGGCGATCTGTTGCCCCCGCTGCCCAAGACCGACACTACTCCCCATTGCAACCGCGACAGGGGTTTGGGCCTGATCTGTTACCGCCGGGTTCACAATCCAGCCAGAGACTTTTGAAAATCCGTCAGGCAGAACCTGAATGTCGGCAATGCCACCCTGACAGGCACCTTCGGCCACGGCTGTGTTGCCCAGTGACGTCCATGCCGCCAGCGGCAGGGTAAAGTTCAAGCCGGCTGTTGTGCTTTTTGCGAACACGTCCACCGGCTTGTTGACGTGGGGGTAAACCGCCGTGATGACCGGTTCGTCGAGCACACCAAGATACAAAGCCAACCGGGCTGCATTGCGTTCAAAAGCATGGCTGCCTGTGTCTTTGTAGACTTCGATCTGCTTGTCCAAACCAACAAGCGCAAACAACGGGAGCACGCCGAAATACATTGATTTGTACCATCTGGGCGATCTTATGTGCAGCAACCCCAAGACAATCAGACACAACCACGCGAGGAGCGTTGGCGTCATGTACCTTTCGGCAAACGCTTGTTCGACGCCAAAATTTACGCGCCCAATACCGGTGACTGCAACGGTTGCGACGTAGAACATGATGTACAAAAGAAGGACGTTGCGGATATCGATCGTCTTTTCTCTGGCCATAGCTATCCAGAAAAAGCGCACGGCAAGCAGTATGAAAACAACCCCATAGATGCGTACCATTTTTGGATTGTCGCTGAAAGGTGCGCCAATATAGGTCAGTATGTACGCGATGTATCGTGGGAGGTTTGGAAGCACATCTTGGACAACCCCACCGTGATGCGGTGTACTTTGATACAGCAGGAGAAAGAGGTAAGTCGTGAGCACCAAAACCTGCACCGCAATCGCGGCAAAACCGATCAAACGCGTGCTGGATTTAAACAGAAACAACACCGCCAAAGGCATCGCGTAAAGGACACCATTTGCCATGGTGAATGCGGAGCATAGAGCCGTACCACCAACGAGCGCGGCATTCCTCATCATGTCGTCCGACCAGAACCGGATCACCAAATAATAGCCCAGCAAGGGAATGTAGTAAGCCAGAAAGAACTGGCTTTGGAACTCCCAGCTAAAGTTTTCGCGCTGTAGCAATAGAAAAAGGAAACAACAGGAAACAGCCGCGATGGCAGAGCGTACAAAGCGGGTTTCAGTCTTTGCTGTCTTTAGAATGACGCAAACGGCCAAAAAGGGTATGACCGCGTTGAATGCAAACAAAAGGACAAAACTGCTATTGAAAAACGCGTAATCTGCCAAAAACAGGAAACGTGTCAGGACGAACCGATGCTCGTTGTGCTGAGAAAAGAGCAGCTCAAGGCGCTCTCCAAATGAGCCGTCCTGGAATAGCAAAACAAATTCTACAAGCCCGTTCCACGAGTCCCAATAAGGTATTGCATGATAGTCGCGTACAATACCAAGCCAACACAGCACGACAATCGCGATTGCACACAGCCCCATCCAGGACATCGCAATCACTTCGGATTTAGACACTGCGCCCCCCAAACGTGAAATACTTATGCCCTAGGTAACTCGTAAAAGCGGGTAATGCGACACCAATAGCGTGCGCGATATCATCGGCGTACCAGGTGAACCCAACGGCTGGAAACACAACGCGTGCCAAACCGACACTGGTGATCCAAACGATGCAGATGGCCGCGAGGTTTACGAGGGCAAATCGCACGCTTTCTGTGGCAAGGCCCGCGCCTGATCCCTCAAACACGAACTTACGTGCAAGAACATAGGCCACAACCATCGCGATGAGATATGCAACGATAACGGCCACTTCGAACGGCATAAACAGGTTGAGCACATAGCGTGACCCGATGTTCACCAGTGCAGCGCACCCACCGGTGAGCAGGAAACGCAGAAACTGGCTCACTTTGCTGCCTCGTGGTCGATGTTGTGGTCGATGGCGTCAGCCATGTCGCGACCCAACCGCAAGCTCTCGGCGATCCCACGGTCCTCAGGATAGTAAAAACACGTATCGGCAACCTGCAGACCCTCGATCGACGTCTGGACGGGCGGAATTTTCTGCGCAAAGCCGGGTTCGCATACCGGCTGCGCATGCGTCAGCCGTGCGGCGATCGAAGACATGACATCGTCTTCGCTCAGATCCGGATTCAGCGTTTTGAGATATCCAAACGCCTCGTCCAAAAAGGCCTGATTGTCCTTGCTCCACTTGGGGTGGGTCACGGGCATGTAATATGGAACGTAAACCACGGTATCTGGCGTCGGGCGCAGGTTCGAAAACTCGACAATGCCGGGGATCTCGATACCGTCGTCGATAATGTTGAGCCAGAAATTCTCGCTCACCTTTTTGCGTAATTTGAACAGTAAACACACAACGCCAATGTTGGTGATCGCATCATATTTGTCGTGTTCGGCCGCCGTCAGTCCCGGCACCATACGTCTGATCAGCGGTGTGGGCACGGTTGAAATCACGTGGTCAAAGGTGTGGTGCACATCGCCCACACGCAGGCCCGTGACGTGGCCATTTTCGCTGGTAACTTCCGCGACCGGGGCATTGAGATGAAGTGTGCCGCCCTTTGCCTTGATCGCCTCGATCAGGCTGGTCACGAGGGTCTGCGTGCCGCCATCAATGTAACCCAACGTCTCTTGCAGCATCGACTTGCGCGACTTGCCGATCCGCTTGACCCGCGTTGCAATCCACGCCGCCGAGATGTTGTCGGCATATTCGTAAAACTTCAGCTCAAGCAAACGTCGCCACAAGAGATCATAGGTGGTCTGCCCGCAATCGCGCACGATCCATTCACGTGCAGACATATGTTCAAGGTCGTCGAAATTCGCCTTTTTGGTCTGGCGGAAAACCGAAATGGCGTACCTGAACTTTTGCCAGAACGACATCAACGGGAACCGCAGCAAGGCAAATGGCCCACCCCATGGGTGAATGGTGCCATCGATGTAGTAGGCCATCTTGGTATCGACCCACCGCATCTTGTCGCTGATCCCCAACTCTTCGAGCATTTCAAATGTCGGCGCATCGGTCTTGCAAACGAAGTGATAGAACTTTTCGATGCTCAAGCCGTCAAAGTCGAAATGGGCCGCCATGCCGCCGGGGCCGGGGTCACTTTCGAACAAGGTGACCTCATGACCGGCCTTGGCGGCATGATATGCGGCAGCCAAACCCATGGCACCACTTCCGATGATTGCGACTTTGCTCAAAACTGCAACTCTACTTTGGAATATTGGGGATGCTGGAACGTTTCGGTCAGCGCGTATTCGGTCCGGGTGGCACTGACATTAAAGATCTGCGGCCAGTCGATGATGTCGAACTCTTCCGGGATAACCAGCGCTTCAAGTTGAGTGGTCGTGAATGGCGGATCTTTGAAAATCAATCCGTAGGTTTTGATCAACACCCAAAACAACGTGTAGGGGATGTAGACGATCCGGGCACGCCCGTTTGACGCCCGTTTCAACATCCGGATCAGATCGTCGTAAAAGATCTTTTCACGCCCAGAAATATCAAAGGTCTCTCCGGGTTTTGGCCGGTCGATGCAGGATTCGATGATCGAACAGAAATCACCCGCAAACAGTGGCTGGCGGATGTACTTGCCGCGCCCGGGGATGGGGAAAACAGGGCTGCGCTGCATAAAACGCGACAACCAGCCAAGGTGTTTTCTGTCAAACCACCCATACATCAGCGTTGGGCGCAGGATCGCAACATCGATCCCACTGTCGCGAACCATCTGTTCCTGAACAGTTTTTGACCGTGTGTAAAAGTCATCCGCGACAGAATTTACAACCGACGAACTGATATGAACGGCATATTTGATGCCGTGCGCTTTGATCGCGTCCAGAACATGGGTTGTGGCGTCCACGTTGTTCGCCTGAAACGGGGTTTCTGTCAGTGCGCCGATTTGGGCGTGATTGATCACAACACAGTCTGCGCCGGCAAACGCATCAGACCAGTCGCCGGGCTCTGCGAGGTCTGCCTCGATCAACTCGATGGTCGGGTGGAGCGTGCGAAATATTGCACAGTTTTCCGGATGTTTGTCGATACAGGTCAGGTGGACGTCATCACGGTCTTTCATCCGCGTGACCAGATTTTGTCCAACCAGCCCAGCGGCCCCGGTGATGATGATTTTCTTGGTCACGATGCAACAATCACAGTTTCGTCTTGTGGAGCACGAAACTTGGCACGTTTCGGATGATCCACATGATGATGGCCCAGAACCACGGGGTATAAAGCTGCAGTCTGTTGCGTTTCACAGCCCGTGCAATGTGTTTGCCAACTTGATCGGGCGTTGCCCACATCGGCCCGCCTTTGCCCTCGATGTGGTCGGTCATGGGCGTGTCGACGAAACCGGGTTTGACCAGCAAAAAGTGGATGTTTTGTGCGTTGGCAAACCGGTGCTGCATGCCTTGAACAAACACAGCCAACCCCGCCTTGGCCGCACCATACGCATAGTTCGACTGGCGCCCGCGGTCCCCCGCGACGGAACCAATGACCACAGCGCGGCCATTGCCTTGTGCGACGAACCGGGCGGCCAACGCCTCAAGCCACGCAGCGGCAGATTGAAAATTCACAGTCAGTTGGTCGCTCAGGTATCCCGTGTCGTCCTGCGCGCGCTGTTGGTCTGTCAGCTGGCCAAAGGCAAGGACAGCCTCGTCAATATGAGTGTCATCGGGCAGCGTATTCGTTTCGGCCAAGTCTGCGATGATCACTTCGGTCTGAACATCGAGCGCTGCAAAGTGCTGCGCTTCCAGCTCCAGCTTGTCCGCGGTGCGTCCCACGAACAGCACTTTGAGGGGCAGTTGATCGCTTTGCAGGTCTGCCACACGGGCGCGGACGTAACCAAGTGCGATTGCTGATGTGCCACCAAGAATGATCAGGGTATATGGCCGATGTTGGCTCATGCGGGATGGGTCTCCGTTACGCGTTGCCAGAACGCAGATGTCAGTGCAGGATCGCGCGCCGCTTCAAGATCTCTCCAGTTTGGATAGCAGCGTTGAAATGTCGTGGCCGACATGGCGCCATCCTTGGCCGGGTACATGCGTCCTTCATATTTTAGGACAATCCTGTCAAGGTCGGACAGCAACGCAAGCGTGGATGCCCCTTTGTTTGCAAAGTCGAGCGCCAAAGACGTGCCATCCATGCAAAAGCTGTTGCGCCC
>JBCCBC010000011.1:0-23098 GCA_039814435.1 Pseudomonadota bacterium
GCCTTTGGCCCCAACTCGGCCAGATGAAAGACGGCATCGCCCTCGTTGACCACCGGCAGGACGGCGCGGCCGATCAGGATACCCGCGGCGGGGGCCAGTAATTCGGTTTCCACCTCTCCGGCCGGGTCGGAGACGGCGGCAAGCACTTCGTCCTTTTCCACGATATCGCCCTCGGCGCGAAAGGTGCGCAACAGGCCGCCCAACGGTGCGCGCAACCATGTGGAGGAGCGGCAGATAAGCGACGAGGTGCGCGCTTTGGCAATGCCTTTGGCCGCAAGCATTCCTTCGTTTTTCATCACCCGCAAGATACCGGCCACACCGACGCGCACCCCAAATTCGTCAAAGCGCAAGCCTTCGCCCGCCTCAAACAACAGGACCGGGGTGCCCCGGTCTGCCGCTTCGCCCCGCAACGATCCGTCGCGCAAGGATGAGGTCAGGATGACCGGTGCGCCAAAGGCTTGCGCCATGCGGGCGGTGATCTTGTCGCCGGGTGTGACGCGAATCTGGGGCAGATTGGTGCGGTGTTGAGCGGCTGAATGCAGGTCGATGCCAAAGTCGCAGCGCAGCACGACCTCGTGCAGAAAAATGTGGGCAAGGCGCGAACCAAGCGATCCCGAGGCGGTTCCGGGAAAACAGCGGTTGAGGTCGCGCCGGTCGGGCAGATACCGCGAGCGGGCCAGAAACCCGAAACTGTTCACGATCGGCACCACCAAAAGCGTGCCGCGCAACGTGTCCAGTTGCGGCGCGCGCAGCAATCTGCGGACAATCTCGACCCCGATCACCTCGTCCCCGTGAACGGCGGCACTGACAAAAATGGTTGGTCCTGGGCGCTTGCCGTGAATGACTTCGACGCGCAAATTGATCGGTGTGTGATCCGGCAAGGCCGAGACTGGCAAGGCAATCGATGCGCGCGTGCCGGGCGCGACCGACACACCGCCAAGCTCAAAGGGCTCAACAGGCACGCAGCGCACCCCAGAATTGTAAGGGCGCGGCCAGGCCCTTGCGTCTGTGTGCCCAAAAATCCGCGCCGAAAGGGCGGCGCGCAACAGATCCAAAGCCCATGATCTGGCAGATCACCGGTTGCCACCGCCAAATCGCGCGGCATCAGCCGCCGCGCGACGGATTGCGCCAGATTTGTGCACCGTTTCCATGAATTCGGCTTCGGGATCACTGTCGTAGACAACGCCGCCGCCCGCCTGAATGTACAGCTTTTGATCCTGCACGACGGCTGTGCGCAGCGCGATGCACATATCCATATCACCACCGGCGCTGAAGTAGCCGACGCCGCCGCCATAAACGCCGCGCTTTTCCGGCTCCAACTCGTCAATGATTTCCATCGCGCGCACTTTGGGTGCCCCCGACACTGTGCCAGCCGGCATTCCGGCAAAAAACGCATCAAGCGCGTCTTTGCCCGGTGCCAATTCGCCCACAACGTTGGACACGATGTGCATGACGTGGCTGTAGCGTTCGACGATGAACTCTTCGGTTGGGCGGACGGTGCCGATCTTGGCAACCCGGCCCACATCGTTGCGCCCCAGATCGAGCAGCATCAGGTGCTCGGCCAGCTCTTTTTTGTCCGCCAGCAGATCCGCCTCAAGCGCGCGGTCTTCTTCTGGGGTGGCCCCACGGGGGCGCGTTCCTGCAATGGGGCGAATGGTGACTTCGCTGCCAAACACGCGGACGAGGATTTCGGGGCTGGCCCCAATCACCTGAAAGCCCCCAAAATTGAAATAGAACATGAAGGGCGACGGGTTTGTGCGCCGGAGCGAGCGATAAAGCGCAAAGGGTGGTTCGCGAAAATCCTGGCTCCACCGTTGCGCCGGGACAACCTGAAAAATATCGCCCGCCTTGATGTAGTCGCGCGCTCTTTCGACGGCGGCCTTGTAGGCGGACTTGGTAAAGTTCGACACTGGTTCGCTGGCCTCGCCTGCGTCGCCCAGATCGCGCGTTTCGGCTGGCATCGCCCGTTCCAGATCCCGCACCGCGTCCATCACGCGTTCGGCGGCCTGCGCGTAGGCTGCGCGCGCCGATTGCCCGTCACTGACCCACGCAGGTGACACCACCGTCACCTCGCCCTTGACCCCGTCCAGAACGGCAATGACCGACGGGCGCAACATCACCGCATCCGGCAGACCAAGCGGGTCGGGGTTCACATCCGGCAGGTGCTCAACCAGGCGCACCATGTCATAGCCCAGATACCCAAAGAGGCCGGCGGCGGCTTGCGGCAGATCCTCGGGCAGATCAATGCGGCTGTCCTCTATCAAGGTGCGCAGCACGTCGAGCGGGTTGCCGTCGACGTCTTCGAACGCGTCGGCGTCATAGCGTGCCATGCGGTTTATGGCAGAGCCTGCGCCATGACACCGCCAGATCAGATCTGGTTTCATTCCCACGATGGAATAGCGCCCGCGCACTTCGCCACCGGTCACGGATTCCAGCACAAACGCGTCTTTTTGCGCGCCCGTCAGCTTGAGCATCAAGGACACGGGCGTGTCGAGGTCTGCGGCCAGACGGGTGTAAACCACCTGGTTCTTTCCCGCAGTGTAGTCAGCGGCAAAGCTGTCGTAATCAGGAACCAGCGCCATTAGGGAAAGTTCACATGCACGGCGTCCAGCGCCTGCTGATTGATCTGCGGACCGGCGCGGACAACGACGTCTTCGCTGAACATGTTGAACAGCTCGGTCGCCACAAGCTGGCCGACCTCCGCGCTCAGCGCTTCGGTTTGGGTCACGGCCTCGTCCGAGTCGCCAATCGGCGTGATGGCATCCAAGCGCACAATCATCACAGCGCCAAAGCCCGACAAAACGCGCACCTCGTCAACATCCATTTCGAACAGTTCTGTCATGAATTGCGGTGTCGTGCCTTGCACAAACGCGCCGCGGTCAATGTCCTCTTCCACGATGGAATCAAGCGCCTGGCTCGCGAAACTTTCGCCTGCGCGCAATGCGGGCACTGCGGCCTCTGCTTGCGCCAGCAGCGCGGTTTCGGTCTGCTCAGCATCCCAATTGCCACGCACGTTCAGTGCCGCGTCCTCGTAAGGGGTCGGGCGGGGGGGCAGGATCTCCTCAAGCCGCATGGCCACAACGCCGCCGTCTTCCAAGGTGACGATTTCGGGGAAATCATCTGCGGTCAGCTCCAGTGCCGCGTCGCGGAACCCGTCATACGCGGCAACCCCTTCACCAAGGACCGGATACCAGTCGATGCTGCCCAATTCCATGTCGGTTTCATCGGCCAACTCTTCGAGCGTTGCACCGCCTGCCAGCAGGTTATCGTAGTCTTCGGCCAGGACACCCACCTGACGGCGCGCGGCGGCCAAGGCCAGGTCGTGGCGGATCACGTCCGCGACCTCTTCGAAAGGTGTGTTCTGGGCCGGCAAGACCGCGTTCACGCGGAACAGGGCAGGGCCAAGTCCTGACGCAAGCGGCCCGACAATGTCGCCCACTTCGGCGTCAAATACAGCTTCGCCCGCGCTGCCCAGCTCAAGGCGGGTGACATCACCCATGTCGATGTCCGACAGATCAAGGCCGCGATCGATCACCAACGCTTCGAATGTGGTGCCGCCAACCTCAAGCTGCGCGGCTGCCTGATCTGCGGCGGCGTCATCGAGGTAAACGAGGCGTTCAACCAACCGGCGTTCGGGGCGATTGTATTGATCCGCGCGTGCGTCAAATTCAGCGCGCAGAGTCGCGTCATCCACCTCAATCCCGTCAAGGATCATGTCGGGCAGCACAACCGCATAGGTGATCCGCTTGGTTTCGGGCAGTTCGTAGTCGCCCAGATTGGCCTCGTAAAAGGCGCGCAATTCGTCTTCGGTGGGTTCGCGCAAGGGGTCTGCCAGATCACTTTGACCCAAACGAGTCCACGTGAAATCGCGGGTTTCGCCAAGGAAAGACACGAGGGTCTTGGCGTAGGTTTCCGGCATCGACACGCCCGACATGATCGCGCCCTGCAACAGCGAGCGCGCAACCTCTTCGCGCAGTTGCGTTTCAAACTGCGCTTCGCTGCTGCCAGAGTTGTCGAGGGCAAAGCGGTAGGCGTCGCGGTCAAAATTGCCATCCAGACCACGAAAGGCCGGGATGTTCAGGATTTCGTCCCGCAGGGTTTCGTCCCCCACGCTCAATCCCATCAAATCGGCCTCGTGATCCAGTGCACGCGCCCGCACAAGGCGCGACAGCACCGCTTGATCCAGCCCGATGCTTTGGGCGCGTGCAAAGGTCATTTGCGACCCGGTTTGCTGGCTGACAGCCTGGATTTCCTGCTGCAACTGGCGGGCGTAATCCTGCACATCGATGTGCTTGTCGCCCACCTGACCCACGGTGCGGATTGTGCCGCTGAGGTTGGTGGCCCCAAAGCCCCCCAAGGCCAGGATCAGCAGGCCCAACAGGATCCAGACTGCGGTTTTCGAAAAGGTGGTTGCGCCCTTGGCCATGCGTGCCCTCGTGGGTGAAATTTTGCTTTGGCCGTTGTCTATCGCTGCGCGTCCCGGCGGGCAAGGGCGGTTGGGATTACAGATCCAAAGCTGACAGCCTTGTGTAAAGGTCGCCAATGCCCGCAGCATCAAGGTTGGCAAAGGCGATGCGCAGTTGTTGCGCACCTTCGGCTGCGTCTTGGGGCCAGAACATCGTGCCGGGCAGGCACAAAATCCCGGCCTCTGTCACGAGTTTGGGGGCGAGCTCGGCCGAGGAGATGGCAAAGGGATGCTGCATGTAGGCAAAATAGGCCCCCAAGCCCAGCAACTGCCACCCTTTGGCGGCAAGGGGTGCAAACCCGTCGGCAATGGCTGCACGGCGCGCAAGGATTTCATCACGCTCGCCAGCGACCCACTGCCCCAGATTATCGAGCCCCCACAGAGCCGCGTATTGACCGATCTGACCTGGGCAAATGGCGACGGTATCGAGGAATTTCTCCGCCTCGGCCAGCAGCGCGGGGGCGGCGACCAGCGCACCAACCCGGTGTCCGGTCAGCCGGTACGCTTTGGAAAACGAGTAAAGGTGGATGAACGTATCCTCCCACCCGTCCTGCTGGAACAGCGTGTGTGGAGGGCCACTGCGGCTGTCAAAGTCGCGGTAGGTTTCGTCGACAATCAGTGCGATGCCGCGTGCCCGGGCCAGGGTGTAGAACGCAAGCACCAGGTCTTCGGGGTATTCCACGCCCGCTGGGTTGTTGGGGGTGACCAAGGCGATGGCGCGGGTGCGCGGTGTGATCAACGCGGCGGCCTCGTCCACGTCCGGCAGCATACCCGCCCCAACCGGCAAAGGCACCGAGTTGACTCCCGTCATATCGAGCCACATTTTATGATTGAAATACCAGGGGGTTGGCAGAATAACCTCATCCCCTTGGTCACACAGAGCGGACAGGGCGGCGGCAAAGGCCTGGTTGCAGCCAGAGGTGATCGCGACGTGATTGGCCGATGTTGTGGCCCCGTAAAGCGTGTTGATTTGTCCGCTGAGGGCGGCGCGCAGCGCGGGCATGCCAAGGACTGGCCCGTAAAGGTGCGCATCATCGCGCGTCAGAGCCGCATCCGCCATGGCCTGACGCAATGCCGGTGGGGGCGGATCAACCGGGGCGGCCTGGCTCACATTGATCAGTGGGCGCGTGGGATCGAACGTGACGCCGTCCAGCCAGCGTCGCGCCTCCATCACGGGTGGGGGGAATGTTGCGGCGGTGCGCGATACGGGCATGGAGAACCTCCGGGGTCAGCGGCCGCGCAGTGCGGCGATGTCGTTGGGTGGGCTCAATCGGTGCCGCGATAGGGCTCGACATATTGCAGGGCCATGTCCCATGGAAAGAAGATCCACGTGTCCTGACTGACCCCGGTGATAAAGGTATCGACCTGAGGCTCGCCCGAGGGTTTGGCGTAGACCGTGGCGAAATGGGCGTTGGGATAGAGACTGCGCACCAGTTCCAGCGTTTTGCCGCTGTCCACGAGGTCATCGACGATCAGAATGCCCGTACCGTCGCCCATCATACCGGCATCCGGCGACTTCAGCACTTCGGCATCGCGGCGCTGGTCCGCCTTGCCGCCGCCCGAATGGTAGGATTTGACGCTGATCGTGTCGACGGCGCGAATGTCCAGCTCGCGTGCGACGATCATGGCCGGGGCCATGCCGCCCCGTGTAATGGCCACAACTGCGCGCCACTGACCGTCATCGGGGCCTTTGCCATCGAGACGCCAGGCCAATGCACGGCTGTCGCGGTGCATCTGGTCCCAGCTGACGTGGAACCCTTTTTCGTGGGGAAGGCGGTCTGCCATGGTTACTTCTCCAGTATCAGGCGCAGGCCAAGCGCACCCAACAGGGTCGCAGCCATGCGGTCAAAGAATGGTTTAAGGCTGACATAGCCCGCCCGTGCGGGCCCCGAGCTGAGCAGGGTGGCAAGTCCGGTGTAAAAGACCAGCTCAAGCACCCAGTGATTGAACACGATGACAGCAATATCCGCCGCCGCGAGCCCCTGGGGAAACACGACAACAATCACAGCCGCTGCAAAGAGCATCGATTTTGGGTTGCCCACATTCACCAGCAGACCGGCAAGAAAGGCGCGCCCTTTGGGCGTTGGTGCTATCCCCAGCGGATCGCGCGCATGCCGCCAGGTCTGGATCGCAATCCAGATAAGATAGAGGGCGCCGCCGATTTTGAGGGCCGTGTAGGTCCAGGGAAACAGGGTGAACACCGCCTCGAGCCCCAAAAGTGCGGTCAGCGTCCACAGGGCCGCCGCCGTGCCAAGGCCCAGCCCCGTCGCGATCCCTGCCATCCGCCCCGAGGCCACCGTCATCCGCGTGATGAAAAGCATCGCCGCCCCCGGCGAGGCCAGCGCGGCCAGCAACACCACATTAAAAGCCATCAGCTCACTCACGGTCAGGCTCATCACGTTTATCCCTTGGAGATGTCTGGCGCGTCCACAGCCTTCATGCCGACGACGTGATACCCAGCATCGACGTGCAGGTTTTCGCCTGTGGTGCCTGATCCAAGATCGCTGAGCAGGTAAAGCGCGGATTTGCCCACATCTTCGATGGTGACGTTGCGCCGCAAGGGTGAGTTGTATTCGTTCCACTTCATAATGTAGCGGAAGTCGCCAATGCCGGACGCCGCCAGTGTCTTGATCGGGCCCGCACTGATCGCGTTGACGCGGATGCCGTCCTTGCCCAGATCTTCGGCCAGGTACTTCACCGACGCCTCAAGCGCGGCTTTGGCCACACCCATGACGTTGTAGTGGGGCATCACCTGTTCTGCCCCGTAATAGGTGAGGGTGACCGCGCTGCCGCCCTGTTTCATCATCTTTTCCGCGCGCTGCATCACAGCCGTGAAAGAGTAGACAGAGATATCCATTGTCAGGGCAAAGTTGTCGCGCGACGTGTCGACATAGCGGCCACGCAACTCGTTCTTATCGGAAAACCCAATGGCGTGGACGACAAAATCCAACCCGTCCCAGCGGTCTTTGAGATCAGCAAAGAGCCCATCAATCGAGGCCTCGTCGCCAACATCACAGGGCAGGACAATGTCGCTGCCCAGCTGACCGGCCAACGGGTCGACACGTTTCTTCAAGGCATCGCCCTGATACGAAAACGCCAACTCGGCCCCCGCCTGGTGCAGCGTTTTGGCGATGCCCCACGCAATCGACTTGTCATTGGCCAGGCCCATAATCAGGCCCCGTTTGCCTGCCATCAAATTGCTTGCCATGTTGCCGCCTGTCCCGTCGCCTTGTTTCTGGCGATCAGCTTTAGGCCATTGCCATAGGCGCATCAAGAGAGCGGAACGCTGGTTGAACAGACCACGTGCCCGCGCTAGCTCAGGCAAAACGTAAAAGGAGACAGGCATGACGGATCGGGACGGAAAGTTTGCAGGGCAGAGCCCGTTTGAGATTGTGCGCACATGGATGGTCGAGGCCGAGGCACAGGAGATCAATGATCACAACGCCATCGCGTTGAGCACGGTCGACGCCTCTGGCATGCCAAACGCGCGTATGGTGCTGCTCAAGGATGTCGAGGACGACGCGTTTGTTTTTTACACCAACTACGGCAGCGCCAAAGCGCAAGAGCTGGACCACGCCGAAAAGGCTGCGTTTGTGATGCATTGGAAGTCGCTGCGCCGTCAGGTGCGCGTGCGCGGCCATGTCGAAAAAGAGGACGGGCCCCAGGCGGATGAATACTATGGGTCCCGCTCGCTGAAATCGCGGCTTGGAGCCTGGGCGTCTGATCAAAGCCAGCCGCTGGACAGTCGTGCAACCTTGATGGCAGAGGTTGCCAAAGTGACCGCGAAACAGGGCACAAACCCGTCGCGCCCGCCATTTTGGGGGGGGTACCGGATCATCCCGACCGAGATCGAATTCTGGGCAGACGGCGCGTTTCGCCTGCATGATCGGTTTCGCTGGACACGCGCCCAAGCAGGTCAAGCATGGCAAATCACCCGTCTCAACCCATGAATTTCACGTAACGTGAAATGCAAGCGTATGAAACGGAACCATTTTTTACCACTTGATAAAGGAGTGTAAAATAGCGCAAGTCTTGGGGCGCGGCACAGAACACTCAAAGAAAGACACGTCGTGTCAGATAATACAGAAGAAACGAACCCCGTTGCAGGCACAGTCAAATGGTTCGACCCCGTCAAAGGGTTTGGATTCATCGTAGCGGATACCGGTGGCCCGGACATCCTGCTGCATGTGAATGTCTTGCGGAACTTTGGACAGTCATCGGTCGCTGATGGCGCAGCAATTGACGTGCTTGTTCAACAAACCGACAGGGGCGTACAGGCGGTCGAGGTGGTTCAAATCGTGCCGCCGAGCTATGAGGACGGCTCCCAACTCAGCGATATCTCCGATCTGGATTTGTCCGTGGTTGCTGAAGCACCGTTGCAACCGGGTCGAGTCAAATGGTTCGACAAGGGCAAGGGGTTTGGGTTTGCCAACGTATTTGGCCTGCCCGAAGATGTGTTCCTGCATGTTGAAGTCTTGCGCCGGTCCGGTCTGTCGGATTTGCAGCCGGGCGAGGCGCTGGCGATGCGGGTGATCGACGGTAAACGAGGCCGCATGGCCGCCGAAGTTCTGGCATGGGAAGCGGCCATTCTTTCAAACACCAGGTGAGGGAGCAGTGATGCGCGCGATTCGAGGACGGATGCTGTTTGCATCGGGAATGATGTTGCTCGCAGGTGCCCGTGCTGTGGTCGCCGAGTGCAGCGATGACACGGTCTGGATTCGCGGCGACTTTGGAGAGGCACGGTTCAGCGTTGAAATTGCGGACGACCCGGATGAACGGGCAGTCGGGTTGATGAACCGCCCGAGCATGCCTGCCTCGGCCGGGATGTTGTTTGTCTACGACCAACCCCGGTCATTGTCGTTTTGGATGCGCAATACGTTGATTGAACTGGATATGCTGTTTGTAGACCAAGTGGGCACGGTGCAGCACATCCACGAACGCGCCATCCCGCTGGATGAAACGCCGATCTTTGGCGGCGATGCGTTGACCCATGTTTTGGAAATCAACGGTGGCTTTGCCGAACGGCTTGGCCTGTCGGTTGGTGATCAGCTGCGCCACCCCAGCTTTGATCAAGCAGATGCTGTTTGGGCGTGTTAGGTCTTTTCAATTCCGAAAAGCATGTCTAAGAGAGGCGCACGGTCGGAGCGTGGCGCAGCCTGGTAGCGCACCTGTTTTGGGTACAGGGGGTCGGAGGTTCGAATCCTCTCGCTCCGACCAGTTTCCCTCAGTTTAGGAATTGGCAGCAATCCCGCCTGTCGCTTGCAACAGCCTGTCCATCAGACTGTCGAGGCTGCGCTGCTTGAAATAGATGCGCCGCGCGTTGCCGGACTTTTGCACCACTTCAGCAAAATAGGACAGTTCGACCACAAACGCGTCTTGATCCATGTCCGTTTCCTTTTGAACCACCAGCGTCGGTGCTTCGAGTGCGCCGTCATATTGCAGCAGCAGGAATGCGGCCACATCTGGTGGGGGCAGGATGCGGCATTGCACGACGGATCGGGACACTTGGCGGAAAACATCACCCGGCGCGTCGCACGAAGAGCGGAAGGCCGAATCCAACGGCTCTGGTGACGACTCGAAAATGGCCCGGCGCACAGGCAGGTCTTGTTCCGATGTCACCAAAGTCTCTACATATTGTGGTGCACAGGCGCCAAGCGCGACCAGCAAGAAGGGCAAAATAGGTCGCATTCAGAGCCTCATTTTCAGGGATGTCTGCACATGATCATATTTTCCGCAGCGCGGCAAAACCTTTCTACCTATGCTTGTGCTGCCTGTGGATAACTTCAAGTGAAGCATCCACAGGTCAGGCTAAGTCAGCCACTTTCTTTGATAAAATTCGCCCTCGGCGGGGGATGAAATTTGTTAACGAATTGAAACTGGTCGGGCGGTGAATCGCGCGTGATTTGACCCGGTCGCGGGTCAAGGAAAAAGTTGTCAAAAATCTTTCAAATATGCGTTGACGGCACCCCGTCTCATACGTCACCTTGTGTAGGCCAGATCGCTTACCACAACATTTAGTGGCCAACACTATCGGTGAGGGATCGGGCACGAGGGACAGGTTACACCGCCACACCACAGGCAAATCATCCGCGCAACAGAGAACACTCTGTGCGTCGGCAAAGTCGATTGTCCCTTCGTGCCAGCACTTTGAATCTGGGCCCCCGCAACGCCGGGATCGTCCGAAAACATACATGCTGAATAACGAGGCAGCGCGATGAAAATTGAAAGACAGTTCACCAAGGCCGGTCAGGACGCTTACGCTGATTTAGATTTCGTGACGACCGTGTCCGAAATCCGGAACCCCGACGGGACAATCGTGTTCCGCCTGGACGAGGTCGAAGTGCCTGCAAAATGGTCCCAAGTGGCCAGCGACGTCATCGCGCAGAAATATTTCCGCAAAGCCGGCGTGCCGTCCAAACTGCAAAAAGTGGAAGAGGCGGGCGTACCCGAGTTCCTGTGGCGCGCGGAAGCGGCCGAGGGGGCCGAGATGGGCGGCGAGACGTCCTCTAAACAAGTGTTCGACCGGTTGGCCGGTGCATGGGCATATTGGGGTTGGAAAGGTGGATACTTTACCAACGAAGACGACGCGCGCGCATATTACGACGAAATGCGCCACATGCTGGCCACGCAGCGCGCCGCACCCAACAGCCCACAGTGGTTCAACACCGGTCTGCACTGGGCCTATGGCATCGACGGTCCGGCGCAAGGTCACCACTATGTCGACTACAAGACCGGCAAGCTGACGAAATCCAAATCCTCGTACGAGCATCCGCAACCGCATGCCTGCTTTATCCAGTCCGTGTCGGACGACCTGGTAAACGACGGCGGCATCATGGATCTGTGGGTGCGCGAGGCGCGTCTGTTCAAATACGGCTCCGGCACCGGCACCAATTTTTCTTCCTTGCGCGGTGAGGGCGAAAGCCTGTCGGGCGGTGGTAAGTCGTCGGGCCTGATGGGTTTTCTGAAAATTGGTGACCGGGCTGCTGGCGCTATCAAGTCGGGCGGCACAACGCGGCGCGCGGCCAAGATGGTGATCGTCGATGCCGACCACCCCGATATTGAGGATTTCATCAACTGGAAGGTGATCGAAGAGCAAAAAGTGGCGAGCATCGTCGCCGGCTCCAAGATGCACGAAGAAAAGTTGAACGGCTTGTTCGCAGCGATCAAAGCGTGGGACGGGGCGGTTGAAGACGCCTATGACCCCAAAAAGAATGATGCGCTGAAAGAAGCGGTGCGGGCCGCCAAGAAAGTCGCCATCCCCGAGACATATGTCAAACGCGTGCTGGATTATGCGCGCCAAGGCCACACATCGATCGAATTCCCGACCTACGACACAGATTGGGACTCCGAGGCCTACAATTCCGTCTCTGGCCAGAATTCCAACAACTCGATCCGGGTCACCAACGCGTTCCTGACAGCCGTGGAAAAAGACGCAGACTGGGAATTGACCAGCCGCATTGATGGATCGGTCACCAAAGTGATCAAGGCGCGCGAATTGTGGGCGCAAGTGGGCCATGCGGCCTGGGCCTGTGCCGATCCGGGCATTCAGTACCACGACACCGTCAACGACTGGCATACGTGCCCCGAAGACGGCGCGATCCGAGGGTCAAACCCCTGTTCGGAATACATGTTCCTGGACGACACGGCCTGTAACCTCGCCTCCATGAACCTGCTAACGTTCCTGAAAGACGGCCAGTTCCAGGTTGAGGACTACATGCACGCGTCGCGCCTGTGGACCGTGACGCTGGAGATCAGCGTGATGATGGCGCAGTTTCCGTCCAAGGAGATCGCGCAACGCTCTTATGACTTCCGCACCTTGGGTCTGGGCTATGCCAATATTGGCGGGCTGCTGATGAATATGGGCCATGGCTATGACAGCGACGAGGGCCGCGCGCTGTGCGGGGCTTTGACCGCGATCATGACCGGCGTGGCCTATGCCACAAGCGCCGAGATGGCGGGTGAGTTGGGCCCGTTCCCGGGCTACAAAAAGAATGCCGACCACATGCTGCGTGTGATGAAGAACCACCGCACGGCGGCGTACGGGTCAACAGAAGGCTATGAAAAGCTGGCCGTGAAACCCGTGGCGCTGGATCATGCCAACTGTCCTGATCCGCGTCTGGTCGACCTGGCCATGTCGACATGGGACGAGGCGTTGAAACTGGGTGAGGCCCACGGCTATCGCAACGCGCAATCGACAGTGATTGCGCCCACCGGCACCATTGGTCTGGTTATGGACTGTGACACCACAGGGATCGAGCCTGACTTTGCCCTGGTGAAGTTCAAGAAACTTGCGGGTGGTGGTTACTTCAAGATCATCAACCGCTCGGTGCCTGCGGCGCTGGAAAACCTTGGCTACGGGTCCGCGCAGATTGAAGAGATCGTGTCCTACGCGGTGGGTCATGGATCGATTGGCAACAGCCCTGCGATCAACCACACCACGCTTGCCGGTCACGGATTTGGCGCAGGTGAGCTGGCCAAGGTGGATGCCGCATTGGAAAGCGCGTTCGACATCCGGTTTGTGTTCAACCAGTGGACGCTGGGCGAAGAGTTCTGCACCGGCGTGCTGGGCATCCCCGCCGAAAAGCTGAACGATCCAACGTTTGATCTGCTGAAAAGCCTCGGCTTTACCAAAGCTGATATTGATGCCGCAAACGACCACGTCTGCGGGACCATGACGCTGGAAGGGGCTCCGCACCTTAAGGAAGAGCATTACCACATCTTTGACTGCGCCAACCCGTGCGGCAAGAAAGGCAAGCGTTTCCTGAATGTTGACAGCCACATCACCATGATGGCTGCGGCGCAATCATTCATCTCGGGTGCGATTTCCAAGACCATCAACATGCCCAATGATGCCACCATCGAGGACTGCCAGAAGGCGTATGAACTGTCCTGGTCTTTGGGTGTAAAAGCCAACGCGCTTTACCGCGATGGGTCCAAGCTGTCCCAACCGCTGGCCGCAGCGCTGGTCGAGGATGACGAGGATGCCCAAGAGGTTCTGGAGACCGGTGCGCCGTCTGAAAAAGCCGTCGTGCTGGCCGAAAAGATCGTTGAGAAGGTCATCGTCAAAGAGATCATCAAATCGCACCGCGAAAAGATGCCTCAGCGCCGCAAAGGCTATACGCAGAAAGCCATCGTGGGGGGCCACAAGGTCTACTTGCGCACGGGCGAGTATGAGGACGGCAACCTTGGCGAGATCTTTATCGATATGCACAAGGAAGGTGCGGGCTTCCGCGCCATGATGAACAACTTTGCCATCGCGGTGTCGGTCGGGCTGCAATACGGGGTGCCGCTGGAGGAGTTTGTGGACGCCTTTACCTTCACCAAGTTCGAGCCTGCGGGCATGGTGCAGGGCAATGACAGCATCAAAAATGCCACGTCCATTCTGGACTATGTGTTCCGCGAGCTGGCCGTGTCCTATCTGGATCGCACCGATCTGGCCCATGTGCAGCCTCAGGGCGCAACCTTTGACGACCTGGGTCGAGGTGAGGAAGAGGGCGTGTCCAACGTGTCCGAATTGAGCGAAACAGCCGCCTCCAAGTCCTTGGAAGTGCTGAAACAAATCAGTTCGTCCGGGTATCTGCGCAAGCGTTTGCCGCAGGATCTGGTGGTGCTGCAGGGTGGCATGTCAGAGACCGGCGAGATGGTGGCAGATCCCTCGAGCGCGCTGCAAGCCCTCGTGCCTGAAGTGGCCGTGGGTGGTGGTGTGGCACTGAGCACGTCAACGACGGCAGTATCCTCGGGCGCGATAACAATGGATGCACGCACCAAGGCCAAAATGCAGGGCTATGAGGGCGAGGCCTGCGGCGAGTGTGGTAACTACACCCTCGTGCGCAACGGCACCTGCATGAAGTGCAATACCTGCGGCGGGACGTCCGGGTGTAGCTAAACGATTACGTGTCCCGGGAAGGGGCGCGAGGGGGTTGGGCTGGCCTGCCGGACTGACCCCCGACGAGACAGGGTGGGGCGCGACTTTAGTCCTTCCCATCCTACTACAGGGGTAAAGCGATTTGCCCTTGCCACACGGAGCGGATGCGTTCGCTCCTGACGACGTTCAGGCCGCAGGCAGAAAAGTACCGGGCGGTTAACATATTGAGCCTGAACGGCGAAACTCAACGGAGGGCTTCGGCTCTCCGTTTTTTTCTTTTGTGCGCGCTTATGGCTGACTCGATGCTCGACTGCGTCAAGCCTACTGTCAGGGGTGCGTGCGTTTGCTGTGCAAACACAAGCGGAACGGCGAAACTGACGGCGCGCGTTCGAGCCCCCCCTTTTTGTTTTGGGGCAGGGGGTTGGCCGCTGGGCGGAACTGTTTGCTGGCGCAAAGGCGCCCGCCCACCGACCCCGTATTGCGCTCAGTGGCTGTTCGTTGTGCTTTGATTGTCTTCGAGTGTGAGCCGCAGTTTGGCGCGTGCACGCGCCAGCCGCGACATCACAGTGCCCAGCGGCAACCCCGTGGCGTTTGCCAGGGCGCGCGGCGAGGTTCCCCGGCAATCACCAAGTCCAGCAATTGGCGCTGTGGGGGTGACAGTGTCGCGATTGCGGCCAACGTGTCGGCGCAGTCGAGCCGCAACAGCGCATCAGGTTCGGTCAGCGCGTGGTCGTCCTCCAACTCATCCGTGGGCAATTGCCGCCAGCTGCGCCGGGCACGGTTGGTCAATGTGCGCATGGCATAGGCGTTCAGATCTTCGATGTTTTTTCCATCCGCCAGCCGTTGGCACAGGCTGAGCAACGTATCTTGCACGATGTCTTCGGCCTCGGCCCGAGAGCGGGCGAGGCGGCGTGCGCGCCGCGTCAGCATTGGGATCAGCGGAACGAGCCGCGGGGCAGTATATGTGGGTTTACTCATAGGGGTATGGTGCGCCCTTGGCCGACGGCTGCATAGCCCGGGGGTTTTTGCCGATCCGCGAACTGCCCCCTTTTTAGGCAATGCGCCGCCCATGTCAGAGGATGGTATCGGCGCTGCCTTGCGGGTTTTGGGCCCCGGACCTGCGGGCCGGATGCGGAGGCGTCTTTCGCGCTCATACCTTGTGAGGGTGCCACTCATGGCCTCTCACTTTTGAAAACCTCCAAAGGGAGTTCCCTATGACCAAACTTGCTTCGCTTACGTTTCTGGCCGCCCTGGCTGTTCCGGCCCTTGCGATGGGCCAATCTGCCTCTGGGCTGGACGTGAACGGCGATGGTGTCCTGACCATTGACGAGGTGCAGGCCAGCTTTCCCGAAGTGACGTCGGATGCGTTTACGGCCATGGACCTGAACGCAGATGGCGCACTGGATGCAGATGAAATCGCTGCTGCCCAAGAGGCGGGGCTGATGCCAGCAACTGACGGCTAACGGGTTACCTGCTGATCGATTGGCGCGGTTGCGCGCTGATTGGCAGGCCGTGAGGTCCGGTCTCCCCCCAGGGGCCGGGCCTCATTTTTTTGTGCTTTGTGCAGATGCTTTATCGGTGCTGATGGTTGCATCTAAATCCGCCCGCGTCGCCGACTTTTTACCGCTTGTTCAGACAGGTATATGTCCTGCAGCCGACTGATATCCCGCATGCGCCGCCAACGCACACCGCGTGTCAGCGGGTAAAAACCTCGCCCTTGCGCACCAGTCCGATCGTGACAAGGTCTGCGGCGCGCGCGAATCCGGCCCCGATGATTGTTTTTTGCGAGGCGATGTTGCTTGCGGCCACCTGCGACAGCGCAAAGTCCCAGCCCATACGCGCATGACTGGTCAGCAGTACGTGCGCATTCACGAACTTGCCCAGGCCGTGCCCCCGTGCATCCGGGTGCACGCTTGTCGCCCCTTTGAACACGTATCCTGACAGGCGCGAAGCGGGGTGGTAGCGTGCATTGAGCGACGACGTCGCCACCAGATCGCCCGCATCGTTCCAAACGCATCCCGTTATCGTCGCCACGCAGTCCGAGCGCGTGTAAAAGGCCGGGTAGGGTGCCACACCGGTGTGAAGGTTCAGCGTTTGCACCGCGTTCACCGTGCCGTCATCCGGGCAATCGTGGCAGGTCACCGACCATCCCTCCGGCAGCTGGTGTGCCGCAAGGTACGCGCGGCAGGTCTGTGTCACGGTGGCCGCATCGCTTGTGTAGACGTCCCAGGCTGGCATGTCATAGGTGTCGCCAAAGGCGGCCGCCACATCCTGCCAGATCGTTGCACGTGGCTGTGCGATCAGCGCCAGCACGCCGTCTTGTTCCATGAACTGGGCGATCCGATCCCATCCGGTGATCTGCGGTGAAATGATGTTCAGGACCCGCCCGCCATTGGCGATGTCGGGGGCGTCCTTGATCCAGATATGGCGCGCTTGCATCCGCTTTTGCACGGCGATCTGGAAGTCGGTTCCTCTGAATTCGGCCATTCGGATCCCCTTTTGGGCGCGGGCGCAGTCCCGAGGCCGAGAGTGCCTGACCTGTCTGGCCGGGTCAAATATGCGCTGGTGTCTGGGGAGGGGATGGACGTAAGCCGGATCGGTGCAACCGGCGGGATGTGCAGCTGCGCGCAGCGGGGAGGAGGATCGCTGCGCGCAGTGTTTGACAGGGGGCTCCGGATCGGGGAGCAGATCGGAATCCTCTGTCAGAACGTGTGACTGGCCCTGTGTTTGGCACAGTTGTGGGGCCTCGCATGGACCAGATTTAGCACAAGGCTCAGAAGCGGATTGAGCCGCGCACTGTCAGTGTTGTGGCATCTGCGTCCACGCCCGTGCCGTTGATGTCGTCAAAGCTGTGTTCCAGCAATTCGGCCCCGATGGTGTACTGTTCGCTCAACTGATAGGCGACGCCGATCCCGTAGAACTCGCCGGATTCAGAGCCGATGGATGTGTCCACCTCGGCCACACCTGCGGTGAGATACCCAAGGGTCGGGCCAAAGTCATACCCCGCCCGCAGTTTCAGCCGTGCCACGCTGTCGACATCCGCTGCGCCGCCCAGGTCGATCTCGGTGAAATCATAGTCGATTTCACCCCCAAGCACGAAGGTGCCGAAGTCGTAGTCGTACCCGGCATGCAGACCATAAAGCAGGTCGTCCCCATCTGCTGTGCCTGTGCCGTTGATGTCGCCGTAGCCCAGTTGCCCACCGACATAGGCACCCGTCCAGTCACCCCCGAGCGAGAGTACGGGTTCAGGTGCTGGTGCCACCGGCGGCGGGACGCTGGCCACAGGTTCATCGAGGCTGCCTGCCCATGCGGGCGCGGTGGCAAGCGACATAAGCCCTGCGGCCAGTCCGGTTGTGAGTGTGGAGAATTTCATGTCTCTGCTCCTATGGTTTTCTCGTCATCTTGGCAGCGGTTTTACCCGCTGTTGCAGAGTAACTGTGCAAGCTGCGTGTCTGTTCCAACCCTGTTTCTGTTTGTGGGTGGGGGATGGGCAGGGGCTTGCACATTCGCGCGGTTTCGTGCGCGGGGTGTTGCCGGAGCGGCGCCGCAAACAGGACAGACAGGCATGATTTTGCAGGGCACCCTGCAAAAAAGGCCGAAAATGGCCGTTGTGATACTGTCAGTATTGAAAGCCAGGGAGGCCTTTCATGCAAGGATGCCGCAGCAAGATTGCGCTGGTGGCCCGCACAATCGGGGCTGAGCGCGGTCGCGCGCCCCGGGGGCGCCCTGTTTCCGTTTGAAGTGACCCACATTTCTCACCTCGGACAGACGGAAATCTTTGAACATGAACGACCAATCCCCTTCACGCTCTGGCGGCCGTGCGGCCCGCCGGGCTGCCCGTGCGGCCCCTCTCGCTGATCATCTGCGCCCCATTCGCGCTGGCATGGAGGGCGGCCGCTACAACCCGCTGACCCAAGCCGAGGTTGAGCGCATTCACAACGCTGCCCTTGAGGCCCTTGAAACCATTGGTCTGGCCGATGCGCCGCCCACTGGCGTCGCCTATTTGACCGCAGCGGGGGCGATTCAGGGCGAGGATGGTCGCATTCGCTTTCCCCGTGCGCTGGTTGAGGACACGCTGGCGCGTGCCAACCGGTCGCTGACCCTGTGTGCCCGTGATCCCGCGAACGATTTGCAATTGTCGGGTGGCCGCGTTCACTACGGCACTGCAGGCGCGGCGGTGAACCTGGTTGATGTGAGCGGCAATGAGTACCGCGAGAGTACGGTGCAGGATTTGCACGATGCCGCTCGTATTGCCGACACCCTCGACAACATTCATTTTGTGCAGCGCCCGATGATTTGCCGCGATATCGTGGATACGGTCGAGATGGAGTACAACTCTGTCTTTGCCTGTGTGTCGGGCACGTCCAAGCATGTGGGCACCAGTTTTTCTGAGCCTGCATGTGTTGGACCTGCTATCGAGATGTTGCACATGATCGCAGGCGGTGAGGACGCGTGGCGCGCTCGCCCGTTCGTGTCCAATTCCAACTGTTTTGTTGTGCCCCCGATGAAGTTCGCCCCCGAAAGCTGCGAGGTCATGGAAGAGTGCATCAAGCACGGGATGCCTGTGTTGCTGCTGTCAGCTGGCATGGCCGGTGCTACGGCCCCGTCGACGATTGCGGGGGCCATTGTACAGGCCACGGCCGAGTGTCTGGCCGGTCTCGTGTATGTCAACGCGGTCAAGCCGGGGGCCCCGGCGGTGTTTGGCACATGGCCCTTTGGTCTGGATCTGCGCACCGGTGCGATGTCTATCGGGTCGGGCGAGCAGGCGTTGCTGACCGCCGGTTGTGGTCAGATGCACAGGTTTTACGATCTGCCCGGCGGTGCTGCTGGCGGCGCCTCGGATTCCAAGATGCCCAACATGCAGGCCGGCTGGGAGCAGATGTGTTCCAACCTGTCGGCGGGCTTGTCGGGTGTGAACATGGTGTATGAGGCGGCCGGCATGCATGCCTCGTTGCTTGGGTTTTGCCTTGAGTCTTTGATTTTAGGGGATGACATTATTGGCCAGGCGATGCGCTGTGTGCGCGGCATCGAAGTGACGGATGAGACGATGGCCCTGGATCAGATTGCCGATGTGTGCATGTCCGGTCCTGGGCATTATCTGGGGACTGAACAGACGTTAAGCCGGATGCAGTCCGATATGGTCTATCCGTCCTTTGGGGATCGCACATCGCCCAAAGAGTGGGTGGAGTTGGGCAAGCCGGACTTGATTGCCCGCGCGACGCAGCGCAAGGAAGAGATCCTGGCGACGCGGCCCATGGCGGCCTTTGACGGGGCAGTGGACGCGGACATTCGGGCGCGGTTCAACATCCATTTGCCCGCGTGGCAGGGCTAGCTCGGGCAGGGCGGAGGACACCTCCGCCTTACTGTGGCACTGGGCAATGGGGCAACGGGCGCGTGTAAGGCGTAGCTTGCTGCGCCTTTTTGTGTGGTGACGCCCCTCTGAGGTAAGGCGCACCTGTGGTGCGCCCAAGCGGACGGCACGTCCGCTTTACCCGTCCGCCTTACCCGCACGTGTCCGCAAATGCACATAAGGTTTCGAGCGCCGTTTCAAAAGCCGCATCATCAATGGTCATCGCCACGCGGATGTGCCCCGCCGCCGCTTGTCCAAAGCTTTCCCCCGGCATCACCGCCACGTGGTGGTGATCCAGCAGCGCATTGGCAAATGCATCCCCGCTGAGCCCCGTCGCGCGGATGTCGAGCATCAGGTACATCGCACCCTGGGCAGGGATCAGCCCGACTTTGTTCTGCCCGGCCAGCACCCGCTGGGCGATGGCGCGGCGGCGTTCAAAGGGTGCGCCGACCTCATCCTCGAATGCTGTTCCCTGGGCCAGCGCATAGACGGCCGCATCCTGAATGAATCCGGGCACGCCATATGTCGTATGCGTGGCAAAGGTGATCAGGTGGTCGATCACCTCGGATGGTCCGATCAACCAGCCGCACCGCGATCCTGTCATGGCGTGGCTTTTTGACATTGATCCCACCACAAGCGTGCGCTCAATCATCCCGGGCAGGGCGCGCGGACTGATATGAGTGCCCTCCCAGATTTGCGTGTCATAGACCTCGTCCGAGATCAGCCACAGGTCGTGATCTATGCAGACCTGCGCGATCCCATCCAGTGTGGCGCGCCCATAGACCGTGCCAGTGGGATTGTTGGGTGAGTTGATCAGCAGGCTTTTTGCGGTAGGCGCTTGGGCTGCGATATCGCTGGCGCGGGGTTGAAACGCGTCCTCGGCCCGTGTCTGGATCGCCTTTGGCACGGCTGAGACTCCGCGCAATGTACCGGGGTAGGTCGCATAATAAGGATCAAGGTAAAGCGCTATGTCGCCGGGATCACACACAGCGGCATGGGCGGCAAAAAGTGCGGCTTGCCCGCCTGGCGTGATCAGCACGTTGTCGCGAGTAGTAGGCACGCCTGTCCGCTCTTGCGTCCGTTTCGCCACCGCGTCACGCAACCCATCAATGCCCGGCACCATGGCGTATCCCGTGTGTCCGTTCATGGCTGAGGCGTGCATATCCTGCAGGATGGGTGCTGCAGTGCGGATGTCGTGTTCGCCGATTGTGAGTTCGGTCACAGGCGTGCCGGCCGCAATCATTTTGCGCGCTTTGATAAACACGTCCCAGCCGTCTGATCCGCCGCCTGTGAGGGTTGTGATGCGCTGTGACAGGGCCATGATCTGCTCCGGCTGGTAGGTTTTCGCCAAGGGGTCAGAGGGCGCGTGTGTTGTCAACTGGTCTTGGGGCTCTGCAGCCGTTGCTGGCGCGCATTGCCCCGCGATTTTTGGAACAGAGAATGAGGACAGGCTTGGTCTAGCTGAGCTTGCCCCGAGACTTTGGCGGGCCTGCGTGCGGGATGTGGTTGGCGTTCGCCTAAGTGGGGTCTTGCCAGGCGGCAAGGGCGGCTTGCGCTTTCTTTGGTAAGCCTGCTCGGATGATCCCGTAGGACGTATGGATCCGGTCAGCCAGCGCGTCGACCCCCTGGTGATCAAAGGGGATCCGCACCCAGGAGCGGTGGAAATACCGCGCTTTTTCCGCGGCCCCGATCCCGATCAGGAACTGCGCGCTGTCTGCGTCCGCTGTCTTGACCGAGATGCCGTCCAACGCGTGCCCGTAGCAGGCAAACATCTTGTCGCCGACCTTCCACGCCTCGAGCCCGCCATCGGCGTTTGAGTGGTACCAGGCCCCGGGTAGGGCGGCGCAGATGCGGTTTGCGTCGTCAAGCGTCATCGCATCAGTCTGCCGGGTGCACGATACAGAAACAAGGGTTGACCCGCGCCGGGCCTGCGCGCTACTGACGTTTCATGACCCGGACCATTTGCATTTCCTGCTGCATTATCTGCTGAGCACCTCAGCGGGCCGGTTCACTGTTTTCATAACTTCTGAGACTTGATAGGCCCGCGCCACCCCTTGCCGCGAGTACGCCCTCATGTCGATCACCCTTTACAACACTGCCGCGCGCGCCAAAGAGCCGTTTGCCCCTATCGATCCCGAGAACGTGCGCATGTATCTCTGCGGGCCAACCGTCTATGATCGTGCGCATCTGGGCAATGCGCGCCCGGTTTTGGTGTTTGACGTGCTCTACCGGTTGTTGCGCCATGAATACGGGCATGATCACGTCACCTACGTGCGCAATTTCACGGATGTGGATGACAAGATCAACGCAACCGCCCTTGCGCGCCAAGAGGCCGGGGCACCAGGCACCCTGGAAGAGCTGATCGCGGATCGCACCGATGAAACCATTGAATGGTATCACGCTGATATGGATGCGTTGGGCGCGCTGCGGCCCACTCATCAGCCCCGGGCCACTCAATACATCGAAGAAATGAAGACGATGATTGCAGAGCTTGAAGACAAGGGGTTCGCATATTCAGTGGCCGCCACCATCGGGCACAACTCCAACGCGCGCTATGTGTTTTTGGACAGCGAACGCGTGCCCGCCCACGCGTTTCTGTCGGTCGATGACTACAGTCGCAACACAGACGAGACGTATGGTCGATTGTCAGGCCGGTCTGTCGACGACATGATCGCCGGGTCCCGCGCCGAACTGGGAGAAGGCAAGCGGAACCCGATGGATTCGGTTCTGTGGAAGCCGTCCACGCTTGAGCAGCCCGGCTGGGAAAGTAAGTGGGGGTTTGGCCGACCGGGGTGGCACATCGAGTGTTCTGCCATGGCCAGGGATCTGTTGGGCCCGTCATTCGATATTCATGGGGGCGGTCTGGATCTGGCCTTTCCCCATCACGAAAATGAGCGCGCGCATTGTGTGGCTTGCGATGGCGCCGATGCGTCAGCGCGGTTTTGGCTGCACAACGAGATGTTGCAGGTCGAGGGCAAGAAGATGTCCAAGAGCCTGGGCAATTTCTTTACCGTGCGGGATCTGTTGGATCAGGGCGTCCCGGGTGAGGTGATCCGCTTTGTGATGCTGAGCACGCATTACCGCAAGCCGATGGACTGGACGGAGAAGAAGCGGGCGGAGGCGGAGAAGACTTTGAGAAAGTGGGTGGCGTTGTTAGATGGCGCAGAAGCTAGGCAAAAGCCGCATCTCGATGTCATTGCCGCTTTGGCTGATGATTTGAACACGCCCCTTGCAATTACCCTGCTGCACCAACACGCCAATGCGGTTTCTGATGGGTTCAGCGCGGGAAGATTTGCAGCGACTCTGTCGATCATGGGATTGGAATTTGATCATACTTCGGCAGTACGAAAAGCGATCGAAGCGGCTTATGAGAAAGTTGATCTGTTGGATGCGGTTATCGAACGGTTGCGCGTCGCAC
>JBCCBC010000122.1:0-8419 GCA_039814435.1 Pseudomonadota bacterium
CTGGCAGAAGCCATCAGCCAGGGCAAAGAGATCCTTGCCGGTGATTTGATGCAAAGCCATTTGGTGGATCTGCATTCTGCTTTGAACCTGTCTGAGGTTGCGCCGAGAAAGACATCGCTCAGAGAGTTGCTGACACCTGGCTGAGGCAGGTTCGGTTCTTTGGCTTTTGTCGGGACGGGTCGGACGCTGTTTGCCTGACGGCAAAGACGCCCCGCCTACCGTCCCTTGGGCTCTCAATCTGATGCGGGTCGCACGGTGGCACCGGGGATCAGGTGGAATTTCACAGATTTTGTTGCGTGCACTGCCTCGCCCGACAAACGCGCGACCATCATTTCCGCCGCTGTTTGCCCAAGTTTCAAATGTGGCACATGCATGGACGTCAGTCGTCGTTTCAAGACAGAGGCCACGGGCAGGTCGCCCCAGCCTGCGATACCGATATCGTCGGGCACGCTGAGCCCTTTTTGCTCGAAATACTGTAGACCCCCAAAGGCCATCGAGTCGTTCTGGAAGAAGATGCAATCCACATCTGCCCCCGACGACATCAACTGTTCGCTGCCGTAATACCCCGGGTAAAACGTTGCCGTGTCGTGCAGGCAGAGCTGGCGGCGCACGTGTCCACCGCCGTCCTGCACCGCCTTGGTGAATCCATCAAGCCGCGCTGTTGCGGCGTTTGCCGTATCGTGTGAGGTGCCTACGTAGCCAAGCGCGCGGTAGCCCCGCCCGATCAGGAACCTGCCCATGTCATAGCCGCAGTCGAAATGGTTCAGCCCCACGCTCATATCCAGCGGGCTGGAGTTCAGATCCCAGATTTCGACCACTGGAATACCTGCGTTGCGCAGCATGTCCTGCGCGCGCGCCGAATGGGACCGCCCCGTCAGGATCAGCCCGGCGGGCTGCCAGGACAGCACGGTGCGCACCCATGCCTCCTCAGCCTCCAGCGTGTGTTGCGTCAGTCCGAGTACCGACTGATAGCCAAACGCCCCCAGCTTGCGGTCGATTCCTTCGAGCACCTGAGCAAAGACCTCGTTTCCCAGATCCGGGATCGAGACCCCCACAAAGGTCGATGTCTGGTCGCCCGCAAATACTGTCGCGAGACGATTCGGCAGGTAGCCAAGCGCGTCGACTTTTGCCATGACATTGGTCTTGGTCTTTTCTGAATATCCCCCTTCGCCGCGCAAAACCCGACTGGCTGTCATTTTTGACACGCCCGCTGCTCGGGCTACGTCCGTCAGGCTTACCTTGCTGGTTTTATTTGTTTTTTCTGCCATTTTGCACCGTTTGAGTTACCGGTAACTTTGCGCTTGACTTGAGTGGCTCTTCTCAGAAACCATAGACTTACGTTACGGGTAACCTTGCCGTGAGACAAGACCCGGTTGCGTGGCGTCATCTTTGGCGCGTAGGGAGGAGTTATGGCAGAGCACCTGCAGCAGGGCCTGTTTTTTGACGGCATCGACAAGCATTTCGGCGGCACCTATGCGCTGCGGGATGTGTCGTTGACCGTTGGCCGTGGCGAGATCGTCGCCCTGTTGGGCGAAAACGGGGCTGGCAAGTCCACCCTGATCAAGGTGCTGGGCGGTATTCACCAACCCGATGCAGGCCGTATTCTGATCGATGGTACGCCCTACCAACATCGCCCCGCAGGATTTGGTGAGCGTCAGAAAGTGGCGTTTATTCACCAGGATCTGGGCCTGATCGAGTGGATGACTGTGGCCGAGAACATAGCACTGGCCTTGGGCTACTCCCGCAAGCGCGGTTTGATCCAGTGGGGCGCAGCGGACCGCATCGCGACCGATGCCTTGGCCCGTGTTGATTGCAACTTTGATCCGACCACCCGGGTCGAGGACCTGACCCGGACTGAAAAGTCGCTGGTCGCCATTGCCCGCGCACTGGCAGTGGACAGTGAATTTCTAGTGCTGGATGAGCCGACTGCGTCCTTGCCTGCCGATGAGGTTGAGCGATTGTTTGCGGCCATTCGCCCGCTGCGTGAGCGCGGGGTCGGCATGATCTATGTCAGTCACCGTTTGGATGAGATTTTTCGCATTGCCGATCGTGTGGCCGTGCTGCGCGACGGCGTTATGGTGGGAATGCGCAGCATTGAACACACCACACCCGAAGAGTTGGTGCACAAGATTGTCGGCCGCAAAACCCGTCAGACCCTGAAATCCAGCGAAGCTCCGGGCGATAGTGTTCTGGAGCTACACAATTTTTCCGTAGCCGAGGTGGGTCCGCTGAACCTGACCTTGCGCACGGGCGAAATCGTCGGCCTTGTGGGTTTGCGCGGGGCCGGGCATGAAGCGATTTCGCGTGCCGTGTTTGGGGTGACCCCATATGCAGGATCTGTGTCGTTTCTGGGCACGCAGCCTGATCTGTCTTCGCCCCAAAAGGCGATGCAGGCGGGCATTGGTCTTGTCGCGCGCGACCGCACCGAAGAGTCGGTCGCCATGTCCCTGTCGATCCGCGAAAATACGTTTTTGAACCCCAACGGGTTGGGACGCGCGTTGCTGAGCATGCTCACGCCGCGCAAAGAGGCAGACCAGGCCCGCCAGATCGGCAATGATCTGGGCCTGTCCCCCAATGATCCCACCCTCGCCATCGAGGCCCTGTCGGGTGGTAATCAGCAAAAGGTGGTGATTGGCCGGTGGCTTGCCACACAGCGCAAGCTGCTGTTGTGCGAAGACCCCACCGCCGGTGTCGATGTTGGGGCCAAAGCCGAGATTTACGCCTTGCTCAACCGCGCCTTGGTCGAAGGGGTGGGTATTTTGGTTGTGTCCACCGATTTCGAGGAAATTGCCACCATTTGCCACCGCGCCATTGTCTTTAGTCAAGGCGAGATCGTCGATGAAGTGACGGGCTCGCGGTTGACCGTCGAAAACCTCATTCAATCCGCAAGTGCGGGAAACATCGCACAAGCCCAGGAGCCACCTCATGCAGTCCCTTGAATCCAGCGCCCTAGAGCCCACACGGGCCGAGCTAAAGGGCCTTAGCTTTGGCAAACGTGTGATGCGATTTTTGCCGGTGTATGGCCTGGTGATCCTGATGGGCATCCTGATCGTGCTGTTTTCCATCCTGCTGCCCAACACGTTTCCCACCATGCTGAACGTACGTGCCATCATCTCGGACAAGGCGATCATTGCGTTGTTGTCGTTGGGGGCGATGATCCCAATGGCGGCGGGGCGGATCGATCTGACGGTGGGTTATGGCATTGTGCTGTGGCACATCCTGGCGATCAGTTTGCAGACGATCATGGGCATTCCCTGGCCAATCGCTGTGGCCATTGTACTGGCCTTGGGTGCATTCACCGGGTTCCTGAACGGCTTGCTGGTCGAGGTCGCCAAGATCGACAGCTTTATTGCGACGCTGGGAACCGGCACTGTGCTCTATGCGCTGGCGCTGTGGCACACTGGCGGGCGGCAAATGGTTGGTGTTTTGCCGGACGGGTTTCTCGCGCTCAACGGCACCTTTGTTCTGGGTTTGCCGATCACCGGGTTTTATCTGCTCGCGATCACGATCACTTTGTGGGTTGTGCTCGAATACACGCCGATTGGCCGGTATCTTTATGCGATTGGGGCCAATCAAAAGGCTGCGCAGCTGAACGGCATCCCGACGCGGAAATTCGTGATCGCAGCGTTCATGTCGTCGGGCACGCTGACCGCGCTGGCGGGAGTCATCCTTGCCTCGAAACTGCGGATTGGACAGGCCAGCGTGGGCCTTGAGTTCCTGCTGCCCGCCCTCGTCGGAGCCTTTTTGGGGTCCACCACGATCAAGCCGGGGCGGGTCAACGTCTGGGGTACAATTGTCGGTGTGGTCATTCTGGCCGTGGGCATTTCGGGCATCCAGCAGTTTGGCGGATCCTTCTGGGTCGAGCCGCTGTTCAACGGGGTCACCCTGCTGATTGCCATCGGCATCGCAGGCTATGCACAGCGCCGCAAAGGGGCCGCCAAAAATTGAGAAAATCAGCTATTGGGAGGATATTATGCTGAAACGAACATTCCTGAACACATTGCTGGGCAGCACCATGCTGGCGGGTATGGGCGGTCTGGCCTTGGCCGAGACGCCGTTTGATGGGCCAACGTCCGGCCCCGCAGCGGCGGCAGGCAAGTCGATTGTCGTGCTGGCGGCGGATCTGAAAAACGGCGGCATTCTTGGCGTCACCAACGGAGTGGAAGAGGCCGCGGCCGTCATCGGCTGGGACGTACGCGTTCTGGACGGTGCCGGATCAATCCAGGGCCGTACCGGCGCAATCGGTCAGGCTATGGCGCTGCAACCCGATGGCATCATCATCAATGGCTTTGACGCTGTGGAACAGCAGGCCGCGCTCGAAGGAGTGGCAGCCGCGGGCATCCCAATGGTGTCCTGGCACTCGGGCCCCAAGATTGGCTGCGACGCCCCCGGCGGCATCTTTGCCAACGTCTCAACGGATGCGATGACCGTGTCAGAAGTGGCCGCTGAGTGGGCCATGGAAGATGGCGGTGATGGCGTTGGCGCGGTGATCTTTACCGACAGCACATATCAGATCGCCATCGATAAGGCTGACCGCATCAAGGAAACCATCGAGGCGATGGGCGGCACGGTCCTTGAATACGTCGACACGCCAATCGCCGACACGTCCACCCGCATGGGCCCGCTGACTACCAGCTTGTTGCAGAAATACGGAGCCAGCTGGACCCACGCGTTGGCGATCAATGATCTGTACTTTGATTTCATGGGCCCCGCTTTGGCCGCTGCCGGCATCAAAGGTGATGGCGCACCCAAGGCAGGTTCGGCCGGGGACGGGTCAGAGGCTGCGTTCCAGCGTATTCGCGGGGCGCAGTATCAGGCAATCACCGTGGCCGAGCCGCTGAACCTGCAAGGCTGGCAATTGGTGGACGAGTTGAACCGTGCCGTGCAGGGCGAGCCGTGTTCGGGCTATATCACTTCGCCTGCGCTGGTGACCCAAGATGGCCTGGCCAAGCTGGGTGACAGCAACGCCTTTGACCCGGATTCCCCTTATCGTGCAGCCTATACCGCGCTTTGGGGCAAGTAATCCGTAAATCGCAGAAAAGCCCCGGTGCAGCAGTGCGTCGGGGCTTTTTGCCGTTTTGTGCACCCATCTGTCTGACGCGGTGCGTAGATAATGGAATGGTAAGCAGTCGCAAGTAGCCTGCCAGCATGAACTGGCATTTATCGAACAGGGCTCGGGTCTGGGCTGCGTTGGTCTGCGCATTGTGCGCAGTTGTGTGCGCCCCCGTCGCGGCAGCAGTGGACGAGGCGGAAGATGCCAAGAACCGCATTCACTTTGCCGGAAGACAGGGTGCGCTGTTGCAGCAGATTTCGAGAGACGCGTGTTTTGTCATGGCGGGTATTCAGCCCCAACGATACGCCGAAAGCGCGTTGAGCGCATTGCGCCAGTTCGACGTGACCCTGATGGGGCTGTTGGAAGGCGACGATAACTTGCGCATCAACCGCGAAGGGTCTGTAGATTTGGTTGCCCGCCTGAATGATATTGCCACAGGATGGGCAGTGTTCGGCCCGGCCAGCCAACAGATCGCATCGGGGGACTTGCATTCAGTGCCGATGGCGCAGGCCCTGCGCCTTGGTCCCGCCACCTTTGATCAAAGCGAGGATGTCACCCGCGAGATGATCGCACACTACAGCGCGCAAATGGCGGATGGTCTGGCGACAACCCTATGGGCGGCGCATCAGTTGGCGGCCTATGCACTCAAAGCGTCGAATGATGTGTGCTTGATCGTGTTAGACATTGACGCGCCCAGCCGCCTCGCGGATTTGCGCGAGACGATGGGCCAAATGGATGCCTTGATCGTGGATGTTGCCAACGGCGCGCCAGAGCGTGGGGTGATAGCCCCGTCGAGCCGCCAAATGACAAAGCAGTTGAAACGGGTGTCTCGCGCATGGTCGGATTTGTCGGTCTTGTTGGACCAGGGTATTGAGGGCGCACCGCTGAAGGACGCGGAAAAGGTGACTCTGGCCAACCTCAGCAGTCAGATCCTGCTTGAGGTTAAAACCGTGATCGACATGTATCTGTATTAAAGAACCTGACCCAAGTCAGACAGCCTGCAATGCGGGGCGCTGCGCCTCAACAGGGTGCGAGGTGATCTGTTGAGCTACATCCTGACGCAAAAACAGGATTGCTGGGCTGGTGATGTTGTTGCGCGCAAGACTGTCCACGAGATCCATAGCGCGGCATTCCAGCACGTGCTGATCTGCCCGCTGTGCGTTACTGACAACCGTGACGCGGGTTGCATCCAGAATGCCACCTGCCCGCACCGCGTCCACAATCTGCGCCGCCGTCTGCACGCCCATGTAAACAGCGACGTTGCTGCGCGCATGCAAATGCTGCACCCAGTCGGGGTGGTCCCCGTCTGTCGCCAGTCGTCCGGTGGTCAGAACCAGCGTGTCGGTCTTGCCCCGTTCTGTCAGGAACCCGCCCACAGCCGCCGCAGCGCCGCTGGCCGCCGTCACGCCGGGCACAATTTCATAGTCCAACCCGGCGGCTTTTAGCGCGTCCGCCTCTTCGGCACCGCGCGCAAAAACGCCCGGATCACCGCATTTCAGGCGGACCACACGCTGCCCGCGTTGGGCGGCGGCCACGACAAGAGCATTGATGCGGTCCTGGGGCCAGCTGTGGCAGCCCGGTGCCTTGCCCACATAGATCCGTTCGGCATCGCGACGCGCGAGTTCCAACACCTCAGGGTCAATCAAACGGTCATAAAAGATCACGTCCGCCTCTTGCAGACGCTTGACGCCGCGCAGGGTGATCAGGTCGCTGCTGCCAGGGCCGGCCCCGACAAGGGCCACCGGGGCGGGCGCGGCCTGCGGCACGCGACCCGAGGCGATCACATCCTTGATCTGGGTTGCAACGGCGGCGTCGCCTTCGGCTGCGTGGCGCGCACGCACGGGGCCGTTAAACACCCACCGCCACAGGTCGCGGCGCTGCCGGGGCCCCAAACGCTCGGCTGCAAAGCCACGCAATCGGCCCGTCAATGCGGCCAGATCGCCAAGGCGCGGTTCCAGCGTTTCTTCCAGCTTGGTCTTGATCTGGCGGGCCAGTACGGGGGCCGTCCCTTCGGTACCGATGGCAACGACGACCGGATCGCGGTCAATGATCGACGGTGTGATGGCGTCGCACAGATCGGGTTGATCAACGACGTTGACGACTGCGCCCGCTGCTTTGGCCAGCATATGCAGGCACACATCCTGCCCCGGACAACCCGTGGCGACAAAAACCAGTGCGGCACCCGTAAAGGCATCTGGCGTGATCGTCCCTTGGTGCCAGTTGATCCGCCCGCTGTGCGCCAGAGCCTGAAGCTCCACATCCAAACCTTGCGCAAGGACATCAATTTGCGCTTCGGTCTTGAGCATCAACCGGCATTTTTGAGCGGCCTGTTCACCACCGCCGACAATGACGATCCTGCGGTCGCGCATGGTCAAAAACATCGGAAAGGTCTTCATCTCGTCATCCTTTCGTGGGTGGATTACTCGGCGGCCAATGTACGCAGCGGGTCCGGCAACAGACTGGCAAGTTCAGGGCGGCAGGCCCCGCAATTTGTGCCAGCGCCGGTTGCGGCCCCCAACGCCTCGACGGTGGTTGCGCCGTTTGCCAGCGCGCGGTGCAGGTCATTGATGCCCACGCCCATGCAGGCACACACGGTTGCGCCGGGGTCCTGAACGTTGCCTGCACGGCGCGCCGATAATGCGGCCGTCGTGTTTGCATCGGTGCCGATCAAGGCCACTGCATGTTCGCGCGAGACGACAACCGGATCCGGGCCGATGTAAAACACCGCCTCAAGGATCCCATCGACCCGGTGCGCAATCCGTCTGAGGCCTGCACGGGTGTCCTGCATGTCGCTTACGTCACCGCGCAACGGACCAACAAGACGTTCGAGCAAGGCAGCTGCGTCATCAAGCGCGATGGCCCCGGCAAGTTCCGCCTGCCATCCGGTCGCGGTGCGCGCGATCGCGCAGTAGTCCGACACCGGCGACATTGTGCGGGCCGCAGCGACAAAACCGTACCACCGCGCGTCGAATTTGCGTGCTGTGACGTGCCCGGCCTTGAGAGCGGGTTGGCCAGACACCGGGTCCGTGCCGGTTTGGATCACTGCATTGACTGGATCGGTCGCCAACCGCTGGCGCGTCCAGTGCATCGGGGCAAACAATGCACCGCGCGCCACTTTGTCTGTGGGCAGGGCACGAAGTCGGGTTTTGTGCGATCCGGCTGTGATCTCGATCAGATCGGCGACGCCCAACCCCAGATCTGCGGCGTCGTCTGGGTGTATCTCAGCATAAGGTTCGCCCATGTGCTGTCCAAGGCGGGGTGATTTTCCCGTCCGTGTCATAGTGTGCCATTGGTCGCGAATGCGTCCGGTGTTCAGCCGGAAACCAGCCGTCGCAGTCTGCGTCGGTGCTGTTATGGGCAGCATAC
>JBCCBC010000045.1:0-13820 GCA_039814435.1 Pseudomonadota bacterium
AAGCTTGGTCTGGCCCGCGGCGCGCTCGTGACGCTGGCGCAGCTGGCCTATTATCTGTCCCTGGGTCGGATGGAATTTGCCACCGCCAGCACCATCACATATGCCAACGCGCTGTTCATCACTGCGCTGTCCGTGCCGCTGCTGGGCGAGGCCGTGGGCTGGGTGCGCTGGAGCGCGGTGACCATCGGCTTTGTCGGTGTTGTACTGGTCATGCAGCCCGGCACATCAGCGTTTACCGTCGATGCCCTGCTGCCGCTGGCGGCCGCCTGTTTCTATGCGCTGGTGACGGTTCAGGCCCGCATGATGGACGACGACGTACCCAGCCCTCTGGTCAACCTTTACTCGTCGGGGGCGGCGTTGGTCGGAGCGTTTTTAATCGCGCTGGCCTTTGGTGGGTTCAGCCCAGTGCAAAGCCTGACAGATATGGCGTGGATCATCGCGATGGGCGGGTTTGGCGGCACCGCTGTGCTGCTGCTGGTGGTCAGCACCCGCATGACCGAGCCCAGCAACCTGGCCCCGTTCAGCTATTTCGGCATCCCGCTGGCCTTTTTCCTGGGCTGGGCGTTCTTTGACGAAACGCCCTGGGACGCGCTGTTTCCCGGCGCGCTGCTGATTGCGGCCGGGGGGCTGATCATCATCTGGCGCGAACAGAGTCGCCAAATGCGGTCCTCTTAAAGCAGGGTGATACGCGACCGTGCGGAATATGCGTCGCGGGCCACTTGCGACGTCGCTGACGTGTGCCAGTGCAGCCCGGTCTGACCTTGCTGTGTCGCCTGTTCCAGGTTGGCATGGGCGGCTTCGGCGCGATTGATTGTACCGGTCAACGCCTCGGCAATCAGCGCGCGGCTCTGGCGGATATTGTCGACACCGGCGGCGTAATCCACATCCGTCACCACACCCATCTCGCGGCGCACCTTGAGGGCCGCCAGTTCGGCGTCCTGTTCGTCCAGCAGATCGGTCAGGCTTAGGTCCAGCACTTCGATCTGGTCATTCATATCACGCAGGCTGCGCACCAATGCGCTGGCCGACACCAGTTCGACCCGGCGGGCCACATCGCGTTTACCCTTGGCCTTGCCAGCCACGCCCCCGACCAGACCACCAGCTGCAATACCTGTCGCACAGCTTTTGGCGTTGCCGCCCGTCACAACTGCCAGACCGCAGCCCACAGCCGCGCCCTGCACTGCCCCGCGCACCGTGGATCGGCGCACAAGGTCGGCCGCCAACGCGTTCAACGCATCTGCCTGCACAACCGCGTCGACATTTTCGACTTCGGCGATTTTAGGTTCTGTCGAGGGGCCACGCTGTTCGGAGAACCCGATCAGGGTAACATCCAGTCGCGACGTTTCTTGTACGTCATAGGCGCAACCGCCCAGCACAGTGATGAAAAATAACGGAAAAATCCGTTTTGAAATACGCATAGCCTGTCCTGCCTGTCCTTTGGACTTTTATCTGATGTCCAGACAGGTACCGGGCAAATGTGGTCAATTTGGGGCCATTGTCTTAAAAAGCGAAACAGTTTGAGAAATTCTTGGCCGATTGCGCGCAGGACAGGTCAGACAACCACATCCAGCGCCACCTGATCCCCGACGCCAAAGACGCGCTTGTAGCGTTCGATTTCAGCCTCTGGGCCCATGGCCTTGTTGGGATTGTCCGACAGTTTGACGGTTGGGTTTCCATTGGCGGACACGGCCTTGCACACCAGCGAAAACGGGGCCAGCCGGTCATCCTGCACCAACCCTTTGAAATCGTTGGTCAGCATCGTCCCCCACCCGAACGACACTTTGACCCGGCCCGCAAACTGCTGGTGCAGCTCGATGATCTTGCCCGCGTCGAGCCCGTCGGAAAAGATTACCAGCTTGTCCCGCGGGTCTTCGCCGCGGTCTTGCCACCACTTGATGGCAATTTCCGCAGCAGAGGCAGGATCGCCGCTGTCGATGCGGATGCCTGTCCAGCCTGCCAGCCAATCGGGCGCGGAATCGAGGAACCCTTGCGTGCCATAGGTATCGGGCAGGATGATGCGCAGATTGCCGTCATGCTCTTCGTGCCAGTCACTGAGGACATCATAGGGCGCGCGGGCAAGCGCCGCGTCATCTGCAGCAAGCGCGGAATAGACCATGGGCAACTCATGGGCGTTGGTGCCGATCGCCTCAACATCGCGGTTCTTGGCAATCAGACAGTTGGAGGTGCCGACAAACGCGCCCCCCAGCCCTTCGCCCATGGCCTGCACACACCAGTCCTGCCACAAAAATGAATGACGCCGTCGGGTGCCAAAATCGGCCACACGCAGGCCGTCATGCCCGCGCAAGTGCTCGATCTTTTCCCACAGCTTGGTCATGGCGCGCGCATAGAGCACCTGCAATTCAAACCGGCCCATTTCGTTCAGGACGGCGCGCCCCCGCAGTTCCATCAACACGGCCAATGCGGTGATTTCCCACAACATGACCTCGGGCCAGGATCCTTCGAATGTCAGCTCATACTGATCACCGCGCCGCTCAAGGTGATAGGCGGGCAGGCGCAATGTCTCGAACCAGTCCATGAATTCGGGCGTGAACATCTGCCGCTTGCCGTAAAAGGTATTGCCGCGCATCCACGTGCTTTCACCCCGGCTGAGCGACAGCGAACGGATGTGATCCAACTGCTCGCGCAGCTCGCCCTCGTCGATCAGATGGGCCAGCGGCACATGGGTGGACCGGTTGATCAGGGAAAAGGTGACCTGCGCGTCAGGCTTGTTGCGAAACACCGATTGGCACATCAGCAGCTTATAAAAATCGGTATCGATCATTGACCGCACAATGGGGTCAATCTTCCATTTGTGGTTCCAGACGCGGGTGGCGATATCGACCATGCGGGCTCTTCCTTGGCTTTGCGCTGGAGTGTTGTGCCAAGTCCCGTTAGCGGGGGCAAGAGCGGGTTGGGACGCACAAACCTTGAAAAAATGGGGGTTTCAGCGCAGCATGCGCCACCGGTTATTGATCCGGGGCATATCGTTACATCATTTTCAAAGGCGTTTCACATGGCACAGACCGATAACCCACTCGACCCCATTCATCAAAAGGTACTGCGGATCGAAACCCGCCTGATGGATCTGCTGCGCAACGTTCTGGCCAAGATGAAACCGTGGGTTCAGGGCCTGGTCAAGTTCCTGAGCGAGGTCAGCAAGTCAGCCAAAGACCTGGCCAAATCAATTGGAAAGTCCGCAGTTCAAAGTATTTTGAAGGCAGGTGCGACCCTGGTGACCACTGTATCTTTTGTGGAAAAACAGACCTTTGAGGGGATCAAGATGGCGCGCAAGATCGTCGGTGTCATTCGCAAGGCTGTCGATCCGCAAAAGGTGTTCAAAGCGGTCAAGGCACTGGTGGCCCGGCTTGCCAAGACCTTTCGCGTGATCCTGGTCAAGGTGAGCGAGGTGATGAACCTGTTGAACCCGCTCGACGTTGTTTTGACTGTGGTCAACACGATGAAGATGGTGCTGCAAATGATCTTCAAGTGGATCTCGCAGTCCGGCCCGATTTCCAGCGGTGTGAAAAAGGCCAAGACACTGGTCAAGAAGTCGTTGAAGCTGTTGCGGCAGGAGGCCAAGCAGGTGACCGAGATGGTCAAAGAGGTCAACAAGCTGAAACCCGCCTAGGCCCGCACATCCTTAAACTTGCAGGGAAACGCCTGCCCCTGTCATTCCGGTTTTTGCAGCTGCCAGCGATCCGTCCAGATCAATGGCCCGGCACAGATCCATCCGCACCGTCACATCAAACCCCAGTTTCGCCGCATCTACGGCGGAAAAGTTCACGCAGAAATCTGTGGCCAGCCCCACAAGCGTCAGCGTGGTGATCCCCCGTGTGCGCAAATACCCCTCGAGCCCCGTGGGCGTGGCGTGATCATTTTCGAAAAACGCCGAATAGCTGTCGATGTCGGGCCGGTAGCCTTTGCGCACGATCATGTCGGCACGGTCTGCGTGCAAATCGGCATGAAACGCCGCGCCTGTCGTGCCCTGAATACAGTGGTCAGGCCACAGCACTTGCGCCCCATAGGGCATGTCGATCACCTCATACGGCGCATGCCCGACATGCGACGACGCAAAGGACGAATGCCCACCCGGGTGCCAGTCCTGGGTCAGGATGACCGCGTCCGCCTGATCCATCGCCATGTTGATACCAGCGACGATCTGGTCCCCCTCGGGTACGGCCAGCGCGCCGCCTGGGCAAAAGTCGTTTTGTACGTCAATTACGATCAAAGCATGGGTCATATTCGCTCTCCGCTTGCACCTGTTGGTGCATGATCGCACCCACGCCGCCCCTTGCACAAGGGCACTCCCATCGCCTATCTCGCGGCCATGTATACCATCGCCGCGCTCTATCACTTTACAAGGTTTGCCGATCCGGCGGCACTCAAGCCGCCCCTGGTGACGCTCTGTGCGCGCCACGGCGTGCGTGGATCGCTATTGCTCGCGCCTGAGGGGATCAATGGCACGATTGCGGGGCCACGCGCGGGGATTGACGCGGTCCTTGGCCATATCCGCGCCCTGCCCGGCTGCGCAGACCTGGAGTGGAAGGAAAGCAGCAGCCCCACACCGCCGTTCGGCAAGATGAAGGTGCGATTGAAGCGCGAGATCGTGACCATGGGTCAGCCGGATGTGGATCCGGCAGCGCGCACGGGCCACTACGTGGAAGCCGCCGACTGGAACGCCCTGATCGGGCGCGAGGACGTGGCCGTCATCGACACGCGCAACGACTACGAGGTTGCGATTGGAACGTTTGAGGGCGCGGTTGACCCGCAAACCGAAAGCTTTGGCGCCTTTCCTGCCTGGTGGGCGGCGAACAAGGACCGGTTTGCAGGCAAAAAGGTCGCGATGTTCTGCACCGGTGGGATCCGCTGCGAAAAGTCGACAAACTATCTGCTTGGGCAAGGGGTCGAGGATGTTTACCACCTCAAAGGGGGTATTCTGAAGTACCTCGAAGAGGTGCCAGAGGCGCAAAGCACCTGGCAGGGCGAGTGCTTTGTCTTTGATGGTCGGGTCAGCGTGGGCCACGGGCTGGCCGTGGGGCCGCATCTGTTGTGTCACGCCTGTCGGCGCCCCATCCTGCCCGAAGATCGCGAACGGCCGGAGTTCGAGGAGGGCGTGGCCTGCCATCACTGTGCGCATGAAACATCCCACGCGGACAAGGCCCGCTTTCGTGAACGTCAAAAGCAAGTGGCGCTGGCCCGGACGCGCGGGACAGAGCACCTGACCGGGCAGATGGTTCCCGACAAAAGCTAAGTATGGCGGATCAAGATCCGCCTTACACGTTATCCGCTATGGCACCGATAAAAGGCGCTGTTGGTCGTGACTGAACGCCACTGTCGTAAGGCGGATCTTGATCCGCCTTACGACAGTGATGGTGTCATCATCGTTCTCAGGCGGGTTGCGCCGCCCCGCGTGCACGGCTGCGTGACAATAACCACAGCATGATCGCGATATTCATCCCGTTCCACACGATGCCGTTCCAGAACGCCATCTGGTAGCTGCCCGTCACGTCATAGATCCAGCCCGACATCCACCCGCCCAGCGCCATGCCCATGATGGTCGCCATCAGCACAAACCCAACCCGCGCCCCGGCTTCGCGCGCAGGCATGTATTCCCGCACGATGATCGCATAGCTCGGTACAATGCCCCCCTGGCTCAGCCCAAACACAAGGCTCACCACGTAGAGCGAGATCAGCGCGTCCGACGGCAAGTACAGCGCTAGTGCAATCGCCTGCGCAATCGAGCCGATCAGCAAGGTCCGAACCCCGCCCAAACGATCTGCCAGCAGGCCTGAAATCAGGCGTGACCCGACCCCGCCCAGCAGCATCAGCGACAGCATCTCGGCCCCCACCGCTGGCCCGTATCCCAGATCAACGCAATAACTCACGATGTGAACTTGAGGCATCGACATCGCCACGCAACACCCCACACCTGCAAGGCCCAAGAGGCAGGCCAGAGCAAACGGCGACAAGCCCGATGACTGGGCATTTGCCGACGACGCAGCTTGCGCCAAATCATGGGCACTCTCAGGCACTTGGCGGCGCAGTGCAAACGCCAGCGGGATCACCACACAAACCGTGGCCACCGCCAAAACGGCATAGGTCGCGCGCCACCCATCCTCGGCCAGCACACCAGCCAGAACCAGGGGCCAGATCGCCCCTGACAGATAATTGCCACTCGCCGCGATTGCGACTGCGATGCCACGACGCGTCATGAACCAGTGCGAGATATCTGCAATCAGCGGCCCAAACCCAACAGACGTGCCAAAACCCACAATCAATTGCGCCACAGACAGGGCCATAATCGACCCACTCATCATCGCCAAACCATAGCCCGCCGCGATACCCAGCGCGCACACCACCAGCACCGGCGTTACCCCCCAGCGATCCACCGCGCGCCCCACAACGAAGTTGCCCGTCGCAAAGCCAACCATCGTAAGTGTGTAGGGCAAGCTCGCCTCCGCCCGGCCCACGCCAAACTCAGCCTCAACCGCAGGCATGATCACGATGATCGCCCACATCCCTGCATTCGCAACCAGCGCGATGGTCAACGTCAGCGCAAGGCGCGTCCAGGAATATCGGCTGTCATGGGCAGAGGTGGTCATGGCCCCACTTGTGACCTTCGCCTGGGCCGGCGCAAGGGCAGAGTTTAGTTACCTACAATTCGATGCGTTAAGCGGGATGTAACGGGCATGATCTAAACACGGTCTTGGGTGAAATTGAGGTGTGGGATTATGAGTGCGCAAGCGAATCTGCGACCAATCATTATCAAAAGGAAAAAGGTGTCGGGGGGCGGTGGCCACCATGGCGGCGCTTGGAAAGTGGCCTATGCGGACTTTGTAACCGCGATGATGGCCTTTTTCATGCTGATGTGGCTGCTGAACGCCACAACAGAGAAACAGCGCAAAGGGATTGCCGACTATTTCTCGCCTACGATCCCAATCAACCGGGTGTCGGGGGGCGGCGATGGCAGCTTTGGCGGCAGCAGCGTCTTTTCTGAACAGACCTTGCCGCAAAACGGCACAGGCGCGTCGTCGCAACGCCCAACCGAAGGGCGCGAAGCCCGCGGCGAGACGGGGATGTCAGATACCGGCGATGCAATCGGGGCCCAGGACGAAGTCTTTGAATCGCTGGAGGCCAAGTTGATCGGCAAGGGCGGCGAGTCCAAAGTCATGGACAACGATTTGCAGCACATCACCACCCGGCTCACAGATGAAGGGTTGGTGATCGAATTGTTTTCATTGGATGAGGCCCCGCTGTTTGAAGCGGACAGTGACCTGCCAACACCCCTGCTCAGCAATCTCGCACGGTTGATCGCCGAAACGGCGCGCAGCGTACAGAACGGGATTGCCATAGAAGGGCATGTTCAGTCTGAACCTATTGTTCTTGCTGATATTTCCACGTGGCAATCGTCGGTTGCGCGGGCCGACAAAATGCGACTGCTTCTGGAACAATTCGGCGTGGTAAAACAAAGGATCAAACGAGTCACCGGTCATGCAGATCGCGAACCGGCTGTGCGTAACCCGATGGCTCTCCGCAATGATCGGCTGGAAATCGTGCTGCTGCGCGAATGACGAAACCGATGCGGAATAGATCGGATTTTATCTGTTAGCCGGACGTTAAGGGAGCGCGCCTATCTGTTGGCCAAATCAGGTCGATACAGCAGAAAGGCGTGTCTATGACTATTTCTTCGTCGCTCAACGCAGGTGTTGCGGGGCTTCAATCGAACGCCACGCGGCTGGCGTCCATCTCTGACAACATCGCGAACTCGTCAACCTATGGGTATAAACGGGTTCAGACGGATTTCCATTCCATGGTGATCTCGTCCTCTGGGTCGGCGTCCTACTCAGCAGGTGGGGTGCGAACGACAAATTCGCGCCTGATCGACCAAAGCGGATCGCTCGTGTCGACCGCGAACGCCACTGACCTTGCTGTGCGGGGGCGCGGTATGCTGCCTGTCGCTCAGGCCAGCGACCTCAACGTCGGCAACGGCGACAACCAGATGTTTTTGACAACGACGGGTTCGTTCCGCACAGACGCGGAAGGTTTCTTGCGCTCGGACTCGGGGCTTGTTTTGCTGGGGTGGCCCGCTTTGCCCGATGGCACTGTGCCAACGTTCCCACGCGACACCGCTGACGGGCTGGAACCTGTGCAGATCAACGTGAACCAGTTTTCGGGCGAGCCCACAACCGAGCTATCGCTTGGTCTGAACCTGCCAGCCACTGATACAGACGTGGGTTCGCTGGGTGAGGTTCAATACCTCTCGGTCGAGTATTTCGACAACTTGGGGACATCGGAAAACATCAACATCAGTTTCACGCCGACTGTGCCAGCATCCGGGGCGTCCTCTAACGAATGGACTGTTCAGTTGACGGATTCGGCCTTGGACGGGGCAGTGGTTGGCGAATACATCCTGACGTTTGACGACAGTCGGACATCAGGCGGCACGCTCGCGTCGGTCACCACGACAAGCGGTGGGGCATATGACCCAACAACCGGCAGCATCGTGATCACGGCAGAGGGTGGACCACTGGAAATCAACATCGGCCAGTTGGGGGACAGCGACGGGATCACGCAATTGTCGGATAGCTTTGCGCCTGTTTCCATCTCCAAGGATGGCTCGCCCGTGGGCAACATGACCAACGTTGAGGTGGACGCCAACGGCTTTGTCACAGCGTTCTTTGATACCGGCATCAACCGCACAATCTATCAAATTCCGCTGGTCGATCTGCCCAACCCGAACGGAATGGTTGCCCTGGATCAACAGACCTATCTGCCGTCTCCGGACAGCGGCAGCTTTTTCCTCTGGGACGCGAGTGATGGGCCAACAGGCGATATCGTTTCCTACGCGCGCGAGGAATCCGCCGTCGATGTTGCGGGTGAGTTGACCGCGATGATCCAGACCCAGCGCGCGTACTCTTCCAACGCCAAAGTCATCCAGACTGTGGACGAGATGTTGCAGGAAACCACCAACATCAAACGCTAACCTAAACGGTCGCTCGTCGCCCGCCAACTGAACGGAACACCGCGTCATGACCATTACAAGCGCCTTGAACTCCGCTATGTCCGGGCTGCGCGCGGCAAGCCGCGCCTCGGAACTGGTATCAAGCAACATCGCCAACGCATCGACGCCAGGCTATGCCCGGCGCACGTTGGCGATCAGCTCGTCCACAACGGGGCAAAGCGCGGGCGTCCATATCGACGGCGTGCAACGCCACACCGACAATCAGTTGATCTCGGACCGCCGGTTGGCCGGATCCGAGTTCGGCTATCGGTCTGAAACCACGTCATATCTCAACCGGGTCGAAGACATGGTCGGAACACCTGACCAACAAGGCTCCTTATCAGCCCGGCTTGCTGACTTTGAAAATGGGCTCATTGTCGCCAGCAGCAGACCAGACGCGGTGGAACGGTTGAACGGCGCGGCGCAAAACGCCAGCGATCTGGTCACGTCAATCAACGATGTTGCTGACGGGATTCAAACAGCACGCAGCGACGCGGACAAAAGCATTGCCGATCAGGTCACCCGCCTGAACGACACGTTGAAAAATGTCGAAACACTCAACATCCGGATCACAGCTGCAAATGCGCGGAATGCGGACGTGTCTGCGCTGCAGGATCAACGCAGCGTCCTGATCGATGAAATCAGTGAAATGGTCCCTGTCCGGACCGTGGACCGGGATCACGGAACGGTTGCTCTCTATACAACAGGCGGGGCGGTTTTGCTTGACGGCCGGGCCGCCGAAGTTGGGTTTGAGCCGTCCAATGTAATCACGCCCTACATGTCCATTGACGATGGGTCGCTCTCGGGGCTGACGATCAATGGGTACTCCATCAACACTTCGTCTACTTCGGGGCGATTGCACGGTGGCACACTTGGCGCGCAATTCGAAATTCGCGACGAACTTGCGCCAGAAGCTCAAAACCAAATCGATGCCATGGCGCGCGACCTGATTGAGCGGTTTGAAGATCCTGCCGTCGACCCGACCCTTGCGGCAGGTGATCCTGGATTGTTCACCGATAGCGGGGCCGCATTTGACCCAACACTCGATGTTGGGCTGGCCAGCCGTCTGACACTCAATACGCTGGTGGATCCTGCGCAAAGTGGCGAGTCTTGGCGTTTGCGTGACGGGCTTGGGGCAACGACGCCCGGGGCTGAAGGCGATGCAACGCTGCTAAATGCACTGTCTGACGCACTGACTGATCCGCGCGCGCAAACCACTGATGTGTTTGGAACATCTGCACTGAATGCTACGGATATTGCCGCCTCCTTCGCCTCTCAGCTTGGGGCCGAACGGCTGCGCCAGGATCAACAGCTCAGCTTTGCATCCGCACAGTTTTACGAATTGACGCAACTGGAACTGGCGGATGGCGTCGACACCGATGCGGAACTGCAGCTCCTGATGGTTCTGGAACAAGCATATGCCGCCAATGCGCGGGTCATAGAAACCGTCGATGAGATGTTCGATGCACTCCTGAGGATTTGATAGATGAGCAGTTTTTCCCTTGGCGATCTCGCCCAGAATTTCATGCTTCAAAGACGCGGTGCCGCCCTGAAGGCCGAGATGAGCCGCCTCAATGAAGAACTCGCGACGGGTCAAGTCAGCGACGTAAAGGCAATTTTAACCGGCAACGTCAGCTACTTGGCTGATCTTGAAAACGACCTGCGGAGCCTGTCTGGCTTTAAGGTTGCAACAACCGAAGCGACGCAATTCACCGACGCAGTTCAGCTTGCCCTCGACCGGGTGGATCAAAGCATGGAAACGTTTGGGTCCAAGCTGTTAAGCGTCACTTCGAGCTCTGTTGGTGCCGTTTTGGATCAGTTTTCAGCCGATGCTGAGGATGAGCTAGCAGCAGTCGTAAATACCTTGAACACAAGCGTCGGTGGGCGCAGCATTTTTTCAGGTACAGCCACCGATCAACAAGCCCTTCAGAATTCCGAACTCATATTGAATGGTCTACGGGCCGCAATGAGCGGGGCGACCACATCACAAGACATGCAAACCGCTGCGGATCAATGGTTCAGCGACCCGGCCGGCTTTGCAGCAACGATCTATAACGGGTCAGACACCCACATATCACCTTTGCGCCTTGCAGATGGTGAGACAGTTCGCGTGCAACTCAAAGCCGACGATCCCGTCTTTCAAGACGTTTTGAAAAACTTAGCCTTGTCGGCCCTCGCGAGTGATGCGTCATTCGGATTGGGCGCGGATGAGCAACAAGACCTACTGTCAAACACCGGACAGGCAATCTTGCAGTCCAAGGATGATTTGATTGCAGTCCGTGCGGATGTCGGATCCGCACAAGCGCGCATAGACGAACTCGCTACGCGCAACGCAACAGAAGAAACATCTCTTGAGTACGCCAAGGGTTCGCTGTTGGCGGCCGACCCTTATGAAACCGCAACCGAACTGGAGGCAGTCCAATTTCAACTTCAAAGCTTGTATGCCGTGACCGCACGTATGTCGGATCTATCCTTTGTGAATTTCATCCGGTGAGGTGGATCGCTACATTTTTCCTGTCCCTCATCCTGGCGCATTCTGCGCTTGCGAGTTCGGTTCGCATCAAGGATCTGGTTGAATTTGACGGAGTGCGCGGCAACGACCTGGTGGGGTATGGCCTGGTTGTTGGATTGGACGGAACAGGTGATGGCCTTAGAAACGCGCCATTCACCGAAGACATCATGACCAACATCCTGGAACGGCTTGGCATCAATGTTACAGGCGAACAGTTTCGCCCGAAAAACGTAGCGGCCGTATTTGTAACGGCAACGCTGCCCCCGTTCGCTCGCGCCGGATCGCAGATCGACGTAACAATTTCCGCGATCGGCGATGCCAAAAGCCTTTTGGGCGGGACACTCATAATGACCCCGTTGAACGCAGCAGACGGAGAGATCTATGCCGTCGCACAGGGCACTATCATCGCCGGTGGCGCAGTTGCCGAAGGTGACGGTGCGCGTGTGACACAAGGTGTCCCGACATCCGGCGTCATTCCGTCCGGAGCACGCGTAGAGCGCGAGATCGACTTCGAGCTCAGCAGTCTCACAGACATGCGTTTGGCTTTACGCGATGCGGATTTCACAACCGCCGCTCGGATTGAAGAAGCGATCAACAACGATTTCGGCCGTCGTGTCGCGATCATGTTGGATTCGGGCACGGTCAGCCTCAACGTGCCGCAAACACGGATGAGATCTGTGGCACACGCTTTGGGCCGTATTGAGAACATTTCCGTTGAGCCAGAACGCAAAGCACGCGTTGTTGTCGATCAGAGATCTGGTACCATTGTGATGGGGGATGACGTGCGTATTTCACGGGTCGCCGTTTCACAAGGTAACCTCACGCTGCGCATTCAAGAACAACCCCTGGCCGTGCAACCAAACCCGTTCTCTGAGGGCGGTACGGTCGTCGTCCCACGAACAACGGTCGATCTTCAGGATGAAGAAGGCACTGGTCTCGCAGAAATTCCAGATGGTGCGTCGCTTTCAGAAGTGATCGCTGGCCTGAATGCACTGGGAGTAGCTCCTCGAGACATGATCGACATCCTGAAAAGCATCAAGGCTGCTGGAGCTTTACATGCAGAGTTTGTCGTCCGGTAACGTGGTCGAAAGGTTTGCGGATAAGCGAAGGGTAGCGCTGAAGTTCAGGTTGCTACCTATTCAACGCCGCTGACAGACTGGGACAGGCATATCGTATCGGATGCTAAACTTCGCCGTCATTGGTAGACCTGAAACCTGTGTGAACGTTCAAAATTGAGGGGCGTACACGTGCGTAAACAGATGAGATCCCGATTGGTAAGGACATGTTTTCCCACCGCTTTACTGACGCAATACGGTACGCAGCAGGCGCATGAAGCAAGGTAAAACTTAGCCTAGTATTGGTAAACTTGGGGAAGGCGACCGTCCTCAGCACATTCCAGTTATGTCAGAAATAGCTTCGAACAAGACTTCCAGCAATTAGGCTCCACCCGTCAGCGACAACGAAAAAAGCCAGTTTAAATGGGAGCGATACGATCGCGGGTGGCACCATCATCATCCCCATACTCATCAAAACGGCGGCAGCCACCAAATCAATTATTAGAAATGGTAAAAATATCAGAAATCCGATCTGAAAGGCGCGGGATATCTCGGACAGCAAAAAGCTTGGGATCAGGACTGACAGTGGGGCGTCTGGCGACAATTCTATATTCTGGGTGTCCGGCCGCAATTCCGCCATCGCCAAAAACGTGTCCGCATCCATCCGACCGACCATGAAGCCTCGAAACGGCTCCAAGGTCCGCGCAAAAGCGGTCTCAGGATCAATGGTTTCGTTCGTAAGTGGCTGCAGCCCTTCCGTCCAAGCCTCAACAAAGACAGGCTCCATAACAAAGTAAGTCAGAAACAAAGCAAGGCTTACGATAAGCATGTTTGGCGGCGCTTGTTGGAGACCAATTGCCTGGCGCAAAATCGACAAAACGGTCACAAGAAACGGAAAGCACGTCACCATAATGGCGAGCCCAGGTGCAAGGCTGAGCACCGTTATCAATGCGATCAATTGCAAAGTCCGTGCGCTGAGCGAGGTTTCATCACCCAGCGAAATTGCGATATCTTGAGCAATCGCCCCTGTTGGCACGAGACATACCAACGCCAGCAGGACAAAACGGGCGGCCACAGTCCTAAACACTGGATCCAAGATCAAGAATTTCGGTGAGGCGGACAACAAGCTGTCCATCTTCTGCCCCTTCGGCTTCTTCAAGTGTTCCGCGCGCGATCAGTTTATCGCCTACGAACAAATCAACCGGATCATCGACCCGTTTGTCCAACGTCAAAACAGCATTCGCGCCTAACA
>JBCCBC010000070.1:0-11565 GCA_039814435.1 Pseudomonadota bacterium
ATTTGCGCGGTATAGATATCGTCGTCGCGGTAACCGGGCGATTCAAAGGCCAGCGCAAAATGGGCTTGCTCAAGCGTCTTGATCTGCCGCATCTCTCCACCGGCAAAACGGGCCGCGTCCGCGACCAGCGATGGGCGCGGCGCAAGGTGTCCAAACAGGGTCTCGGCCAAGCGCACAATCGCGTCATGATCCACAGCCCCCGCAGCAGACAAGATCATCTGTTCCGGGCCATAGTGCTGCCCGATAAAGCGCGACAGGTCTTCGCGCCCAAAGGCGGATACACGTTCGGATGGGCCCAAGATGGTGCGGCCCAAGGGCTGCTCGGGATAGGCCTGTTCCTGCAACCAGTCAAAGATCACATCGTCGGGCGTATCGAGCGCCTGTCCGATCTCTTGCAGGATCACGCCGCGCTCGGTCTCAATCTCGGACAGATCAAATACCGGGTTGAGCAGAATATCGGCAATCACATCCATCGCGAGCGGCACATCATTTTCCAACACGCGCGCGTAATAGGCTGTCACCTCGCGGCTGGTATAGGCGTTGATATAGCCGCCTACGTCCTCAATCGCCTCGGCGATCTGCAAGGCGCTGCGCCGCTCGGTCCCCTTGAACGCCATATGCTCAAGGAAATGGGCAATCCCGTTCTGCTCTGGGGCTTCGTGGCGGGCCCCTGCCCCCACCCAAATCCCGATAGAGGCCGAGGCGAGCCCCGGCATGTTCTCGGTTACGATGCGGAATCCGTTGCTCAGGCGATGTGTGTGTGTCGTCAATTCAATCTCGCTGCTCGGTCAGGTCAGGTCGCACGATGCGCCATGATGTGGGCCTTGAGCGCGTCCAGATCATCGGGGACGCGGGTCAGCCGTTCTGGGCGTTCATACAGGTCTGCCATGCGCGGGGGAAGGGGGGGATGTATGCCCGTTGCCGCCTCGACTGCGTCGGGGAATTTGGCTGGATGCGCCGTGGCCAGGGTGATCATCGGTGTGGCCGCCGTCCGCTGCGCGTCTGCCACATGCACGCCAACCGCAGAATGGGGGCACAGCAACTCACAACTCGCGCCAAGCGTCGCGGTGATCTGCGCGCTTGTCTGCTCTTCTGACACGCGGCCGGAATCGAAACTGTCCTGTAGTGCCTGCATTGCCCCTTGGCTTACGTCAAACCCGCCTGCCTTCAGCTCATCCATCAGCTGCGCAATTGCGCTGCCGTCCCGGTCATAGGCATCAAACAAGGCCCGCTCAAAGTTGGACGAGACCTGGATATCCATCGAGGGGCTGATCGACGGTATCGTATCACCCTTGTGATAGCCCGCGCCACTCAGGCAGCGATGCAGAATGTCGTTCTGGTTGGTGGCAACGACCAGCCGGTCGATGGGCAGGCCCATACGTTTGGCGATGTAGCCGGCAAAGATGTCACCGAAGTTGCCCGTCGGGACCGTAAAGCTGACCTTGCGGTCGGGCGCGCCCACCGCAACGGCAGAGGAAAAGTAATAAACAACCTGCGCCAGAACCCGCGCCCAGTTGATGGAATTGACCCCGGCCAAACGCACACCGTCGCGAAATTCAAAGTCGTTGAACATATCCTTGAGGCGCGCCTGGCAGGCATCAAAATCACCGTCCATCGCCAGCGCATGGACGTTGTCCTCGGTTGGTGTGGTCATCTGGCGGCGCTGCACCTCGCTGACCCGCCCGTGCGGGTAAAGGATGAACACATCGACATTATCCAGTCCCCGAAACGCTTCGATCGCGGCGGAGCCGGTGTCGCCAGACGTCGCCCCAACGATGGTCACGCGGTCGCCGCGCCGTGCGAGGGCCGTCTGAAACAGCTGGCCGATCAGCTGCATGGCAAAGTCTTTGAACGCCAGCGTCGGACCGTGAAACAGCTCAAGCAGAAAGTGCCCCTGATCCAGTTGCACAAGCGGCGCCCGCGCGGCGTGCCCGAACCCGGCATAGGCGCGCTCGATGCAGTCGCGAAATTCTGTGTCTGTAAACGTATCGCCAACAAAGGGGCGCATCACAGCATAGGCAATCTCTTCATAAGGTTGCCCCGCCATAGCTGCGATGGTGGCGTGATCCAGCGTCGGGATCTCTTCGGGGACATAAAGCCCCCCGTCGCGGGCCAGCCCGGTCAGCATGGTATCTTCAAAGGTCAGCGCGGGGGCCTTTCCGCGGGTGGAGATGTAGCGCATGGCTCAGTCTTTCTGATCCGGGCGACGCATGGGGCGGCGCACAAAATAGGTCGTCATGGCCATCCAGATCGCAGCCAGCGAAAACCACGTGATGGCGTATTGCAGGTGATCGTTGGGAATGCCAGCAGTGTCTACGGGCCAGGGCGTCACCCCAAGGTCAATTTCCGGCGCTTCGCGCAGAACCAGCAGCACCGGCGCAGTTTCCAGAGTGTCAGCCAAGGCGGGCACATCGCGGGCAAACCAGATGTTTGCGTCAAGGTCAGGAGCCGGAGTGAACCCATCCGCCTCAATAGGGGCGTCCAGATTGCCGCTGAGGGTGACGGGCGTGGCCGCCACTGCACGCACCGGCGCGCTTTGCGCCTGCCAGCCTGTGTCCACGAGGATCCGCTGACCTGCGTCGGTGTCAAACGGACGGATGATGCGGTACACGGGCCCCACCGACTTGCGCGAGGCCAGCATGCGAACGTGGGCTGCGCCAAACACCCCTGTTACAGCGACCGGGCTATAGCGTTGAAACGCTGGCGTCAGCGCCGCATCAAGGGTCAGGGCTGGCGCATCAATCTGTGCCTCGATCTGCGCCAACAGGTCCTGTTTCCAGGTCAGCCGCTGCACCTGCCACACGCCGAGGCTGATCAGAATACCGGCCCCAATCAGCCCAAATGTCAGAAAAAACCAGAGGCGCTGCATTCACGCATTTCCCTGTTTTGACGTGAAAAGCGCGCAAGAGACCCCTCGCGCGCTTTGATCTGTTGGATGGAGGAGAACGCGATTAGTGCGCGCCGAGCCCCGGCATCTGTGCCACGCCCCAGATGTAGACGGCAAAGAAAAGGAACAGCCACACCACATCCACAAAGTGCCAGTACCAGGCCGCCGCCTCAAAACCCACGTGGCGTTCGGCGGTAAAGTCACCTTTCATCGTGCGGATCAGGCACACGAACAAAAAGATGGTGCCGATGATCACGTGCAGGCCGTGAAACCCAGTGGCCATAAAGAAGGCGGAAAAGAATGTGTCGCCGCCAAATTCCCACCCCTGATACAGCAGGTAAGAGTATTCGTAAGCCTGGAAGAAGGTAAAGAACAGCCCAAGCACAACCGAGATTGCGAGCCCGTTGATCACGTCCTTGCGCGCGCCGCCGTGCACCAGTGCGTGGTGTGCCCATGTAACCGCACAGCCAGACAACAACAGGATCAGCGTGTTGATCAGCGGCAAATGGAACGCATCCACATGGTAAATCTCGGGGCGCACATATGTGGTCCCGAAATACTCGCTCATCGGATAGATACCGTCCTTGAAGAACGCCCAGAACCATGCAGCAAAGAACATCACTTCGGACATGATAAACAGGATAAAGCCGTAGCGCAGGCCGATCCGCACCACCGGGGTGTGATCGCCGATATGGCTTTCGGCCACCACGTCCGACCACCAGCCGAACATCACGTACAACACCGCGACAAAACCCATCAGGAACAACCACGGTCCGCTCAACTCAACAGATTTGAACATGACGGTCATGCCGCCCGACATCCAAACCACCGCGCCGAACAGCATGGCGAACCCGGACACAGCGCCAAGCAGCGGCCAGGTGGACGGCGCAAGAATGTGATAATCGTGGTCTTTTACGTGGGCCATGGATGACGTCCCTTAGTTCAGGTTGGTATCTGTTGACTGCGCGACCGAAGCGTACCCTTCGGGCAGGTCAATTTGGTAAAACGTATAGCTGAGCGTGATCGAGTGCACGTATTTTGCGTCGCGATCCGTCACAATCTCTGGGTCGACATAGAAGGTGACAGGCATCTGGACGCGCTCGCCCGGTGCCAGCACCTGCTCTTCGAAGCAAAAGCAGTCGATTTTCGAGAAAAAGCCGCCCGCTTCATAGGGGGCAACATTGTAGCTGGCAGACCCGGCCACGGGTTTGTCGGTAGGGTTATAGGCCTCGTAAAAGGCCAGCCCCGTCTCACCGATCCGCAACTCCATTTCGCGCACAGTGGGCGTGAACTGCCACGGCATGCTGCGCTCCAGAGATGCATCAAAGCGGATCTTGATCGTTTGATCCAGGATCTCGTCCGACGCCACATCACTGACGCCCGTCGTGCCGCCAAAGCCGGTGACCCGGCAGAACCAGTCATAAAACGGGACCGACGCCCAGGCGAGACCGCCCATAAACACAACAAGGCTCAACGTTTGCACAACAGTCTTTTGTGGACCCGACAGGCGCATCACTGTCCCTCCTCGATCCGCGGCATTTCAAAATCGCCGCTGGTGATCTTGACGAAAGTCAGGGCCAAAACAAGTACGACAAACGCACCCAGCATCAGGCCGACACCGATGTTGCGCCCTTTGCGGCGCTGGTGGATTTCATGTTCTGCGCGAATGGTCATGCCCAGATCCCCCATGCAGCAGGCAACAAGGCCTCGGCCAGGATGGCACCGAAGTGCAGGAACAGATACCAAAGCGACAGCCGGAAAAACGACTTTTCTACCTTGTAATCATCCGCTTCTGACTGCGCTTCGTCGCGTTTCCAGATGTGATAGGCCCCCTTGAGGAACAGCGCGTTCAGGACGAGCGCCGCCAGCAGATAAACCGGCCCACCAATAGAGGTGAACGCCGTGCCGACAGCCAACGCGACCAGCAGGACGGTATAGACCAGAATGTGCACGCGCGTGGACTTGCGCCCATGCGTTACGGTTAACATCGGCACACCCGCGTCGTCATAGTCCGACCGCATGAACAGCGCCAGCGCCCAGAAATGGGGCGGCGTCCACATAAAGATAAGGGCAAACATCAACCACGCTTCGACCGACATGGTCCCGGTTGCGATAACCCAGCCGATGACCGGTGGGAACGCACCAGCCGCACCACCGATGACGATGTTTTGCGGTGTCAGACGTTTCAGCCACATGCTGTAGATCGCGATGTAAAAGAAGATGGTGAACGCAAGCAGACCGGCAGCGAGCAGGTTTGCGCTCAGCGCCAGCATCATGACCGACAGGCCTGCCAGGGCGAAGCCCAGAACCTTGGCCTCATCCGGCGTCACCTTGCCTGCGGGGATCGGGCGTTTGACCGTCCGCTTCATCACGCCGTCAATATCGGCATCCCACCACATGTTCAGCGCGCCCGAAGCCCCTGCCCCGATCGCAACAAACAGGATCGATGCAAACGCAATCACCGGATGCACGGCCACCGGGGCCGCCAACAATCCAACGAGGGCGGTAAAGACCACCAGTTGCATCACGCGCGGCTTCATCAGGGCAAAATAGTCGCCCAGCGATGCCTCGCCCTCTTGTGCCTGGTGCTGATAGCTAACGTCGGTCATCTGCATCCCAATTGTCAGGTTTTGGCCGTAAGGCGGAGGTGTCCTCCGCCCAACTCAGGCTTAGTTAGAGGCGACGGTGATCGGCTGGGCCGTGCCAGCAAACTCTTGCTTGGCGTCAGCCAGCCACGCGGCATAGGCCTCTTCACTCACAACCTTGACGGTGATGGGCATGTACGCGTGGGCAATCCCGCACAGTTCCGAGCACTGGCCAAAGTAAATGCCCTCTTTCTCGGCCTTGAACCACAACTCGGTCAGACGGCCAGGCACAGCGTCTTGCTTGACGCCAAAGGCGGGTACGGTCCAGGCGTGGATCACGTCAGCACCGGTCACTTGCACCACGATGGTCTTGTTGACGGGGATCACGACAGCGTTGTCGGTGGCCAGCAGGAAGTCTTCGCGGGCGTAGCCGGCATCGACCAATGCCGCTTCGGTGTCGGGTGTCAGCGAGTTGTCCCCTCCCGTCGCGGGCGCACCGATCATGTACGCATCAAAGGCAAACCCTTCGTCTACGTACTCATAGCCCCAAAACCACTGATACCCTGTGGCTTTGATGGTCACGTCGGCCTCGGGGATCTCTTGCTGATGGAACAGTGTTGGCAACGAAAACGCACCGATAAAGACAAGGATCACGATCGGTACAACCGTCCACGCAATCTCAATCGGAGTGTTGTGGGTAAAGGAGGCAGGCTCAGGGTTCCGCTTTGCATTGTAGCGGATCACCACCCACACCAGCAGGCCGGTGACAAACAGAGTGATGATCGTGATGATCACGAGGATCATACCGTCCAGCCATTGCAGGCGGCGCGCCACTTCAGTGGCGGCAGGCTGAAAGCCCATGGCACCGTCAACGGGGCGGCCAATCACCTCCAGTCCGTCCTGGGCCCAGGCAGGGACTGCAGCAAGAGCGCCAAGCGCGCCCGAAATCGAGAAAAGCTTTTTCATCTGGTCGTCCTGATCTTGTTGGATCGATCTTGGGTTCTGCGGACCAGTCAATGCGCACTGTGCAAATCCTGCCCGTTGTATTGTTGCGACTTACAATCATATCTTTACCCCAAGATAAAGAGTTTTGGGGCGCGTCAAACGGACGCTCACCCGGCCACAAGGGCCACCCGTATACAGGAGCATACAATGACAGACGCCCCCTTTGCCCCCCTCGAGACAGAGATTGACCGCGAAACGGCACTGGATGTGCTGCGCCAGGCGACAGCCGGGGCAGATGACGGAGAGCTGTTTTTTGAACGGCGCCGTTCGGAATCGCTGGTTTATGATGACGGGCGGCTCAAAACGGCCAGTTATGACGCTGCACAAGGGTTTGGGCTGCGCGCTGTGCGTGGCGAAGTCGCAGGGTACGCCCACTCGACTGAAATCAGCGAATCCGCGCTGCGCCGCGCGTCCGAAACAGCGCGCTTGGCGGTGGGTGATGGCGGGGGCAGCCTCGCAGACGCGCCACAAGCCACCAATCGCCACCTTTATACATCCGATGATCCAATCGCCGGCGCATCGTTTCCCGTGAAGCTAGAGACGCTCAAGGACATCGACACCTTCCTGCGCGATCTTGATTCGCGGGTCGTGCAGGTGTCCGCCTCTATCGGAGCGTCGCTGCAAGAGGTCGAGATCCTGCGCCCCGACGGACAGTCCGTGCGTGATACGCGGCCCATGACCCGGCTCAACATCTCGGTCATCGTGGAACAGAACGGGCGGCGCGAAAGCGGCAACGCCGGAGGAGGCGGGCGCGTCGGCCTTGACGGGCTGATGCTCCCGGCCGATTGGCAGGCCAAAGCACGCGAAGCATTGCGTGTCGCGGTTGTGAATCTTGATGCGGTGCCTGCCCCTGCGGGCGTGATGGACGTCGTCCTTGGGCCAGGCTGGCCCGGCATCCTGTTGCACGAAGCCATCGGCCACGGGCTCGAGGGGGATTTCAACCGTAAGGGCAGTTCCGCATTTGCGGGCCTGATGGGCCAGCAGATCGCGGCCAAGGGGGTGACCGTCCTTGACGATGGCACGATCCCGGACCGGCGCGGATCAATCTCTGTGGATGACGAGGGGACACCGTCCGGCAAAAACACCTTGATCGAAGACGGCGTTCTGGTCGGATACATGCAAGACCGCCAAAACGCGCGGCTCATGGGGGTTGCGGCCACCGGCAATGGCCGGCGTCAAAGCTATGCGCATGCGCCCATGCCGCGCATGACCAACACCTACATGCTTGGCGGTGACACGGCCCCTGGCGATATCGTGGCGGACCTCAAGGACGGCATCTATGCCGTGGGCTTTGGCGGCGGGCAGGTCGATATCACCAACGGCAAGTTCGTCTTTTCCTGTACCGAGGCCTACCGAGTCGAAAACGGTGTGGTTGGCGCGCCGGTCAAAGGGGCCACGCTGATCGGGGACGGGGCAACCGCTCTGAAGCACATTCGGGGCATCGGCAACGACATGGCGCTGGATCCCGGCATGGGCAATTGCGGCAAAGCGGGCCAATGGGTCCCCGTTGGGGTCGGACAACCGACACTGATGATAGGCGGTCTGACCGTTGGTGGATCCGCATCCTGAGGACAGGCGATTCTCTTTTGAATCGAACCGGGGCGCAAATCCCCTTGCGCCCTCGCTATTTCGGGGGAGGCGGCGGAGTGTGACGGCGTTCCTTTTTTGTTCTCACCTCGTATTTCCGGCGGAATTTTCATTGAGAAATCAACCATGGGGTGAGTTATATCGAATTGGATCGCCCTTGTTCATGCGTTGTTAACCTTGCCGCTTCTACAACAGGTACAGCAACAGACGGAGCAACGGATGACTGAAAAGGATACCCATCCTTCTTCCACTCACCCCCCACTCCCACCCACCTCGGAAGATGACCAGTTCTCGTGTCTTCGTCTGTTGCGGTCTCGCCGGGTCGGTATTTCGACGTATCAACGTTTGCTGATTGAACACGGCACCGCGCAAAATGCGCTGGCCGCGCTGCCAGAGGTAGCGCGTGCCGCCGGCGTTTCGAAATACCAGATTTGCCCCGAAGGTGTCGTGCACGCCGAACTTAAAGCCGGGCGCGCCGCGGGTGCTCGGCTGGTGGCCCAGGGCATGCCCGACTATCCTGACACGCTGCGCGATCTCAAGGATGCCCCCCCCTTCCTGTGGGTCCTTGGCGACATCTCTCTGCTCAAGGCGCCAATGATCGCACTTGTGGGGGCACGCAACGCGTCCTCTTTGGGCACGCGCATGGCGCGCGCGCTGGCGCGCGATCTTGGCGAGGCCGGGTATGTCATCGTCTCGGGTCTGGCGCGCGGGGTTGATGCCGCCGCCCATCTCGCCGCGCTGGACACTGGCACTGTCGCTGTCCAAGGTGGCGGGGTCGACACAATCTACCCGGCTGAAAACGCCGAGCTGGCCCAAAATATCGCAACCCAAGGCGCGCGGATCAGCGAACAACCAATGGGCCTGCAACCCATGGCGCGCCATTTTCCCGCCCGCAACCGCATCATCTCGGGGTTGGCGCAGGCCACCGTTGTGGTCGAGGCCGCGGCCAAATCCGGCAGCCTGATCACCGCGCGTGATGCACTTGATCTGGGGCGTGACGTGCTGGCAGTACCCGGCCACCCGATGGATGCGCGCGCCTCTGGCTGCAACATGCTGATCCGCGACGGTGCGCTCCTTGTGCGCAACGCCAGCGATGTGATCGAGGCGCTGGCCCCGCTCGCTCCGGCTGCGCCCGAATTGCCCCTCGCCCCGCCCGAAACGACGCCGCTAGACAGCCGCTCCCTGCGCCAGACCGCAGACTTGCACAGCCAGATCCTTGCTCGTCTCGGCCCCTCGCCCTTGGCAGAGGATCAGCTGATCCGCGACCTCGGCGCGCCGTCGGCCACAGTGGCCCCCGCACTGGTCGAACTCGAGCTTGATGGCAGCATCGACCGCGCCCCCGGTGGCCTGCTCACCCGCGCCAGTTAGGCGCACCTCAATTGGGGTCGGTTGACAATCTTTACTTGCACCCCACATCTTGCGCGCTCATAGAGCAAACTGATTTCCCCGTCCGAGGTGCACCTGTTAAATGCCTGTCGTCGTTGTCGAATCCCCAGCTAAAGCCAAGACAATCAACAAATATCTGGGCGACGATTACACCGTATTGGCCAGTTATGGACACGTCCGCGACCTGCCCCCCAAGGACGGATCGGTCGATCCCGACAACGAATTCGAGATGTTGTGGGAGGTCGCAAGCGACAGCAAAAAGCACATGAAGGCGATTGCTGACGCGCTCAAGGACGACAATGCCTTGATCCTCGCAACCGACCCCGACCGCGAAGGTGAAGCGATCAGCTGGCACCTCCAAGAGGCGCTGACAAAACGCAAATCGATCAAGAAAGACACGCCCGTCAGCCGCGTGACCTTCAACGCCATCACAAAGTCGGCGGTGGACGAAGCGATGAAAAACGCCCGCCAGGTCGACATGCCACTGGTCGAGGCCTATCTCGCCCGCCGCGCGCTCGACTATCTGGTGGGGTTCAACCTGTCTCCGGTGTTGTGGCGCAAACTGCCCGGTGCCAAATCCGCCGGGCGCGTGCAATCGGTGTGCCTGCGCATCCTGACCGAACGCGAGATGGAGATCGAAGCCTTCCGCAACCGCGAATACTGGTCGGTCAAGGCTGTCCTCGCCTCTCCCCGTGGGCAGGAATACGAGGCGCGGTTGACCAGCCTGGCTGGCAAAAAGCTCGACAAATATGACCTTGCGGACCAGACGCAGGCCGAAATGGCACAGGCCGCCATCACCAGCCGCGATCTGAAAATCCAGTCGGTCGAGGCCAAGCCCGCCTCGCGCAACCCGTCTGCCCCCTTCATGACCTCAACATTGCAGCAAGAGGCCAGCCGCAAGTTTGGCATGGGGGCTCGCCAGACGATGAGTTCGGCGCAGCGGCTTTATGAGGCCGGCTACATCACTTATATGCGGACGGATGGGATCGACATGGCCCCCGAGGCGGTCACGATGGCCCGCGACGCGATCAAGGACCGCTACGGCGCCGAATACGTCCCGGGCCAGCCGCGCGTCTATAAGAACAAGGCCAAGAACGCGCAGGAAGCGCATGAATGCATCCGGCCCACGGACATGGCGCGCGATGCCGCCAGCCTGAAGATCACCGATGATGACCAGCGCAAGCTTTATGATCTGATCTGGAAACGGACATTGGCCTGTCAGATGGAGGGCGCACGGCTTGAGCGCACCACAATCGAGATCGGCAGCGATGACGGACAGGTCGGTCTGCGTGCCACTGGTCAGGTCGTGCTGTTTGACGGGTTTCTGCGGGTCTACGAGGAAGGGCGCGATGACGATGTGGTCGATGACGACGACAAGCGCCTGCCTCAGCTTAGCCAAGGCGAGGGTGCCGACAAACGCTCTGTCACGCCGGAACAGCACTTCACGCAGCCCCCGCCCCGCTACACCGAGGCCACGCTTGTCAAACGCATGGAAGAGCTTGGCATCGGCCGCCCCTCCACCTATGCCAGCATCGTCACCACAATTCAGGATCGCGGCTATGTGCGCAAAGACCGCAACCGCCTGATTCCCGAAGACAAAGGGCGGCTTGTGATCGCCTTCCTCGAAAATTACTTCCGCCGGTATGTGGGCTATGACTTTACTGCCAGCCTCGAAGAAGAGCTGGACGATGTCAGTGCGGGGGATCGCAACTACAAGGATGTGCTGGGCCGGTTCTGGGCAGATTTCAGCGCCGCCATCGCCGAAACAAGCGAACTGCGCATCACCGAAGTGCTGGAAAAAATCAACGAGGTGCTGGAACCGCACCTTTTCCCGCCGCTTGAGGATGGGGGCGATCCGCGCCTGTGCCCGAACTGCGGCGTGGGTCGTTTGTCCATGCGGACCGCCCGCTCTGGCGGGGCATTCATCGGCTGCTCGAACTACCCCGAATGCCGCTACACCCGCGCCTTTGGCCCTCCCGGTGCCGAGGATGACAGCGGCATCCCCCCCGAGGGCAAGCTGCTGGGCCAAGACGCCGACGACAAGATTTATGCCTTCAAAGGGCGCTTTGGCCCCTACGTGCAGCGCGGCGAGGTTACGGACGACAACAAAAAGCC
>JBCCBC010000170.1:0-6468 GCA_039814435.1 Pseudomonadota bacterium
ATGGCGTGATCTTTGCCCTGCTCATGTCTGATGGGCGGACCTTGATCAAAGGCCAGGGTAAGATGCAGGCGCAATTTGACACCATGGGCCTGACGCGGTGGACTTACACGCGCAGCGGCAAGTCACCAACTGCGATGCCCTATTGGGAACTGCCAGACAGCGCCCTGGACGATGCGGATGAAGCCGTTGCACTGGCCAACGCCGCACTGAAACACTTATGAGAATACACTACTAGACAGCTTGCGTCGGTTAAACTTCGCCGCACAACCTTATGTTTTTGCTTTCAAATGAACATATGTCTCTCGAAACCGCGCGCTCAGATGTTCGCCTGCAAGCATCACATCGTCGCTGCCGGCAGGGGCGACATTGGTGTCATAGGTCGGGTTGAAAAACAAAGGGATAGAAATCCGTTCCCGGGTTCCGCCAACCACCCTGTGCGGTGTCGCCTTGACCAACCCGTCTGTCCAAAATTCAATCATTTCACCAAAATTAATGATGAAGTCGCCTGGGGGCGCACTCAGCGGGATCCAGCCGCCACCGCGCTTGCGCACCTCAAGCCCGGGTGAGCCATCGGTGGCAAGCAACGTCAGACAGCCGTAATCGGTATGGGTTGCGATGCCGAAGTCCTTGGCCCCCGCCCAATCCGGGCGCTCTGGATAAAAGTTACCACGCAACAGGGCCATGGGCGCATCAAAAGCGTCGTCAAAGTACGCACTGTCAAAGCCGATGGCACGCGACAGCCCCCGCAACACATCCATAGCCACGCGCAGGGCGTCCGAGTAATACGCTGCAATCACTCGGTAAAATTCTGCATCATCCGGCCACAGGTTGGGCGCATAAAACGTCTTTTCCGCCAACGGATGGCCTTCTGGCAGGGCATAGCCCACATCAAAGAACTGCTTGTAATCCGGGTTGGCATCCGGATCGACTTGCTCGGATCCGGGCGCACCCCAACCGCGGTTGGACCCTGTGCGCGCCATATCCAAGGCGCGCTTGTCCGCTTCGGGCAAATGAAAAAACGCGCGATAGGTGGCAATCGCCTCAGCCACGCGCGCAGGGCTCAGCGCAGTGTTGTAGACTGTCGCAAATCCAACACCTGTGGCCGCCTCGCGCAATGCCGCCAAAGCTGCCGCGTCCCCAGCCACCAAAGCTGCCGCATCAAGTCGAGGGATCATACCCGCCTCCATCTCTTCGTCGCGCGCAGCCCTAGCGCACAGTCGCACCCGATGCTAGGACCAAGCCACCCAATCAAAGGAGACGCAGGGACATGCGGCGTAAACTGGCAGCAGGCAACTGGAAGATGAACGGCACTGTGGCCATGCTGCAAGAGCTGGGCAAGTTATCGGGCGGCGCAGGCCCGGATGCACCCCAGGTTCTCATATGCCCCCCAGCGTCCCTGCTCAGCCGCGCCGTTGATGCCGTGCAGGGCAGCCAGGTCGAGATTGGCGGTCAGGACTGCCATGCTCACGACACAGGGGCGCATACAGGTGACATCGCGGCTCCGATGATCGCCGAAACAGGGGCCACAGCGGTGATTGTTGGACACTCCGAACGTCGTGCAGATCATGCTGAGACAAACGCTGACATTCGCGGCAAAGCCCAGGCGGCTTGGGCTGCCGACCTCGTCGCGGTTTTGTGCATCGGCGAAAGCGAGGCCGAGCGTGAAGGCCCCGACACGCTCGATATCATCGCAGCCCAACTCGACGCTTCAACACCGGATGGTGCGACGGGCGACTCCCTCGTGATCGCCTACGAACCAATTTGGGCTATCGGTACGGGCAAAGTGCCAACTCTCGCACAAATCATCGAAACACACGACATGATCCGCGCAAAACTGGTCACCCGGTTTGACGAAGAAGGGGACAAAATTCGCATTCTGTATGGCGGGTCGGTAAAGCCCGGCAATGCCGCCGAAATCTTTACCGCAGAAAATGTCGACGGCGCGCTTGTCGGTGGCGCCTCTCTCAAGGCCGCAGACTTTCAACCGATCATCGATGCGCTCGCCAACGCCTAGACTTCTCTTGGCCAAAAATATCCCCGGGGGACGGTGCTCTGCACCGGGGGGCTGGCCCCCTCTGCGCCGTCAGGCCGTGTTGGCGCATGACGATTTTAAGGAGGGCCCCACTTTGGTGTGCACTCCACCAATTCGGCCCACAGATGGTCATCAACTCGACAAGCCGAAAACATTTGATTTCATGGACTTAGAACATAAAACGGTCAACAATCATTTACCAAAACACACCCGCTGCCACGTCCGAACAAAATGCTAATTCAATCCCCACACGATCCGGACTTTGTCCAAAATCCGTACCCGTTTTACGATCATGCCCGCGCGGCAGGCCCGGTCCTGTTCTGGCAGGACTACGACATGCTGGCCGCTTTTGATCACGCCACAGTCCATGCCATTCTGCGCGACCGCCGGTTCGGCAGGGCAGTGCCTGATACCTTCCGTCGCGACGTCCCTCCTCACTTGGCTGAATTTAACGCCGTCGAACGGCACTCGCTGCTGGAACTGGAACCACCCGAGCACACACGGCTGCGCCGCCTCGTTTTGCATGCCTTCACGTCGCGCCGGATTGCCGGGCTTGGCCAGGACATCGCAGATATCTGCTCGGACCTGCTCGCGCGTCTCCCCGCAAACGACGTCGATCTCATCCCCGCGTATTGCGCTCAAGTACCGGTGCGGGTGATTGCCCGGTTGCTTGGCGTGCCCGAGGCGATGGGGCCCGATCTTTTGCGCTGGTCCTCTGCCATGGTGGCCATGTATCAGGCCGGTCGAACGCGCGCGGTCGAGGATGCGGCAAACGCAGCCGCAACCGAATTCACCGATTTCCTGACACAGCACATCAAAAAGCGGCGCACCGAACCGGGCGACGATCTGCTAACCGAACTTATTGCAGCAGAGGAAAATGGCACGCGCCTGTCGCGCGACGAAATGATCGGCACCTGCATCCTGCTTTTGAACGCTGGACACGAGGCGACAGTGCATTCTCTTGGCAACGCGGTCAAATGCCTGCTTGAAACCGGAACCGGCGATGCGCTGACCCCTGACCGGGTAGAGACTACGGTTGAGGAACTTTTGCGCTTTGACCCACCGCTGCATATGTTTACCCGCTACGCCTACGAAGAGGTCGAAGTGGGGGGCCATGTCCTCGCCCCCGGTGATCAAATTGCCCTGATGCTGGGTGCTGCCGGGCGCGACCCCGCTTTGTTTCGCGATCCGCACCTGTTCGACCCGGGCCGCCCCAAACCCAACCACGTCGCATTTGGCGGCGGTCTCCACTTTTGCGTCGGCGCCGCTTTGGCACGTCTTGAATTGCACATCGCACTGCCCGCACTTTTTGCCCACGCCCCGGGGCTGAAACTGACGCAGACGCCAAAATACAGCGATGCCTACCATTTCCACAAATTGGATCATCTCTGGGTCACACCCTGACTGGCGGTATGCTGAATAAACAACGCGCGGCAGCGCACCTTCGTATCACCCCTCGTCTGGATCAAGCGTCGAGAGGCAGCATGGTCGTCGACTTGATTTCCTCCATCGACAAAAGTGCCGTCACATTATGAACCCGCACTTCTGAAATCAGCGCCTGGTAAAACGCGTCATACGCCCGTGCGTTCTTGACCCGCACTTTGAGAATATAGTCGATATCGCCAGCCAGCCGGTGCGCCTCTTGCACTTCCGCCCGATCCCGCAGCGCCTTGAGAAAGCGCGCCTGCCAGTCTGCTTCATGTTCCGAAGTGCGGATGAGCACAAAGAAACACGCCTCAAACCCAAGCGCCTCAGCATCCAGAAAAACCGTCTGCTGACCGATCACGCCCGCGTCCTTCAGCTTGCGAATCCGGTTCCATACCGGTGTCTTGGACGAGCCCACAGCGCGCGCAATATCGTCCAGTGACTGACTGGCATCGCGCTGCAGCTCGGCCAGAATTTTGCGATCCACCTCATCAATGCGAACAGACATCCCGCCCCCTTTCCAATTCCAAGACAGGCGTTCTGCACCCGCACACAAACAGAACAATCATCCTTATTGGCGCAGGCGTCTAGTCAAAAAGGGGGAAAATTTCCTATATTGAGCGTCTGAAACACGGATCAGAGGCACTTTATGAACCACTTTCCGATCTTTCTGAACACATCTGGCCGCCGGATCGTGCTGTCGGGTGGCGGCGATGCGGCGCTGGCCAAGCTGCGCCTCCTGCTCAAGACGCGCGCCAACATCACCGTTTTCGCCACCGACGCCGCACCCGAGATCAAGGGATGGGCGCATGAGGGCAAGGTGACGCTGATCGAACGCGCGATGGAGCCGGGCGACGCCCTGTGCGCGGCGCTGTTTTACGCCGCCGACGAAGATGCATTGATCGACAAACGCACCGCTGCCATCGCCCACGCGGACGGCGCGCTGGTCAATATCGTGGACAATCTGGCGGACAGCCAGTTCATCACCCCCGCCATCGTCGACCGTGATCCCGTCACAATCGCGATTGGCACCGAAGGGGCAGCCCCCGTGCTCGCCCGCGCGATCAAGGCTGACCTTGAGGAAAAACTGCCCCCGTCGCTTGGCACGCTGGCCGCCATCGGCAAAGCCTTCCGCAAGGCGGCAGACGCGCTGCCGTTTGGCCGCGCCCGGCGCGACTTCTGGCGCGACTACTATTTCAACGCAGGCCCCCGCGCGATTGCCGATGGGGTGGAAACCGTACAACCCGCTCTTGCCGACTTGCTCGCCGACCATCTGCTCAAAGACACGCGCAAGGGGCATATCGCCTTTGTCGGCGCAGGTCCCGGCGATCCCGAGTTGCTGACCCTCAAGGCACGCAAAGCGTTGGATGAGGCAGATGTGGTGATTTACGACCGCTTGATCAGCCCCGAGATCCTGGAATTGGCGCGCCGCGAAGCGACAATGATAGATGTGGGCAAGGAGGCCTTTGGCCCATCCACCCCGCAAGAGGTTATCAATAACCTGATCGTCGAACACGGGCTGCAGGGCGCGCAAGTCGTGCGTCTGAAATCCGGTGATGCCACAGTCTTTGGCCGGCTTGACGAAGAGCTGGACGCAGCAAATGCAGCCGGTCTTGGCTGGAATATCGTGCCCGGCATCACTTCTGCTTCGGCAGCTGTCGCATCTATCGGGCAATCACTGACAAAACGTGGGCGCAATACCTCTGTGCGGTTCCTGACGGGCCACGATATGAAAGGGTTCGCCGCGCATGACTGGGCCGCCCTGGCCGCACCGGGCGAGGTTGCCGCTATCTATATGGGCAAGAAATCCGCGCGCTTCATTCAAGGTCGACTGCTGATGCACGGTATTGATCCGGCCACACCTGTCACGGTCATCGAAAACGCATCGCGCGCCGACCAGCGTGTGTTGTCCACGACCGTGTCCGAGATGGAGCCGACGATCTCCCAAGCCAAGCTGAGCGGCCCTGCCCTCACCTTTGTCGGTCTTGCGCCCCGCGCAGCGCTCGCCATTCAGATCCCAATGCCCACCCGTGCGCAGGAGGCCTAGGCCATGCCCAAAGCATTCACCCCAAAAGTTGTCACCGCCAACCATCTGCTGGCCGGCGACGTGATTTATCAGACAGCCACCGGTTGGACCCGCACGCTCAGCGCGGCCGAAGTGCTCACCGACGAAGCCGACGCCGATCTGCGCCTGATCGAGGCCAGCCAGCAGGTGGACGTTGTCGTCGGGGCTTATCTGGCTGATGTCGCTGTAACCGGCGATGTGCCAGCCCCCACTCATTTTCGCGAAACGTTCCGCGCCACCGGCCCGTCCAACTATGCCCATGGCAAACAAGTGGACTTTGCCGCAGGCGACTATCAGGAGGCAAACTGATGTACAGCTATTCCGAATTCGATACCGCCTTTCTGGCCACCCGCAACGCCCAGTTCCGCGCCCAGGTCGAGCGCCGCATCGCAGGCAACCTGACCGAGGATGAATTCAAGCCGCTGCGCCTGATGAACGGCCTCTATCTGCAACTGCACGCCTACATGCTGCGCGTCGCGATCCCCTATGGCACGCTCAACAGCGCCAAGATGCGCAAACTGGCAGAGATTGGGGATCGGTGGGACAAGGGCTACGGCCACTTCACCACGCGCCAGAACATCCAGTACAACTGGCCCGCGCTCAAAGACGTGCCCGACATGCTGGACGCGCTGGCCGAGGTCGGCATGCACGCCATCCAGACCTCAGGCAACACAATCCGCAACGTGACGGCGGACCACTTTGCCGGTGCGGCCGCGGATGAGATCGCCGACCCGCGTCCTGTGGCTGAGCTTTTGCGTCAGTGGTCAACCGACCACCCCGAATTCCAGTTCATGCCCCGCAAGTTCAAGATCGCCGTGACCGGATCGCCGAATGACCGCGCTGTGACCAAGGCGCACGACATTGGCCTGCGTATGCTGGAAGGCGACGGCGCGCGCGGATTCGAGGTGATCGTGGGCGGCGGCCTGGGTCGCACACCTATGATCGG
>JBCCBC010000001.1:0-40652 GCA_039814435.1 Pseudomonadota bacterium
GCGGCCCCTTCACCGGAATTGGTCAAACGAAACCTGTCCACCTTGCCGGTTTCGACCACATCCGAACCCTGGCCCATGACCCGCTGGTCAATGACACGTCCAAGGGTGGCACCCACCGCACGGCCAATCGCAACCGAGGACAAGCCCAAAAACGAACCACCAACAGATCCGCCGATGGCCGCACCCGCAGCTGAAAGTACAACAGTCGCCATCAGCTGGCCTCCTCAAATGGAAATTCGAAACGGGCTACGATCCGACGGGCCCACGGGGCGCTGAGCGGGCTCTCGACAACGCCATGGCCGCTATAGGCATGTACGAACCGCGCAGTGGGGCCCACAGACGTCTGAATGCCCAAATGCTTGGCCACACCCCCATCGCGCATGCGAAACAGGATGACGTCGCCAGGGGCGGCATCCATCAAAGGCTTGGGGCGCAGATGGCGCAATGCGGCCTCCCACAAAAGCTCCTCGCGGTTGGGTTCGGACCAGTCCATCGTATAGGCAGGCGGGCGTTCAGGCTCAGTGCCGATCACACCGCGCCACACGCCACGCACAAGGCCCAGGCAATCGCACCCAGCGCGTTTGACCGCCATCTGATGGATGTAGGGCGTGCCAATCCAGGTGCGCGCCTCGGCGACAATCTCATGTTGATCAAAACTCATCTCAAGCTGCCTCCGCTGTTGGTGCCACCCGTGGTGGGATAGGCCATGACCCAGTCGTCACTTGGCAAATCGGGAAAGCCCTGAAAGTTCAGCAAATTGTTGAACTTCAAACGGCAGGTCTCGAACCGCTTGTCACAGCCTGCGGTCAAACGGATCTGGGACTGCGATACAACGCCGCCACGGATGGCTTCCCACAATTCAATGCGGCGCACACCGTCTTGAAACGTGTCACGCTTGATCGTGCCCCAAAGGCCCGCAGCGTTGCCATCCAGCACATCCAGACGCCCGCGCAGGAACCAACCCGGCTCGAAACCGTCCAAAGCGTCCCACTCAAATACGCGACCGTCCGTAACGCGATCCACAAGACCCTCAAACCGGTAACCCGGCGTCGTCAGATCAAACCCGCACGACCCATCACCCAGAACCGCAGTACAGGGTTTTTGATAGATGCGGCCCAACGGGCGATTCAACGCCTCGGTCAATCCGCGCAGCTCTGCGTGAAATGCACCACCCGCGCGGCGGATCTCTCCGATCGTGCCGCGAAACTGCAACCAGCGCACGTCCGTGTCTGCCCAATTGACGATCCATGCGCGCACTTCGGCACCGTCAAAACGGCCCGCCTCGATTTCATCCTCGCGGACGGCGGCATCCGTCAATGCGCCCAGCGCCTCAGTGTTGTCCACGCTCAGGCCCGTACTTTGAGCCAGCGCAGACGCCGTCAGACCCGTTTCAGCCCGAAACGTCACGCCGTCAAAATTCAATTCACAATCGTGATCGGTAAACCCGAACGATTGACCATCCTCGCGCTCAATCGCCCAGGCCCGACACAACGTCGTAAGACCTGTAGCGGCATGCGCCAAAAACTCTTCGCTTTGACCACTCATCAGACGCGCACCTCAACAATGGGCACGTTCGGCACGCTCCCGGCTTGAAAACTGGCAACCGAAGTTTGGATCTGATCCGTGTCAAAACGCACAGGAACGTCGAATTCAAAACCCGCCGTGACGTCTACATCGATCTCGGGGGGGTGCTGAAACGTGACAAGGCCGGTGTTGATATCCAGCTCGTAATCCACACCCTCCTGCATCTCATCTTGTGACACACCCACACGGACCGATCCCAAAACGGGTTTGGCGATGGGGCGCGCGTAGCTGTGCGCGCCCGAACGATACGTCTTCAACAGCGGAAAACTGGCTTGCTGTCCGTCCCCAATACCAATGGTCTGATCATTGTAGGCAGGCGTGCCACTCGCAGACGAGGATTTGAAATCCGACCAGTCTTTCCAGCGAAAACCATACATCTGGCCCATGCGGGCCTCGAAAAACGCGATCAGTGTTTCGATATCGTCAAGCGACCGCATCCCCAGCCCCGCATCATAGCGGCGACGCGAATGGGCCCAGGGTGAATTGCGCTCTTCAAACCCGTTGGCCAGCGTCACAACTTCCGTGCGCCGCTCTGGCCCCCCAACCGAGCCAAAGCTCAAGGATGCGGGAAAACGAACCTCGTGAAATGTCATAGTCTTAGCTCCCCTAAAGTCTTATCGATTGCGATTGGCGCGCCCCAGGGCGCGGTTCATCTGTGCCGCAATCTGGTTTTGTGAGCGGGCAAAGCCCTGCACATCCGGTGTGGTCACATTCATCACAACCGTGGGCGTACTCGCCCCGCCGCCACGCACGCCCAGTTTGCCATCAGGGCCGCGGGCCAACGGCATGATCGCCTCAGGCCCCGCTTCACCCATCACACCCATGCCACCGCGCATACCAAACGGCGTGGCGGAACTGACGATGCCACCGGCCGCAAAGGGCATCACGCGGCCCTGGCTGAACGGGGCACCATTGGCAAATGGCAACACCCCCTCGACCAGGCTGCCCACGCCACTGGCAAGCAGACCACCAACATGGTTGGTCACCGGCTTGATGGCAGCGTTGTATGTTGCGTTGATCATCGAATTGCCAACGGTCTCCAACGCATCCGACAGGCTCAAACCGTCAAATACCAACCCGTCAAAGGCTTTGCGCAACCCGCTGGACAACCCCTTTTCGAGGGTGGCCACATCCTTGCCGGTCGCGGCAAGACTTTCGCGCATACGGCGCAATTCGCTGTCAAAGCTGGTGACCATGCTCGACGTCTGATCAAGGGTCTGGCGCAACCCGTCGGTGCGCTCCTCCAACCCGTCAATCTCTTCATTGTAATCGCTCATATCCGATCCCCTTCCGGTGTCGTCTCGCTGCTATCGGGCCAGGCGGCCATCAAGGCATCCAATCCGTCGCTGAGCAGCGGTGCGGATTGGGCCGGATCGCCCAGCATCACTTGCAATTCGGCAGGGGTCAGCGCCCAAAACGCATCCGGCGTCAGGCGCAGCCCCTGCATCCCGGCCCGCATCAACGCGGGCCAGTCAAGTCCTTGGCTCATGCGCCCGGCACCACAAAGGCGCGCGCGATCAGCTCTGCCGCCGCACGGGCCGCAGCCATCGGACCACCCTCAATCTCGGCGTGATCAAGGGCCTCCGGGGTGACAGCACAGCCGCCCCCCAACACGCCCACCTTCAACAAGGCCAGCACATCCGAACTGGAAAAGCGGCCCTGCTCAAAACGCTCGACCAAGGCAACCAGCGACGGCTCAGCCAGCGCAGCCTCCAGGCCCGCAAGGGCACCCAAGGTCAGTCGCATCACACAAACCTGCCCATCGATGACCAACGTCACCTCTCCCCTCCAAGGATTGGTCATGGTCTAGAGTGCCGTGAACGACAGGGCACCGGCAGAGGCCATGGTGACCTCATAGGTGGCCTCGCCGTTGTGGCTGCCGCTATATTCCAGGGCCGACACCTGAAACGGGCCCTCCACAATGCCGAAATCCGGGATGATCACCTGAAAATCAGGCGTTTCTCCGTCAAAGAAGATCTGGCGCGCGCGCTCGTCCGTGCCTTCGTCCTTGAACACACCCGATCCCGAAATGTTGGCCGAGCGGACACCGGCGCCCGACAACAGCTCGCGCCACCCGCCCTGGCTTTCCAGGCTGGTCACATCAACCGTTTCGGCGTTAAAGCTCACGCGCGTGGCGCGCAGGCCAGCAATAGTCTCGAACTGCCCGTCCGAGGTCATGTCGACCTTGATCAACAGGTCTTTTCCATTCTGAGCACCCATGGGTTTTCTCCGTAATTAGAATTGGGATTAGTTGTCTTCCGTGCGGGCACGAAAGGTCAGGTCAATGCGGCGGCCCGTGCCCTTGTCGATCTTGACAGCGCGGGCGCGTTCAAATCGGAGCGACACAAGGCGGCCCCGGCTCAATGTCAGATCAGCATCTTGCAAGGCGTCACAGACAGCGCCCGCAACCTCTTTGGCCGCGAAAAAGCCGGGGACTTCGGTGACAACGGACACAACGAAACGATGCGCTGCACCGCCGCCGGTCTTGTCGTCCTCGGCCACAACCGTTTCCGGACCAATGCTCACGTACAAAGGCGGCAGCGACCCGCCAGGCAAAGCGTCATAAACGGCATCGCCAACAGCGCCGGACACGGCCATATCCGCACTGACAGCGGCAAAAACAGCACTCTGAAGGGCGGCAGACATCGCATAACTCATACCACCACCTCCTCATTTGCCATGCAGATCAGATACCGGCCTTCGGGATCCTTTTCGGCAACACTGCTGATGTGAAACACACGGGAGCCATCGCGAAACCGCTGGTTGGCAACCGGGCGTTCGGGATGACCCGTAGGCGCGCCGCGCACAGTGATGGCGTAAGGGACAGAGGACACGGCAACACCGCTGGCGACTGTCTCTCGCCCGGTGCGGGCCTTCAAATCGGCCCACAAAACACCAAGGGGCGTCCACGCTTCGGCAAACCCGCCTGCCCCGTCCGCCACATGGCTTGGGGTCTCAAGGGTTAGGCGCCAGTTCAGGCGCGGCAGGCTCATCTCGCCCCCCCGCCCACACGCATGACGCGGTAGCGCTCGATCAGGCTGGTGACACCAAACGGCATGCAGCCTTCGCTCAAGCTCGTCTCGTTGCGGAATTCATAGTAATGGGCCGCCAGCAACATCACAGCCTGCACCAAATCCGCCGGGGCGGATGCAAGGGCAGCCGCATAGCCTGCGCGAAACGCAACCTCGGCCGAACCACCCTCGGGCAGACCCGGCAAAACAGTGCCCACAGACCGCAGACGCGGGCGGTGGGTGTCACGTTCCAGCCAGAACGTGTCGCCATCCACCGGAACCTGAGTACCTGTGCGGTCAACAAGGGCAACAGCCGTCACGGCATGCACCGGGGCAACCGGCAACACCTGCGCGTCAACAGCGCGCCACTCTGTCAGCGACAGGGTAAAATCACGCTCAATCAGCACTTTGCCCGTGCGCGCTTCAATAGCGGCGACAGCAGCACGCAGAAAGCTGGCCAAGACGGCGTCTTGCGCATCATCGCTCTCAAACCCGCTGGCCAGACGCAGATGCGCCTTGAATTCTTCGACCGGCAGCACCGTATCCGGCACAGTGGTCTCTTCGATCAACATCATGGAACATCTCCACACGACTTTTGGCCCCTCACCCCATTGGTCCGGGCGCGCGCCAGTCCGCATTGCTCGGACGGAGGGGAGCAGCTAGACAACACGGCGCACTTCCAGCACGCACCCGGCACCGGGGATGGGCAAGAAACCCACCCCCGGTGATCCACCTCAACCGATTAGGCTGTGGCGAATTTCAGCAGCTTGATCGCGGCAAAGTCGCTCACGTCGCCGCCCACGCGCTTGGTGGCGTAAAACAGAACATGTGGCTTGGCGCTAAAGGGGTCCCGCAGGACGCGCAGATCAGGGCGCTCGGCAACGGTGTAGCCGGCCGCAAAATCACCAAAGGCAATCGCGTCCGCACCAGTGCCCGCATCAGGCATGTCTTCTGCGATAAGAACGGGATAGCCCATCAGAACCGCAGGTTGACCAGCCGCTAGACCGTCTGTCCACAGGAAACGGCCGTCATTGTCCTTCAGCTTGCGCACGAGGCCCGCTGTCTTCGAATTCATCACGAAAGACGCGTTGGCGCGGTATTCTGCACCCAGCGCGTAAACCACGTCGATGATGGATTCAGCCGTCACGTCACCGTCAACACCGGTGGGAACATAGCCAAGGTTGCCCCAGGTCCAGACGTCATTGTCGACAGATGTGTGGGCCAGGAAACCCTTGGGCTTGTCGATGCCGTCACCGGACACAAACGATGCCGCTTCTGCGCGGGCAAACTTGTCCGCGATGCGGCCAGCCAACCACCCTTCGATGTCAAAGGCCGCATCGTCCAGCAGACGCTGTGACGCTTTGGGCAGGGCGGACAGCTCATGGAGCGGAATGGTGATCCGGTCAATCTGGGGCGTGTCGGTTTCGGACACCGAAGCGGTCTCAGTCGCCCAGCCCGTGCCGATATCACCATGGTCGACAAGCACGTCATAGGATGTCGCTTCGACATTGACGACGGATGCGATCGAACGGATCGATGCCGTGGCATTCAAAACCGATTTGACGGTCTCGGACGTGGCGGGATCCACCAGGTAACCACCATCCGAATTTACAGCAGTCGACAGCGATTTGCCGTCCAGCTCAAGGCCACGCAGGCCATCATCATCACCCGCACGCACATAGGCGTTAAAGGCTTTCTGGTGCGGTGCACCCATCTCAACAGCGCCAGCCAAAGGGGTGCGCGCGGCAGTCATTGTTTTACGATCCAGCATGGTCAGTCGCTCTTCTGTTTGTTGAAGTTTGGTTTGAATTTCGGCTTGGAAGCCTTTGCATTCGTTGACGAAACCCTTCATGGCTTCGGCAACTTCCTGGGCGGGAGACAAACCTTCCCCGGCCCGAGCCTCGTGTTCGGTCTTGCTCATCAGCATGTCCTTGACTTGTGGTTTTTGTCGGCGGGCGCGTCAGCGCTGCGCCAGGCTCTCGCGCGCAACCCAAAAGGCCGCCGCCATATCGCGCAGCATGTAGTCAGGGTCCAAAGCCATCGCTTCGGTCTTGGCGGCCACCCGCGCACTGGGCAGCATCGGGAACGTGACCAAAGACACCTCCCAAAGCTCCAGTTCCTTCAAGAGCCGCTGGCCCTTGTCGTTCTTTGAGGACTTCACAGTGCGATAGCCGATGGAAAGCCCATCAATGGCCCCCGCCGCGATCAACTCCACCGCTTCGCGACCCTTTGCCACCTCAGGCAACAAACGGCCCTTGACCCACAGGCCCTTGGCGTCTTCGCGCACCTCGTCCCAGACGCCAATTGGATGGGCCGGGTCGTGCTGCCACAGCATCTTGACGCGGCGCCCCTCAGTGGCGATGGCCGACAACGAGGCAGCATAAGCACCCTTCGTCACCACGTCGCCACCCTGATCACAGGCACCAAACAGGCTGGCATAGCCCTCAATCACGTGATCGTCCTGCACTTTGATCCCTTCACCAAAGCGCGCAAATTTCGTCTCCAGACCGGTCTCTGCCTGCATCTCGGATCTCCTTTTGGTGTTAATGTGGAATGGCCGCCATGATGGACTGGAACCCGGTGGCCAGAACGGCGGCAACAACGCCGTAGACAGTCAGCCACAACCGCTTTTCCAGGCGCTCCATCAGCTCTTCAAGGCGGTCCAGACGGCGGCACAGATTTTCGAAATGTACCTCCGTCAGGCGCTCATGGGCCTCCAGGCGCAAGCCCGGCGCACAGGCAAACCGCTCGTAGGTGGGGTCATCCATCCGATGCCTCCTCGGACAAGGCAGGCAAACCCAGCATGCGGCGCTTTTCCGCGTCCGTCAGGAACCCCGCACCCGACACACGGGCCCACTGGGCATCGCGCTCGGCCGACAGGGCCGACACCTGATCCAGATCCGGGGTCAGCACCACATCATCACCGCCATGCGCGCCCAGCCATTCGGCCAGGGCGGCAGCAACACGGGTCGCCAGGGGCAACACGGTCAGGCGTTAAAAGGCGCGGTTGGCCTCTTGATAGTTGGCATAGGTCGCATCACCCTGGATGCCGAGCAGCATCGGCGGCACGCCAAAGGCCAGGGCGATCTCGCGGGCGGCCGCCTCCTTGGTCTTTTGAAACTCCATATCGGACGGGGAAAAGCCCATGGGCTTCCAGTCCAGCCCCCCCTCCAGCAACATAGGACGGCCCGCATTGCGCGCGCCCGAATGGTTGGTCTCGATCTCCGACACCAGACGGTCATACTGATCCATGCTCAGCTGCGACTGGCCATCCTGCCCGCGATAGACAATCGCGCCCGACGGACGGGCGGCATTGTCCAGCAAGGATTTGGACCACCGCGAGGCCGCCGTGTGAACGTCCAGCGCCATGGCGGCCGCCTGCATCGGGCTAAAGCCGTAATGGTCATCCTGGGGGTGAAACGACTTGATGTGACAAATCGGGCTGACCGGACCGCTGGCATCAAACCGGTGGGTCTTGCCGCCCACGGAATAGTCATAGGCCACCGGCCAGCCATCCGACCCCGGCACAACCGACATCCGGTCAGAGCGCAGCACATGCAACTCAAGCGGCGCGCCACTCTCACCCGCAACGGCCTCAACATAGGCATTGCCCGACAACAGCAGCTGGGCATATAGCGCCTCCAGCAACTCCGCACGACCCTGGCCCGGATTGGGGCGCTTGATCAGCGACAGGATGGGATGGGCGTCAAAACGTTGCTCTGCATCCTGCAACACCAACGGCAAGGCCGCAGCCGCCTCGGCAATCAACTTGACCGACCGGAATCCAACCGGATTGCCGGAAAAGCCCGAGCGGGTCAGCGACACCGCATCGCGGGGCGACCAGGCCACGCGGCCACCGGTCTGCCAGGCCACAACCTTGCCCGTCGCGCTGGCCTTTTGCTCTGGTGCATCGACCTGCCCCTGCTTGCGAAAGAAATCAAACACCATGTCTCAGGTCTCCTATCCATGATCCCAAAAGGGCGGATCCCGCCCCGTCCATTCCAAAGAAAAAGGGCGTGCGCCTCATCAGCACCGCCCCTCACAAGCCAAAGATTGCCCCTGACTTCATTGTTCCTAAAATATGCAATCGCGCGTCACAAACTCCGCACACCCGGGCGGCGATATTCACGCGCGGGCTCAATCATCAACTCGTGCAAGGCCCACACCAACGCATCCACCCGGTCGGGGGACCCATCGCCGACATAGCCACGGCGGGTCATCAGAACCATCTGGTCCTCAAGCGGGCCCAGGTTGGGGGTGTGGGTCACACGACCCTGCTCATATAGGGCGGCAATCGGCTCGGCGCGGGCGACCTTGCCGCGGCTGGCATGGACGGCCTTGTAAGGAACCAACGGGTCAATCTGGCGCACAACCTCGCCAACCATCTGCCCCCCCTGGTTGACCTCGGCCACCAGGCGGTCGGCCTCCCAGGTGTCCACCGCGGTAACGGCCGCACGGGCCCACTCTGACGGGCGGGCGCCCTGCACGGTCATGTCGGCAATAACATGGGCCTTCCAGTCTTGGGGCGGCCCGTTCATATGGGCCCCGACGACGACAATTCCGCACTCATCCGATCCCGCTCCGCTTGTCGTGGCCGGATCCACACCCACAACAACGCGGTCAAACTTCATAAACCCCTTTTTGTGGCAGGCCTCCAGCATGGCCGTGGTCCACAACGCACCCTCCGCATCACTCAACAACACGCCATCCAGCTCCTGACGGCCCAGACGCGTGCCGTGATAGCGCGCGCGCACCTCCTCCAGAAAGGACGACGCAAGATTGGCCGCATTCGCCTCGGTCGGGGCGTGGGTCGTGACGGTCGAGGGCATCTTCAACAGCGTTTTCAGCACCCCCACATTGCGCGGCGTCGTGGTGACACAAACCCGCGGGTGGGAGCCCAGGCGCAAGGCGAACTGCAACATGTCCCAGGTCTCCTGGCCCTTCTTCCACTTGGCCAACTCATCGACCCAGGCCGCATCAAACTGCGGACCACGCAAGCCTTCGGGATCAAAGGCCGTGTGCACCGTCGCCACAGCCCCGTTGGGCCACACCAGCCGCTTGCGACCCGCTTGCCACTCGGGGCGGCGGTCCGGGGGGGAGCAGGCCAGAATACCGCTCTCCCCAAAAATCATAACTTCGCGCACCTGATCAAAGGTCTCGCCCACCAGCGCAACACGGCGGGCCGTGCCGGGATCCATCGGCGTGGGCCCTTCCACGATCGAGCGGACCCATTCAGACCCCGCACGCGTCTTGCCAGCGCCGCGCCCGCCCATGATCACCCAGGTGCGCCAGTCGCCTTCGGGGGGCAATTGGTGATCCAACGCCCAAAATTCGAACAGAAAAGGGAGGGCGCACAAGGCGCCCTCTCCCAACTCATTCAGAAACTGTGTCTGCTCCACAGCAGGGGCGGATGCGACCAAGCGCGCACCGAACCTGAGCGGCGGCTGCGACAAGGTCGAGGGCATAGCCCCCTTGTGCAATCCGGCTGTGTTTGTGTCGGGCTTGTTCAAGGGTACCCTCCAGTTTCTGACAATTGATTACGACGGTGTTCATCTCCGATAGCTTGGATTTGATCTCCGTGACCTTGACGTCCTCCCCCTGTTCGACCCTTTCTTTGAGGGCTTCGAACTCGCGACGCAGCGCGCCAATCGAGTCCTGTACCGAAGAAAACAGTTCCTCGGTCCGAGCTTCTTCAAGCTCCGGGGTGATTAGTGTCATGTGTGCATAACCTCTCATGCGTTGGGATGTCCCCGCACGAGCAAAATGAAAAAGCGACCCCGGATCTCTCCGATGGCCGCTTGCCCACTTCTTCCAGCTTGTCACAAGTTATACGTGTAACCGTTCGCAGAGTCAAGCCTCTTGGTTGTGCGCCATAGCCGCTAAGCGTACGGTATGATTAACAAAATCCTACCCAAGAGGTTAAGATCTGGTAAACATGCGAGCTAAGTGATTGAGGACGTTCAACAAGCTTGCTCTGTCCCCGCGGGGACAAAGCTGCAAACGGCGAAAATACCCCGGCACCACACGTAAGGCGGAGGTTCCTCCGCCAAAACCCGTTCAAGTTTTTCGCGATACGTATTTCAGTAAGGCGGGCGTGTCGCCCGCCCAAACCGATGCGGTTCAGCCGCCGTCGGACTGCTCTGCGCGCTCGGCTTCAATCTCGCGCCAGCGCGCCACATTGCGGTTGTGCTCATCCAGGGTTTCGGCAAACGCATGGCCACCCGTGCCATCCGCCACAAAGAATACAAACTCCGTATCCTCAGGCTGACCGGCCGCCATCAGGCTCGCACGGCCCGGGTTCGCAATCGGGGTCGGCGGCAACCCTTGAATGACATAGGTGTTCCACGGCGTCGCCGCGCGCAACTCCGAACGACGCAACCCCCGGCCCAGCACACCCTGCCCTTTGGTGATACCATAAATCACTGTCGGGTCCGTTTGCAGACGCATGCCCCGGTTCAGGCGATTGACAAAAACCGATGCCACCTGCTCGCGCTCCGCAGCAACACCCGTCTCCTTTTCGATGATCGAGGCCAGCGTGAGCAAATCCTCAGGGCTTTCCAGCGGCACATCCGGGTCGCGCGCTTCCCAGGCGGCTGATACCCACAACTCCTGCTGCTCGGCCATCTGCGCCAACACACCCGCCCGCTCGTCGCCCGGGCGCACCTCGTAACTGTCCGGCGCCAACGCACCCTCGGGCGGGATTTCGTCCACATCACCCGACAAAACATCCATCGCACGCAACGCGTCCACGACCTGCCAGCTGGTCACACCCTCGGCCATCGCCACACGGTACCGCGTGTCCTGCGCGTCGCGCACTTGCGTGTAGATCGCGGGCGTGGCCTCTTGGCCCGGCTGAAACTCTGCCCGCTCGACAAAGCGGTTTGTGCCAGGATCCAGTTCACGCACCTGCGCGCTCAGCCGGTTCACCCCAATGCGGTACACCACCTCGGTCCCGCAGGTGCTGGCCCCGCCGCGCGTGACCACATCGACGATCTGTTCCATCGACGCACCCGGTTCAACCAAATAGCTGCCCGCCTTCAGCGCGCTCGACTTGCCCGCATAATCCGCGCCCACGCGAAAGATCGAGGCGTTGGTCACGGCGCCCTCCTCTTCCAGATCGCGGCTGACACGGCGAAAGTTCGATCCGCGTTCAACCTGCAAGCAAATGGCGTCCGCCAGCGGCCCCGGTCCTTCATACTGACCACGACCCCACAGGATGACGCCGCCAGCCAGAAACAGGCCCACAATCAAAAAGGTCAGCGCGTTAGAGGCGATGCCCCGCCACATCAGCCGACCTTTCCAAAGATGACGCTGGCATTTGTCCCACCAAAGCCAAAGCTGTTGGACAAAGCGACGTTGACCTTGCGCGCCCGCTTGGTATTGGGGGCCAGATCCACAGATGTCTCAACGGCTGCGTTTTCCAGATTGATGGTGGGCGGACACACCTGATCGCGGATCGCCAGGATCGAAAAGATCGCCTCGATCGCACCGGCCGCCCCCAACAGATGGCCCGTGGCCGATTTGGTGGACGACATGGTCACATTGGCCGCGTGATCACCCAGCATCCGCTCAACCGCGCCAAGCTCAATCGTGTCAGCCATGGTCGAGGTGCCATGCGCGTTGATATAGTCAATGTCGGATGGCTCAAGCCCGGCTGAGCGCAACGCGGCGCGCATCGAGCGTTCACCGCCCTCGCCATCCTCGGACGGGGCCGTGATGTGATAGGCATCGCCGGACAGACCATAGCCAAGCACCTCGGCATAGATCTTGGCCCCGCGCGCCACGGCATGCTCATACTCCTCAAGCACCACCATGCCCGCACCTTCCCCCATCACAAAGCCGTCGCGATCCGCATCATAGGGGCGGCTGGCCTTCTGCGGGTCATCCGCGCGTTTGGTGGACAACGCCTTGCAGGCGTTAAAGCCGGCGATGCCGATCTTGCAGATTGCAGCCTCAGCGCCGCCCGCCACCATCACGTCCGCATCCCCCAACATGATCAAGCGCGCCGCATCACCAATGGCGTGGGCGCCTGTCGAACAGGCGGTCACCACCGAATGGTTCGGACCCTTGAACTGGTAGCGGATGGAAACCTGGCCCGAAATCAGGTTGATCAGCGCACCGGGCACAAAGAACGGGCTGACGCGGCGCGGGCCCTTCTGTTCCATCATCACGGCAGTGTTGGCGATAGAGTTCAGACCGCCAATACCCGAGCCAATCAAAACGCCAGTGCGTTCCTGATCTTCACGGTCTTGAGGCATCCAGCCTGCGTCTTCCACCGCCTGCTGGGCTGCGGCCATGCCAAACAGGATAAATGTGTCGACCTTGCGCTGCTCTTTGGGCTCCATGTACGTCGCCGCGTTGAACGTCCCGTCCGTACCATCACCCAAGGGCACCTCGCAGGCATAGGTCGTGGCGAGCCCTTCGGGATCAAAGCCCGTGATGGGGCCAGCACCCGACTGCCCGTCCAAGATCCGCGACCAGCTGTTTTCCACGCCATCCGCCAAGGGGGTCACAAGACCCAATCCCGTCACAACTACTCTGCGCATCTGCCCCAGCCCTTTTGTCTTTTCTTTGCGTCTCATACCGTGCGGCGTAGCCCCTGTTCAAGCCCCCGGACCACGCCAGCGGTTTTCACTTTACGGTGCCGCGCAGTGCCAAATCAAAAATGTCGTGCGCCGCAAGGCGCGCCTTTGGATCACGCCTGCGCTCGGCTAGAGCTGCGGTGGGGACGTGCGCACCATCAACTGCACCGGCCCGCCCGCAACTTCCGCCACCCGCAAACGGTCATATCCAAGCGTGTCGGCAATGCGCAGCGATGCGCCGTGTGCGGGGTCAATCATGCACACCAGCGGGCCGGTCACCACGCGGTCAAACCAGTCATGGGCCGCCTGCACCGTCTCCAGGCCCAGCCCCTGGCCTTGCGCCTCCGGGGCCAGCACCCAGCCCGCTTCGGGCACCGCATCAAAATCCGCGCCCAGACCGCGCGCACCGTGGAAAAACCCGGTTTGCCCGACCAGCCGTTTTGAGCTGTGCGCCTCAATCCCCCATTGGCCATAGCCCGTGACCTGCCAGTGCCCAGCAATCCGCAAAAACGCATTCCACGACTCGTCCCGGCTGCGCGGTGTGCCGCCAATAAAGCGCACGACGTCATCCGTCCCCCAGATCTCGGCAAAGCGATCAAAGTCGCCCGGACGCATCACGCGCAGCGTGGCGCGCGCCGTGTTGATTGTCGGCACATGTCTGCTCATTGTTGGTGTCCTGCCCGATCACCGGTGTTTGTTCACACTTTTCCAAACTTTGGGCAGTCGGTCCGGAAAACGCAAGTCGGCAGTGGCGCGGCCACAAAAAATGGCGCCCTTCCGCACGGAAGAGCGCCATCTGGTCAGGCCGAAGCCTGTGTGTCTTAGGATGCTTTGGAGATGAAACCCACAGCGTCGCCGAACGTCTGGATGGTCTCAGCGGCGTCATCGGGGATTTCGATGCCGAACTCTTCTTCGAACGCCATCACCAGTTCAACTGTGTCCAGGCTGTCTGCGCCCAGATCGTCGATGAAGGATGCGTTTTCAGACACTTTGTCTTCTTCTACGCCCAGATGTTCCACAACGATCTTCTTCACGCGGTCCGCGATGTCGCTCATATGACTGTCCTCATTCTACCGGGGCAAATCGATGCGCCCCCAAGTGGTGTCCCCTTGAAACAGGGGCTCTGGTCTAGCCCCCTTGGGGCGGTGAAGCGTTCCGGACACGCGTGGTCCGATCCGCCGAAATCTGCGCCGCCTATAGCATATCCGAAAAAGATGGCAAGGCTTGTCAGCGTGCGCCTTACAACATGGCCATGCCGCCGTTCACGTGCAAGGTGGTACCGGTAACATAGGCGGCCTCGGGGCTGGCAAGGTACAGCACGGCGGCGGCAATTTCATGCGCTTCGCCCATGCGACCGGCGGGAATTTGCCCCATGATTCCAGTCTTTTGATCATCGGTCAGCTTGTCCGTCATCGCTGTTGCGATAAAGCCGGGGGCCACCGCGTTCACCGTGATCCCACGGCTTGCGACCTCGTAGGCGAGGCTTTTGGACATCCCCACCATGCCCGCCTTTGAGGCGGCGTAATTGGCCTGACCCGGGTTGCCTGTCGCCCCCACCACAGACGAGATGTTAACGATCCGCCCCCACCGCGCCTTCATCATGCCCCGCATCACGCCCTTGCACAGTTTGAAGGTCGAGGTCAGGTTGACGTTCAGCACAGACTGCCATTCGTCGTCAGACATGCGCATGAACAGGTTGTCGCGCGTGATCCCGGCATTGTTGACCAGGATGTCGATCGCCCCCATCGCCGCGATCCCCTCTTTGGGCAGCGCGTCGACCGCCTCAAAATCGCTCAGGTTGCAGGGCAGCACGTGGGCGTTTTCACCCAACTCGTCCGCAAGCGCCTGCAACGGGTCAACCCGCGTCCCGCTCAGGCCCACCGTGGCCCCCGCCGCGTGCAGCGTGCGCGCAATATCAGCGCCAATGCCCCCCGATGCCCCGGTGATCAGCGCCGATTTCCCTGTCAGATCAAACATCGTTGTCCCCTCATTCCGTCTGTTCTTGTCGTGTCAGTTGCCGCGGGCTTGCCATGCCCCCCGCCGTGACGCAAGTCACCGCATATGCTTTGCGCCGCGCGGCACGTAAAACTTGGCCAGCCCTGGAAACTTGGCCAGCCCTGGCCCGCGGATGTTTTTATTCAACTCTCCATGCAGGTCCGGGATCACCGGCCCCTGCTGTGCAAAGGGTTCTCATGTCGACAGCGTCACCCATCGCGCGCTGACACAACGTCAGCGGGCGTTCCAACAGCGCGGGTCGCAATGGATCGATCGATGCGCCGGATCATGCCCGAAAGCGCCTTGCCCGCACCGATTTCCCAGACCTCGGTAACCCCCTCACCGGCCATCCACGCCACGCTTTCGCGCCACCGCACGGATCCTGTGACCTGATCCACAAGCAGACCACGCAGCTGGTCGGGATCTGACGTGCTTGCGGCCAGCACATTGGCCACAACCGGGGTCGAGGGCGCTTGAAAGTCCACACCTTGCAACGCCTCGGCCATAACGCGGGCCGCCGGCTCCATCAGTGCGCAGTGAAATGGCGCCGATACCGGCAGCATGACCGCGCGCTTGGCCCCTCTGGCCTTGGCGCTTTCAACCGCGCGCTCCACCGCCCCCTTGTGACCGGACACAACAACCTGTCCTGGATCATTGTCTTTTGCCGCCTGACACACGTCGTCCCCCGCAGCCTCCTGGGCAATGTCCTGCACGGTCGCAAAATCAAGGCCCAGCAACGCCGCCATCGCACCGACCCCGACGGGCACGGCCTCTTGCATGGCCTTTCCGCGCGTGCGCAGCAGGCGCGCCGTGTCTGCAAGGCTGAGGGCACCTGCCGCACACAACGCAGAATACTCCCCCAGCGAGTGCCCGGCCACAAACGATGCCCGGTCCGTGCCGATCCCCTCGGCCTCAAGCGCGCGCAGCGCGGCCAAGGAGGTGGCCATCAATGCAGGTTGCGCGTTTTGGGTCAGGGTCAGCGTGTCGGCATCCCCCTCCCAGATCAGCGTGCTCAGGTGTTCGCCCAACGCCTCGTCCACCTCGTCAAAGACGGCGCGTGCGGCGGGATAGGCCTGCGCAAGATCGTGACCCATGCCGATGGTTTGAGCCCCTTGGCCCGGAAAAACAAATGCGACGCTCATATCTTTGTCCCTGACGTATCTTGGTATTGCACCTGTCGGTGTAGTCGCGCGGCTGCACGCAAACAAGAGCAGCGCGATGGATTGCGCACACGCACGAGATATGTGCGCGCATTGGCGCTTGTCAGCACCGCCAGCCGCATAACATTAAGGGGCAACGTGTTACCCGAGCACAGACCCTGACAGGAGCACCCGAAATGGCCCTTACCAACACCGCCGACAGCTTTGGCTCTGTCGCCAAGACCCTGCACTGGCTGACAGCCCTTTTGATCTTGTCCCTGATCCCGCTTGGGGTGGTGGCAAACGGCATGGCCTACGAGTTGAAAACCGCCAGCACGCCTGTCGATGGCCTGCTTGAGCGCACCGCGTTTTTGTTTTCGCTGCACAAGACGCTGGGTGTCACAGTGTTTTTCGTGGCGCTGATCCGCATCGCATGGGCCCTGAGCCAACCCAAACCCGGTTTGCTGAATGCAGATCGCAAGTTGGAGAGTTTTGCCGCTGAAACCGTGCACTGGCTGCTTTATGGCTCGCTTGTGCTGGTGCCGCTGTCGGGGTGGATCCACCATGCTGCGACCGCAGGATTTGCGCCGATCTGGTGGCCCTTTGGTCAGGATTTGCCATTGGTGCCCAAATCCGACAGCGTGGCCTCGATCTTTGGGGGCGCGCATTGGGTGCTGACAAAGGTGCTGGCCCTGTCCCTTGTTCTGCACATTGCGGGCGCTCTCAAGCATCATGTGATCGACAAGGATGTCACCTTGCGCCGGATGTGGTTTGGGCGCGCTGATCTGCCCGCCACAACACCCGAGCACAAGGCACGCGGCCCGATCACTGCGGCTGTCGCGCTTTGGGCGCTTGCCCTGTCGGGCGGTGCAGCACTTGGCGTCTATGCCCCCCATGGCGGGGCTGGCGACGTGGCCGCACTGGAAAAGGTTGCATCGGACTGGGCCGTCGATGAGGGCGCGCTGTCGATCACCGTCACCCAACTTGGGACAGACGTGACCGGTACATTTGCCGATTGGACGGCCGCCATCACCTTTGACGAAACCGTGGAAAACGGCGTGGCGGGCACGGTCGATGTGACGATTGCCGTCGGCTCGCTGACCCTTGGCAGCGTGACGGATCAGGCCATGGGGCCGGACTTTTTCAACAGCACCGACTTTCCTACAGCCCGTTTCGTCGCGGATATCTTGCCCATAATCGATGGGTACGAGGCTGTGGGCACATTGACGATCAAAGATCAGACAGTGCCCGTGACGATGCCCTTTGGGCTGTCGGTGAACGGCAATGCGGCATCCATGGTGGGCGGGCTCACGCTGGACCGGCGCAGCTTTGGCATTGGCGACAACATGGCAGATGAAAGCTCGCTCAAGTTCAACGTGTCCGTCGACGTCAATCTGAGTGCGTCGCGCGCGGCAACTGACTGACCTGTCCTATCTGTGGTTCCCAAAACCCTGCGGCGAAAGCGACAAAAGTCAGAGGGGCCTGAAAAGGCGCCTCTGACATAAATCGTGTCACGCCGCAGGCGTGTCCTTGCCGTCAACGGCACCGCGGGGCGACGTTTGGGATTGGCACCGGGACGGACACAGGTGCCACAGAAAAGGTCGCGCAGATCATGCGCGGCCCTAGCGTCCCATCCGTGAGTGTGCGGTGGCTTAGTCCGCTTTTGCCGCTTCGACAGAAATCTGCACCTGTACTTCGTCGCTGATCGCGGGGGCAAATGCGCCCAGGCCAAAGTCAGACCGCAACAGGGTTGTTGTGGCATTGAACCCGGCCCAGTCCTTGTTCGCCAGCGGGTTCGTGCCCGCCTGGTTCAGCACCGCATCCAGCACGACGGATTTGGTGACATCGTTCATCGTCAGATCACCGGTGATGTTGGCAGTGCCCTCGCCCGTCACTTCGATACCCGTCGAGGTAAAGGTGATCACGTCGTCATCATCGGCACCAAAGAAGTCGGCCGACATGAAATGCCCATCGCGCTGTTCCCAGCCGGTGAACATGGATTTGGTTGGCATCGACACAGACACCGACGAGTTGGCGGGGTTTTCCTGATCAAACGCGATCTCGCCTTCAAATCCCGAGAACATGCCCCAGGTCGTGGAGAAACCGAGGTGGTTGTAGGAGAACAGGATCTGGCTGTGGCTGGAGTCCAGCGTATATGTGTCAGCAGCAAGTGCGAGCGACGCTGTGCCTGACAAGGCCGCTGCAAGAAAAAGGGATTTCATTTCGAGGGGTCTCCACGTTGGTTGATGTATCGTGGATAGATGTTGTTTCAGCCCACAATCGCAATTCTGCAGACATCAACAGGACGTGCGCATTCATGAACACCCCGTGGTGCGCATAAATCCGCCATGTCAGGTGTTATCCCCGTTGATCCCGCAAATGCGTCACAGTTTGCCGGCATCTTTCAGCGCCCCGACAAGGCGCGCGCGCATTTGCGGATCGCTCAGCGCGACCTCTGCAACGAGTGCGCCGTCCTGTGCCCACATGCGCAGCATATTGGCATGCAGTTCCGCCGGCCCGAGGTCTGTCATCCGGGTCCGACTGACCAGCGCGCGCGCGCGCCCCTGGCCCCGCACCAGGCGCACTTCGCGCCGGATCGTGTCAATTTCCACGTCAACACTGGGCACGGCGCGCCCCATTTGCATCACTGCCAGCCCGACAAAGCCAAGGCCCACAGACAGCCCCATCTTGAACAGGGCCAAATCGGCATCCCAGGCCGCACCGGGCTGCACCCACAGCCCAAGGGCTGCCAACACGCAGGCCGCTCCGCCCACCCGCTGTGCCCCGCGGATCAACCAACGCTGCCCATCCACGGTGCGCGCCGGTGTACTTGGCGCGGCGGGTGCGGCTGTTTGGGGGGCAATCATATCGGGGAATGCGGTCATGGGGTACGTCCTTCGTTCGGTTTTGCCAGATCGCGCGAGGTGTCCTCGGGATCTTGCGGTTTGTTAACCAAAGTTAAGCCCGACAAAGGTGACAGAAATGGGGCAGGTCAGTGACTGCGATGTGCCCGTTTTGAGGGCCGTTAAGTGGGCCGTTTTTCGCGGATGCCTTTGGCCTTGCCACGGGCGCTGTGCGCTCTTATACGGACCCGTCCCTGCAAATACATTTTTGCCGCGCAGTCTCTCGTGACCATCCGCAGGGGTTTCAGGATCGGTCTATGAAATGCGCCTTGATAGAAGTGGAGCACTCTCATGCCTCTTTATGAGCATGTGATGATTGCCCGTCAGGACCTGAGCAACACTCAGGCCGAAGGGCTGATCGAACATTTTGGCGGCGTCCTGTCGGACAATGGTGGCACCCTCGTGGACAACGAGTACTGGGGCGTCAAAACCATGGCCTATAAGATCAACAAGAACCGCAAGGGCCACTACGCCTTTTTGCGCACTGACGCCCCTGCGGCCGCCGTGCAGGAAATGGAGCGTTTGATGCGCCTGCATGATGACGTCATGCGCGTTCTGACGATCAAGGTCGACGGGCATGCCGAAGGTCCATCCGTCCAGATGCAAAAGCGCGACGAGCGCGAAGGCCGCGGCGAACGCCGCGAGCGCCGCTGAGCGAAAGGGAGCTAAACCATGGCTGCAAAACCATTTTTCCGCCGTCGCAAGGTCTGCCCCTTCTCGGGCGACAACGCACCTGCGATCGATTACAAAGACACGCGTCTGCTGCAACGCTACATCTCTGAGCGTGGCAAGATCGTGCCATCCCGCATCACCGCCGTCTCGGCCAAGAAGCAACGCGAGCTGGCCCGTGCCATCAAGCGCGCCCGCTTCCTCGCCTTGCTGCCTTACGCTGTGAAATAAGGAGTATTTGTCATGCAAGTTATCCTTCTCGAACGTGTGGCCAAGCTGGGTCAGATGGGCGACGTCGTGGACGTCAAGTCGGGCTATGCTCGCAACTTCCTGTTGCCCCAGAAAAAGGCGCTGACTGCGTCCAAGGCCAACATTGCCGACTTTGAAGCCCAAAAAGTGCAGCTTGAAGCGCGCAACATGGAAACCAAGGCTGAGGCCGAAGCGCTTGGCGACAAGCTGAACGGCCAACAGTTCATCGTGATTCGTCAGGCATCGGACGGCGGCAACCTTTATGGGTCCGTCACCACACGCGATGCCGCCGACGTGGCCACTGCCGAAGGCTTCACTGTGGATCGCAAACAGGTTGTGATCCCTGTGCCGATCAAAGAGCTGGGCCTGCACGATGTGCACGTGGTCCTGCACCCCGAAGTCGAAGCTGTGATCCAGTTGAACGTGGCCCGCTCGGCCGAAGAAGCTGAATTGCAAGCCTCGGGCAAATCGATCCAGGAGCTGGCTGCCGAAGAGGAAGCCGCGGCTGAGTTCGAAATTCAGGAACTCTTTGACGATATTGGCGCTGCTGCGTCTGACGACGAAGACCTGGCTGAATCTGCGGGTATTGCTGCGGACGATGCTGCTGAGGGCGGTGCAGACGAGACGCCTGCAAGCTAACATCGCGCCGTGGCGTGACACGAAAGACCGCGTGCCCCGGGTGGGTGCGCGGTTTTTTTACGGGCGCATGGGTTTAAGAGGCAGTCAGAAAATGAACGCATTTTCTGGGGGGCCAGCCCCATCGGCGCACGCGCCTCCCCCCGGGATATTTTTGGCCGAAAGAAGCGTGAACCGGTTTGACCATTTGGGTGCGCCGCGTCAGTTTGGCGATATGCGCCTGGTTTTTGCCTCTTTGACATTCGTTTTTTTGCTCGCTTGCGTTCCGGATGATCTGCAGACGGTGCAGATGGCCCCGCGGCCTGTGCCGCAGACCCAAACCGAGGTCGCGTTTGTCAGTCGGTTGTTCAATGACATTCAGCCGGCGTCCATTGCGCAGGATCGCGAGTTTTGCGGGTTGATCGGCGTCGATGCCCGAGGGGCGTTGATCGCGACCGAGCCGCGCCGTGGTCGGGTATCGTCCTGTCTTCCCCCTGCCCCGAGTTCTGTTGGGTTTACGGTTGTCGCCTCGTATCACACCCATGGCGCGTCGAGCCCGGAATATCTGACCGAGATCCCGTCATTTGACGACATGCGCACCGATATCGAGGACAACACCGATGGCTATATCGCCACGCCCGGTGGGCGCATGTGGTATGTGGACGCCCGCCGCCGCGTTGCGCGCCAGATCTGTGGTTTGAATTGCCTGATCCCGGACCCAAACCACCGGGATGATCCCGATTTTCCGGTGCGGCAGACCTATTCGCTGAACCAGCTGCGCGCGTTCTGATACCGATCCGTGTTTAAGCTCCGAATGCAAAACGGCCGCGCTTGGTGACAAACGCGGCCGTTTCGCTGTGGTTTCGTCTGAGGTTCAGTCGTCGCTTTCCAGCGCTTCGACGGCCTTTTGCAGATCGTCTTTTGACACCTCTTTATCGCTCACATCAGCCTGTTCGACGATGTGGTCTACCACTTTGTCTTCGAACAGCGGCGCGCGCAGTTGTTGTTGCATCTGCTGGTTTTGCTGAACAAATTCAAAGAACTGGCGTTCCTGGCCCGGGTACTGACGCGCCTGCTGCATGATGGCTTGGCTCATCTCGGCATCGGTCACTTCAACTTCGGCCTTTTGGCCGAGTTCTGCCAGCAGCAGCCCAAGACGCACGCGGCGTTCGGCCAGTTCTGTGTGCTCGGCTGTGGTTTCGATCTCGGGGTGATCGTGGCCTTCGACCTCTGGGTTTTCTTCGTGCCACAGCTGATGTGCGATTTGTTTGGCTTCTGCATCGACAAGGCTGGGTGGCAGGCCAAAGCTGACGGCCGTGTCCAGCTGATCGAGCAACGCGCGTTTCATCACGGCGCGCGCGGCCCCTTTGTATTCGCCTTCCAGTTGCTCGGAAATCCGCTCTTTGAGGCCGGCAAGGTCCTCTGCGCCATATTTCTTGGCCAGCTCATCATCGATTTCCGCAGCGACGGGTTCCTTGACCTCTTTGATCGAACAGTCAAACACGGCCTCTTTGCCCGCCAGATGCTCTGCCTGATAGTCGTCGGGGAACGAGACGGTGATTGCCTTTTCCTCTTCGGCTTTGACACCGACAAGCTGTTCTTCAAAGCCCGGAATAAATTGGCCTGATCCGAGGACCAGAGCGTGGCCTTCAGCCGAGCCGCCCTCAAACGCTTCGCCGTCGACCTTGCCGACGAAGTCGAAGACGACCTGGTCGCCGTCTTTGGCTTTGGCCGTCTTTTTGCGCGCTTTGAAGTCTTGTGCGTTTTCGGCGAGCGACGTCAGCGTTTCTTCGACCGCTGCATCGTCCGCTTTGACCACGAGACGCTCAAGGCTGAGCTTGCTCATGTCGACCTCGGGGATCTCTGGCAGGGCCTCGTAGGACATTTCGACGTTGACGTCGTCGCCCTCTTTCCAGTCTTCATTGGTCATTTTGACCTCGGGCTGCATCGCGGGGCGGTCCCCGGAGGCCTCGAAGTGCTCGGACATGGCGCCATCGATGCTTTCCTGCATTGCTTCGCCCATCAGACGCTGACCAAACTGCTTTTTCAGCAGGGCCATGGGCACCTTGCCTTTGCGAAAGCCTTTCATTTCGACGTCCGGCTGCGCCTCTGTCAGCTTTTCGTTGACCTTGGCATCCAGTTCGGCGGCGGTCACTGTGATGGCGTAGCCGCGTTTCAGACCGTCGTTCAGCGTCTCTGTGACCTGCATGTGTGCTCCCATAGCGTATAGGCCCCGCTGCGGGGGCTGATCCTAAATTCGCGCCCTTCTATGCATGGCGCGGACCGGGCGCAAGGGTATTGCTGGGGCAAGCCCGAAAAGAGCCGTCAAAGCCGCCCACCACGCGGTTCAACCACGCAACGCCGACAGTCTTAACGGGAATTTAAGGCTGGAAATGCGACCGTGTTTCAGTCATTGACATATCAACCTAAGATGGAAAACGTGGGATGCGCCACCACTTAACTGCCCTTTTACTTGCTGTTCTTGCCCTTTCGGGAGTGGTTGGAGCGGTGAGCGCCGAACAAAGGACCCTGACGGTTGTTGCGGATGACTGGCCGCCCTTTTCCGGCAGTGCGCTGCCGAATGGCGGTATGTCACTGGATGTCATTTCAACGGTTTTGCAGCGCGCCGGATACAAAGTTGAGACGCAAGTTGTGCCGTGGGCCCGCATTATGTCGGGCGCGCGCAGCGGGGAGTTCGACGTTATCGGCAGCCTGTTTGAAGACGCCGATATGAAGAAGTTTGTCAGCTACGGCGATCCGTTCTTTTCCACCGACGTGCGGCTGGTTCAGCCCGCTGGCGGTACGCACAGGTTTACCTCTGTTGCGGCGCTGCGCCCCTTTTCTATCGCTGTGGGGGATGGGTTTGTGTATCAGGACGAATTTGATCGCGCGGATTACCTGAACAAGATTGTCGTCACGACGGCCCTGCAAGCGATCAAGATGGTGGCCTTTGGCCGGGCGGACCTGACGCTGGACAGTGCCGACGTGGTCCGCCATGCGATCCAGAATGACGACCCGACGCTGAGCGCGCGTGTTGAATTTGCCCCGGGCGTTCTGGTGTCGCAGAACATCCACATGGCTGTAAATTCCGCCCTGCCCGACAGCGCCGATATTGTCGCTGATTTCAATCGTGTCCTGGCTGAAATGAAGGCTGATGGCAGCCTTGATGCTCTTTTGGCGGTTCATGTTGGCCAACAGGGCACTGAATGAAGGCATTTTTCATCAAGGATCGGTTGGGGTTTCGCCTGGTTCTGGCGTCCCTTTTGATCGGGTCCTTGTTGTCCATATTCTCGACGGGGATCCAGCTGGTGGCGAGTTATGCCCGTCAGAAGGATGACGCGACCAATGTGCTGGATCAGATCGAAAGCGCGATGTCAGAGCCGCTGGAGCTGGCGCTGTGGACGTTTGATTTTGATCAGGTGAACATCATTCTGGATGGCATCTCCTCTAACGAGTCTGTCACGCACCTGGATCTCACCAGTTCAACGGGGCACCGTTGGACCCGGGGGGAGGTTGTGGAATCGCCGCTCCAATCTGTTTACGAGTTGAAACACAGCGTTGGCGGAGGCGCGTTGCAGCCCTTGGGCACCTTGCGCGTTCAACTGTCACTGGACTCGGTGATCAACCGGGTTTGGGCGCAGTTCTGGGTGACTTTGCTGACCAATTTGGCCAAAGCCTATGTGGCCGCTATCGCGTTGTTATACTTGGTCTATGTTATGATCACCCGGCACCTGCGTACCATTGCGCGCCATGTGGACGGGTCGGCTGTTGCCGCTGCTGATGCGCGGCTGCATCTTGACCGCACAACCAACGCCACCCCCAACGACCTGGACCGGATTGTCGAGGCTGTCACTCAATACGAGGGACGCGTGCGCGGGGCCATGACATCCCTCAGGACCGAAATCGCAGAGCGGATCAAAAGCGAAAACGACGCGCGGGACGCGTTGTCTGTCCGGTCCAGTTTTATTGGAGTGATGAGCCATGAGGTGCGCACGCCCCTGAATGCCATCCTGGGGTTCTTGCATCTGATCGAATGCGAAAAATCGGTGCCCGAACGCCAACGCCACTACGCCGGGGTCGCCACCAAAGCCGCGCGCCAATTGCACCACCAATTGTCCAACGTGCTGGATATGTCGCGCCTGGATTCCAACGCCGTTGTCATCAGCACACGCCCCACCAACATCCGCAGGCTTGCCAATCAGTGGCAGGAAACCACGGCGGCGGCTGTGCATTTCCACGAAAAGACCATCGATGTCACCTTGCACGTCGATCCCGACCTGGCCGACGAATACGTCCTTGATGGCGCGCGATTGACCCAGATCATCACCAATCTGACGGATAACGCAGCCAAATTCACTCAAACGGGCGAGATTTGTATCGAACTTCTCAAAGGGGCGCACGACCCGGACACCCCCGATGAGGTACGCCTTGATATTTCAGTTTCCGACACCGGGCCAGGCATTCAAAAAGTAAATGAAAACAAGGTATTTGAGCGGTTTTCGCAAATCGAAGGCGGGCTGAAGCGCAATCACGGCGGCGCGGGCCTTGGGCTGGCGATCAGCATGGAGCTTGCGCAACTGATGGGCGCCGACCTGACCATCGACCCCTGCAAAAAAGATGGTTATGCGACGAAATTCTTGTTATCGCTGAAATGCAACGTCAGGTTGGATGAACATAATGGTACACCGTAAAAAAGTCCTATTGGTCGAAGATGACGAATTTACCCGGTTCATGATGAAGGAAATCATCGCAACCTTGGGGGTCGATGTCGAGATTGCGCGCAATGGCAGCGAGGGGTGTACTGCACTTATCGCGGACCCCGATGAGTTCGGTTTGGTGTTGATGGACCTGCACATGCCCGAGATGTCCGGGATCGACGCCACGCGCCAAATTCGCGAGTCTGTTGTGAACCCGCCGCGTGATGTGCCCATCATCGCGGTGACTGCGGATGTGAATTACCATGACGATGCCCGGATCGAGCAACTGGGCATGAATGGCTTTGCCAGCAAACCTGTTTCGCCCGGCCATTTGTTGAACCTGATCAACCGATACTGCACCGCCGCCTGAACACGCACTTGCAATTTTGAATTACGCGACCACCAGCGACGGTGCGCACGTCCGCAAATCGGGACCTGATCATGACTTCTGAGACACCTGTAAATGCCGCCGATGCCGCAGACACACCGATGGATGGTGATGATGGCGACACCATGCGCATCCGTATCGTAGGGATCGCCGCGTCCGCCGGCGGTCTTGAGGCGGTGTCGCTCCTCGCGCAGAACCTGCCCCAGAAGGCCAATGCGATCTACGTGATCGCGCAGCACATGTCACCGACCCACAAAAGCGTTCTGTCCACCCTGATCGCGCGTGAGACCCGTCTGCCCGTGCACGAGCTGGAAAACGAGGTGAAGCCGGCGGTTGACGCCATCTATGTGACGCCGCCGAACACGGATGTTGTGTACCAAAACGGCAAATTGCGGCTGCGCAGGCCGTCCGGGCATGCTGCGTCCCCGAAACCGTCGGCTGACCGCCTGTTCAAGAGCCTCGCCGAGGAATGTGGCGAAAGCTGCATGGGCATCGTGTTGTCCGGCACCGGCTCGGACGGCAGTTACGGCGTGCAAGCGGTGCGCGAGGCGGGCGGGATCACCATCGCCCAGGAACCCGCCACAGCGAAATATGACGGCATGCCGATCTCGGCCATTGAAACCGGCTGCGTGGACCTGACCCTGTCGCCGGAACAAATCGGCACCCACCTTGACAAGATCCTGGCCCGGCCCCGCAACTTTGACGGTTTGCGATCCTTGCAGGATCACCCGAACCCACTGGGTGAATTGTTCGGCATTCTGCTGGCTCGCACCCAGATCGATTTTGCCGACTACAAGGAAAACACGCTCAACCGGCGCATTGCGCGCCGCATGACGGCCCTGAACATTGATGACTACGACGAGTACGTCGATTTCTGCCGCACCAATGTCAGCGAAGTGGATGCCCTGCACCGCTACCTGCTGATCTCGGTCACCCGGTTTTTCCGCGATCCCGAGCAGTTTGAAAAGCTGGAACGCGAGCTGAAAGCCAGTCTGAAGAACCGAAATTCGGGCCCGATCCGCGTGTGGGTGGTCGGCTGCGCCACCGGTGAGGAAGCGTTTTCCATAGCGATCACAATCGCAGAGATCCTTGGCGGGATCGGCGAATTGGCGGCCAAAAACGTTCAGGTTTTTGCCACCGATATTGATCAAAACGCCATCGAAGTGGCCCGCCGCGGGATCTATCCCATTGCCGCGGCCCAGGACATTCCCGCGTCCCTCCTTGGCCAGTATTTCATTGTCACGGACACCGAAATCAAAGTGCGCCCGGAATTGCGCGCGGCAACGCTGTTTTCGCACCATAACGTGTTTCAGGACCCGCCCTTTATCAATGTGGATCTGGTCAGCATTCGCAACCTGCTGATCTATTTCAATCTCGCTTTGCAAGAGCGGGTGTTGAGCCGCCTGCACTATGCGATGGCCGCAGGTGCGTTGCTGTTTGTTGGCACCTCAGAAACCGTGGGCGAGATGGGCGTGTTCTTTGAAGGTCGCCAAGGGGCCGACAAGATCTATGCCAAGCGGCGCGGGATATCGGGCGAATTGGCCGTCAAGCCCGGCACCCGCATGTATCAGCGCCAAGCCAGCATCAGCGGTGGCGCGCAAACCTCTGGCCAGTCGGCCGAGGTCAATGACCCGCCAGAGCTGCCATTGGCCCGTGTGGTTGCCCCCGACGGTATGATCTGCACGCGCAACGGCAATATCATTGAGGTCTTGGGCGATCTAAGCCCGTTCATGGAGATCCGCGCGGGTGCATCGACCGCGCTGAACATCAAGATGTTGATTGATCCGCTTCGCGGCGAGGTTGCCAGCCTGATCGCTGTTGCGCTGCGCAGCAAGGCCCGCCGCGAGGGTCGCTGGCACAGTGTGTCCCTCTCTCAAGGCAATCGTGCCCAGCTGCAAGTGTTCCCGTTTTCGGGCAATAAAGGTGGCGAGATGCACTGTCTTGTTGCCATCAACACCCGGTTTGAAAAAGACGCGGATGTGCGTTCCGATGACATCACCGACAAGGAACAGCGCGCCTATGTCGAGCGGATGGAAGTTGAAATCCGCTCGACCCAAGAGGCACTGCAACAGACCATCGAAGAGTTGCAGACCGCAAACGAAGAACTCCAATCGGCCAACGAAGAGTTGCAATCCACAAACGAAGAATTCCAGGCCACCAACGAAGAGTTGGAAACCTCGAACGAAGAACTGCAATCCAGCAACGAAGAGCTGATGACCGTCAACGAAGAGCTGCAAATCAGCTCGGCCGAACGGCAGGCGCTTGCCTCCGAATTGGAAGCCACGATGAGTTCGGCCCCCTATTCCGTTGCGCTGGCTGACCAGGCCCTGATGGTGCGCCGTTTGTCGCGCGAAGCGATGAATATGTTTGGATTGACCGATGTGCCCCCCACCGGTGTGCACCTGAGCCAGTGCACCCTGCCTTTGGGCTTTCCGGCCTTGGCCCCCATGGCCAACACCGTGTTGCGCGTCCAGGAAACCCGCCGCATTCCGATCCTGTCCCGGGGTCGCTATTACACGATGATCATGTCCCCCGTGCACGATGTGCACCGCAAATTGATCGGCCTGTCCATCACCGTGACCCAGTATGACAGCGAACCGTTGTCGCGCGTTGTGCAGATGATGAGCGATATCAGCCATGTTGCGCATTGGTCTTATGACCTTGAAACAAAAGAGTTGTTTTGGTCGCCTGAGATGTTCTCAATCCATGGCCGCCCCGATTCCGGGCAGATGCCAAGCTGGGAAGACTCCTTGGGCCTTGTGCATCCCGAAGACCGGGTCACTGCCGAACAAAACATCGAGGATCTGCTGGAACACGGCGGCAGCATCCAGTTTGAGCACCGCGTTTTTGGCCCCTCGGGCCATCTGGTCCCGGTGAGCGGGAAAACGACGCTGATCAAAGATGACGAAGACGAGCCGATCCAGTTGATCGGTGTCATGTGGAACACGGCTGACGAGATAGAGCGCGATGCGCGCCTGGCTGGTGTTGAGGCGGTGCAGGAGGACCTTGGCATCGGCTTTTTCTGGTTTGATGTCCAAAACAATGCGCCGCGCTGGAATGCGTCGATGTTTTCGTTGCTGGGCTATGATCCGATTACCCACACGCCGTCGGTGGAAAGCCTGCTTTTGGTGGTTGAATCAGAGCAGCGCAGCGCCGTCGCGCAACAGTTCCAGACCGCGCTTGAGCTTGGCACGGCCTTTACCAGCGTGTTCCATGTCAAGGCCAAGGACGGGTCCGACATCTTGTGCGAATGCACGGGGCGCGCGCGCATCAAAAAAGAAGGCCGCGTCACCCATGTGTTTGGCAGTTTGCGGCGTTCAACGTCCGACCAGGCCGTAGTTTCCGTCGCTTGATCCAACTTAAAACGCATCCTTAACCGCTGGTTTACCCTGCTCCAGCTATATGATTTTCCAAGAGTTAATTTGGATGCGGTGGCGATGCTTGCTGATACTTCTTTAACGCGTAGCACGTCCGCGCGGGCCAACAGGGACGTCGCGCAGACACTGGCTTTGCTTCCTGCTGGCGCACCGATTGATGAAACTGTGCTGGGGGCTGCATTTGTATCATCGCCCTTTGCGTCCTTTATCCTGGATGGCGAGGGGCAGATCCTTGTATGCAACCGTCGTGCCGAGCGGCTGTTTTGCCCCGAAGACGTCCGCGATACCGATCTTTTGCGCGGCATGTCCTTTGCCCACATCACGGCGCTGGACGCCGACGATGTTGTCCCGCGCCTGCGCGAGGGTGTGGTTAAGGGCAAGGCCGTGTTTCCGATGCGCAGTGGGACGCGGTTGCAGACCCGGGCCGGAACGCTGTTTTACATGTCCCTTCTGTGTGGTGCGGACAGCCAGACCCGGCTGTATCTGCTGACACAGGACCAGTTGAAAGCGACCGCAGATGCGCTGTGCACCATAAACGCCCAACGGATCGCCACACGCGACGAGTTGGCCCATATGCAGTCCCAATATTTCGATGTGCACCAGAACATGGTCGCCATGGAAGCGTTCGCAAACACCGCATCTCATGACTTGCGCACGCCGCTCAACACATTGTCCGGCCTGCTCCACCTGGTAAACACCAAGTTCGCGGATGACTTGCCTGAGAAAGCGCGCGAATACCTTGGCTATATGTCGCGCGCTATTACGCAAATGGATGAGATGACCAGCGATTTTCTCGAACACGCGCGCAGTGCGTCGGCTGAATTGCGTACAGAAGCTATTGATATGAAGTCGTTTTTGAGCGGCGTCGCGCAGGAGATGGAACCGTATCTTGCTGCTGTAGATGGTGAAATTTCGGTTGCCGGCGAGGATTTTGAAGTCTTGGCCGAGCCGAAGTTGCTGCATATGCTCACCATGAACTTGCTGACCAACGCGTTGAAGTATCGCCACCCCGACCGCGCGCCAATTCTGTCCATACGCCTGGCCAAAACCGATGGGCGCGACATTCTATCTGTGCGTGACAATGGCCGTGGGTTCGACCCAACGCAGAGTGCGGCGATTTTCCAACCCTTCCACCGCCTGCACCCCGACATCGACGGCAGCGGCGTCGGCCTTGCCACCTGCAAAGAGGTGTGCCGCCGCCACGGTTGGTCGATAACGGCGCACTCGGACGGGACAAACGGGGCAGTGTTTGGCGTTACGATCCCAAAAGACGCAGAAATGGCGCATCCGAGTGTGATGAAAACAGACGTGTCCAAGCCTGCAAAATTTACCACCTAGCTCGGTCCTTTAATACTTTATTCAGGCTCACATCCTACAAGTCAGGCATCGTTTTTGGGGGTCTTGATGGCTGTTGTTTTGTTGCTTGAGGATGATCCCGGTCTTCAGTTTACCTTTGGTGAGGCTTTGCGCGATGCTGGCTATGTCGTGCGCGCTGTGTCCAACAACGAAGAAGCGATGCAGGAGTTGCGCCGCAGCACGCCGGACGTGTTGTTGCTGGACCTGATGATTGGCGGCGGCATGTCCACGGATGTGGCAAACTATGCCGTCTATGCCGCCCCGGACGCCGAAGTGATTTTTATGACAGGCAGCGGTCTGTTCCCCAAGGGCGAACTGTTTGCGATGTCCCACAATGCCCGCCTTGTTCTGCGCAAACCCGTTGATTTGCGCGAGTTAACCACGATGGTGTCACATGTTGTGGACGAGACAGTTCAGAACGTTCCGGCAACTATGTAATCCGATGTCGACAGGACGCTCCAAGCACGCTCGCGGGCGCTAAAACCACGGTCGTGGCGTTATGCATGGGAGTGTCCGGCGTTATAAAACGCGACCAAGGAACTTTCGTTGAGACGCCGCAGAGTTGCGGTGCAGATGATCAGAGAAACCCAAGGCAGTTGCGGCACTCGTCGGTTTCGAAGAACGATAACCGCTCTGCAATTCGTTCGCAGGTGTGTCGTCGATTTTTTTTGCGAAACGCAACTGTGGTGCGCCCGTTCGAACAAAGTTCGAAACTCTTCACACGTTCGGCTGTGCCGTTAAACGATCAGAGAATGGTGCGGGTGAAGGGACTCGAACCCCCACGCCATAGGCGCCAGAACCTAAATCTGGTGCGTCTACCAATTCCGCCACACCCGCAACGCCGCGACCTTTAGCAAAGCCTCCGAACGGATGCGAGGGCTTTTCGCCCTGCCAGCTCGCAGAAACTGCGCGACATTAAGCGAATGTTCAGCTATTATGCCGTTAACCTAGAGGCAGGTTGCAAGAAAGAGACGCCATGAAACCGAATACGGTCGGGCGCGAATTGAGTGGGCGAATGCCCCCATTGCGCACAGAGATTGCACATGTCGGACTTGTGTCCGGCACCCTTTTGTTGACAGCAGATGGTGAAATTCCGGTCGAATACCTTTCGCCCGGAGATCGCATTATCACGCGAAACGCGGGCCTGGTCCCACTCAGCGCGATCCAAAGCGACCGGGTCAGCGCAGAGGCGGTCAAGATTGCCGCCGGATCGCTGGGCGACACCAAACCCACCCATCACGTAATGGTGCCCGCCGCTCAGATGGTTTTGGTACGCGATTGGCGCGCCAAGGCACTGCGCGGCGCGACGCAGGCTGTTGTGCCTGCCGGGTGCCTGATCGACGACGAATTCATCACATCCCTGGGTGTGCGCGACATGTCGTTGGTGCGCCTGGGGTTCGATGCCCCTTACGTGATCTATGCAGATGGGTTGGAACTGTCCGTGCCGGCCATGACGCAAGCAGCGTCCGTCGCAGCCTAAGCGCCGACCTCTCGCAAAACGGCTGGCAGCGCGTCGGGCAGATCTTCGGCGATCAGGCCGGGGCCAAATGCGCGGGCTGCTTCAACATGTAGCCAGACGGCGATTTCGGCTGCCGTCATTGGGTCGATGCCGCGCGCCAAAAGGCCGGTTATAAAACCTGCCAACACATCGCCCGCTCCGGCTGTGGCAAGCCATGGTGCTGTCCGGTCATACAGGGCCGCATGGATGGACACGGTACCATTTGGATGGGCGATGACGGTATCTGCCCCTTTGAACACGACAATCGCCCCGCTTTGGGCCGCCGCGTCTCGTGTGGCGTCGACTTTGCTGTAAGCCGGACCTTGGTCCGGAACCGCCGCCAACCGGTTTGCGATGTCGGGAAACAGGCGGGCAAACTCGCCGCCATGCGGCGTCAGGACGGCATCCTCGGTCAGCGCCGCCATCCGTGCAGGGTTGCGCGCAATGAGGGTCAAGGCGTCGGCGTCAAACACCACACGCCGGGTAAGGCGCAGGTGTCCTGCGCCCAGCACAGCGTCCACCAGCGCAGCCGCCCGATCATCAAGACCCAGACCCGGCCCCAGACACACCGCCGTAAAACGTTCATCTGCAAGCAGCGTATTCAACGCCACATCGTCCCGGACGCGCGCAAGCATGATTGACGTGATGTGTGATGCAACTTCCTGCTGCGCGGACGGCGCCACACCCAACGTCACCAACCCCGCCCCGATCCGCAGCGCCCCACGCGCGGCCAAACGCGCCGCACCCGTGCGCCCGGATCCACCGGACAACACGAGCGCATGACCATGATCAAACTTGTGCCCACTCTGCCCGCGCCCCTTGCTCAGATCACGCCCAGGCCACACGGGACGATGCCCAGACGTTGATTTGTCGACATCCAGCAATCGCACGACGACGCCGGTGTGGGGCAGCGCAAGGGCCGCGGGATGGCGATCCTCGGCACCGAGGCCAATATCGACCACCCGCAGCCGTGACAAAGGGGTGCCCAGATAATGGCCGACTTTGCGCCGGTGAAATGTGACGGTCAGATGCGGGGGCAACACGCGTGGTGCAGCCTGTTCGTCCCACCATCGGGTATGCGCCTCCACACCAGCCTCTTCGTCTGCCGAAAACGCGGGTGGCGGCGGGAACAGGACTTTGCCGCTGTCGCAATCCAGACCCGAGGCGCACTCGAGCGCAACAACATGGTAGGGCACCAACCACGGATGCCTGTCGCCCACGTCCCGGCGCTCCACCGCCGCAAAGGCCTGCGCGCAGTCCAGTGGGATGGCGCGTGACAGCCCAGTTCCAAACATCGCATCGATCATCACTGCGGGCCGCATGCCCTGCCCTGCCGCCTCTGCGCTCAGGTTTTTGACCGTGCCTTGCGCGCACCAGCGGTCGTAATTCGTCTTGGCGTCTGCAGGCAGTCGCGCGGGCTCTCCGTACAAGAACACCTCGACCGACCAGCCCGCATCGACAAGCAGCCGCGCCACCACGAACCCGTCACCGCCGTTGTTGCCTGGCCCACACAGCACCACCGCATGATGGGTTCCGGACGCAAGATCAGGCCATTCCGCAAGTATCGCCGCGACCGCGCCTGCCCCTGCCCGCTCCATCAACTCAAGACCTGTGACAGACCCCGACTCAATCGCTGCGTGTTCGACACTGCGCATCTGGGCACTGGTCAGCAGTTCGGTCATCCACAAACCCTCAAAGTTTTCATTTCGATGCATTTTTATGCGCAATGCACAGTTTCGCATCGCACCCACCACAATCACGCGGTCATCTGGCCAATCTCTACCCCATCCCATGGACGCCCCAAACCCAGAAATGGTCCACCCGCTTAGCAAGATATGGCGCAGGGAGGCCAACCCCATGAAAAAGATCGAAGCCGTCATCAAGCCCTTCAAGCTTGATGAAGTCAAAGAGGCCCTACAAGAGGTCGGCGTACAGGGGCTCTCTGTTATCGAAGTCAAGGGTTTTGGTCGCCAAAAGGGTCACACGGAACTGTATCGCGGCGCAGAATATGTCGTGGACTTTCTGCCCAAGGTCAAAGTCGAAGTTGTTCTGGACGATGATCAAGTAGACGCGGCAATCACCGCTATCGTGGACGCAGCCAAGACCGAAAAAATTGGCGATGGCAAAATCTTTGTCACCCCCATTGAACAAACCATTCGTATCCGTACCGGCGAAACCGGCTCGGACGCACTTTAATACACCTACTCCAAAAGACAGGAAGGATTTCCCGGACATGGCAAACCCCGTTCTCGACATGATCAAGGAAGAAGGCGCTGAATACGTCGACATCCGCTTCACTGATCCGCGCGGCAAACTGCAACACGTCACCGTCATGGCCGATCAGGTCGACGCTGATTTCCTCGAAGAAGGCTTTATGTTCGATGGCTCCTCCATCGCGGGCTGGAAATCGATCGAAGCCTCGGACATGAAACTGATGCCCGACCAGGACAGCGCCTATGTTGATCCGTTCTATGCGGAAAAGACGATCTGCGTGCACTGCTCGATTGTTGAGCCCGACACCGGCGAGGCTTATGACCGCGACCCCCGCGGCACCGCCGAAAAAGCCGAAGCGTATCTGAAATCCTCTGGCATCGGCGATGTGGCCTATATGGGCCCTGAGGCGGAATTCTTCCTTTTTGACGATGTGCGCTTTCAGAACTCGATCAACAAAGTGTCCTATGAGGTCGACGCGACTGACGCATCCTGGAACACCGACACCGAATACGAGATGGGCAACATGGGCCACCGCCCCGGCGTCAAGGGCGGCTACTTCCCCGTGAACCCCACGGATGAAGCTCAGGACCTGCGCTCCGAAATGCTGTCGACCATGAAGCGTCTCGGCATGAAGGTCGACAAGCACCACCACGAGGTGGCGTCCTGTCAGCACGAGCTGGGTCTGATCTTTGGATCCGTGACCAAGCAAGGCGATGAGCTGCAGAAATACAAGTACGTCATCCACAACGTGGCCGCAGCCTACGGCAAATCGGCCACCTTTATGCCCAAGCCCATCGCGGGCGACAACGGCACCGGCATGCACGTGAACATGTCGATCTGGAAAGACGGCAAGCCGTTGTTTGCAGGCGATAAATATGCTGACCTGTCCGATGAGGCCCTGTATTTCATCGGTGGCATCCTCAAGCACGCCAAGGCGCTCAACGCGTTCACCAACCCATCGACCAACAGCTACAAACGCCTGATCCCAGGTTTTGAAGCGCCTGTGCTGCGCGCCTACTCGGCCCGCAACCGGTCCGGCTGCGTGCGGATCCCATGGACAGACTCGCCCAAGGCAAAGCGGGTCGAGGCGCGCTTCCCCGATCCGTCTGCAAACCCCTACCTGTGCTTTGCCGCCCTGTTGATGGCCGGTCTTGACGGGATCCAGAACAAGATCGATCCCGGTGAGCCATCCGACAAAGACCTGTATGACCTGCCACCAGAAGAGCTGGCCGGCATCCCAACGGTCTGCGGCTCGCTGCGCGAAGCCATGGAAGAGCTGGAAAAAGACATGGACTTCCTGCTGGCCGGTGACGTGTTCACCAAGGACCAGATCGAAGGCTATATCGAGCTGAAGATGGAAGAGATCACGACATACGAACACACACCCCACCCGGTCGAGTTCGGCATGTACTACAGCTGCTGATCCTTTCCAGCAGTCAACAGCGACAAGGGCACCTCCTGCGAGGTGCCCTTTTTTATGGCCTGCAGCGCTGGGGCATCTAAACGCCGAACCGGTAGCAAAAGATTGCCAGACCAGAATAATCCCGCATAGCGGGAATATTTCAGCCGGTATCCGCAACTGCGACAAGCAACATCTTGCCAGCTCGCTTTTTCGCGCCAAAAGGTCGTGTATTCCTTACTTGTGCCTATGCCCTGCACCGCCCAGCATGGCGTGACTTTGTTGGGGAACAGTGGGAGTTAAAAATGACAACACCACAATTTTGTTTGCGGGTATGCGTTGCTGCGGCCGTCATTATGGGGCTGCATCTTGGTTTGACCTATTTGGCCTGACGGGCTGCGAAACCGTCAACCGATCGCTGCGCCACGTTGCAAACCGAGCACATCACCGCAGTGAAACATCCATTTTCAACCACAGGTAATTGATCTGCACTATTTCACCCAAGGCCATGATTTTTCTATAATTTCGTCGCACCACACCTAATATGATACAAATTCCTTGCAGCCAGATCGGATCTTGGCGCAGCATGCCACCACACCGCTATGGCGCATTGTGCAGCCCATATCGCGCCCAAGTAAAACGGCCAAATCAAGTTTAACCAATCATTACGGAAATTCCATTTCGCTCGACAAGATTTAACCACGCCACACCTGCCTCAGCAAAAATGAAACGCACGCACCGCTGACAGCAGGGAAAAAAACATCCAAGGGGGATACACCAAAATGGCAACAAACTTCGTAAACTCGGATATCGCCAACGGATTTTTAACGATCGCAAACGGCGATGAAACGATTATCTTAGATGGCGTAACCGTTTTTGACGATACGTTTTCGGTCGTTCAGCTGCTTTCCGGCGCTTCAATCACCACCTTTGTGAACTTTGGTGACGTTTTCACTGCATCAGGCGGTTCCGTCATCGATGTCAATAGCGCCTCCGCAGACATTATAAACCACGGCACTCTGTATCTGGCGAATACAGACAGTTCATTCGCCTCCGTGATCGATTTTGCCGGTGGCGTGCCCTCTGGTGAGACAGGAAACGAACAACTGTCGGTGGTCAACTTCGGTGTCATGCAATCACAAAAATCGATGTTTGATATCTTCGATACAACAGGTGCCTATGATATCAATATCGATAATCGTGGTGTCATGATCGGGAACTCCTCAAATACTTTCATAGTCACAGATCCGCGCGCGGCAGACTTTATCTTCCGGAACTCTGGTGAAGCCTTCGGTGGGAGCTTTTTCTCAGCCGGTACCGGCACTGGGTTGCTCGACAACAGCGGCGCATTCGTCATGCGCTCTTTCGCCATGAATAGCGCACTTGGCAACGTGATCATAAATTCGGGCACGATCAAAGTGATGCTCGATTCCGGTGCTGTTCAAAGTTTCGTCGGATCAACCCTTGGTGCCGACATCGTAAACAACTCTGGCACCATCACCGCAAACATCAGTTTAGCGGGTGGCGATAACGAGGTGACGAACTCGGGTACGATCAATGGCAACGTCGTCTTTGACAATGGCGACGACGTGTTGATCAACACTGGCACCATCTTTGGCGATGTGAACATGGGGTCGTTCAACGACACAATGCGCAACGACGGAGAAATCTATGGTGACGTGAACCTGGCCAACAACGAAGATCTGTATGTTGGCGGTTTGAACAGCATTGTATTTGGTTCCATCAACGGCGGGATCGGCAATGACACCATCCGCACGGGTGACGCTAACGACACGATCAACAGCGCTTCCGAAAATGACCTGATTTCCAGTGGCGCGGGCGATGACGTGGTTAACGCCGGCACGGGCAATGATACGGTCAAAGCCGGTGCGGGTGACGATATTGTTCTAGCGGGGACCGAGAGTGACAGCGTCATGGGCGGCGAGGGAAATGACTCCCTTGTGGGCGAAGATGGCAATGACACCATCCGTGGCAACGAAGGCGACGACACCATTGATGGCGGTCTGGACGCGGATAACCTTGGGGGCGGCGACGGTGACGACGACGTCAGCGGCGGTTCCGGTGCTGACACCATCACCGGCGGCGGCGGCAACGATAGCCTGTCAGGCGACGGCGACAGCGACCAGATCTTTGCCGGACAAGGCGAAGATACGGTCCTTGGTGGCGACGGCGACGATCTTGTGTTTGCCGGCGATGGTGACGATGTTGTGTTTGGTGGTCTTAACAATGACTCGATTGTGGCCGGCGACGGTGCCGATCAGGCGCACGGTGAAGAGGGTGACGACGTTATCTTTGGCCAGGCCGGCGACGACCAGTTGTTTGGCGACGCAGGTGACGACACGATTTCTGGTGGCATTGGTGACGACTTTATCCAGGGTGGCGACGACGACGACGTGGTTTTGGCCGGGTCCGGTGATGACACCTTGCAGGGCGAAGATGGCGATGACACCCTGTTCGGCCAGTCTGGCGATGACACCCTGCAAGGTGGCGCCGGGGCGGATGATCTCCAAGGCGGATCCGGCAACGATATCCTTGATGGGGCGAACAAGGGCGACATACTGGTTGGCGGGCGCGGTGACGACACAATGGAAGGCGGCGGCGGCGGCGACACCTTTGTGTTTGGGCGCGCCGACACCGGAAACGATGTTATCATCGATTTCACTGATGGGTCCGACATTCTGGATATTTCGGATCTCGCCGTGCTCAAGTTCAACACGCTCAACAACGCGAATGCGTTTTCCGAGGATACCGACGGGGTCATCATTGATCTCACCACCGTAGGTGGGTCCGGCACAGTCTATCTGTTTGGGATGACCATTGCGGATCTCGACAGCAGCGACTTTATCTTCTGAAGCCAACCGGCTGACAGTCAAGCGCCGTACGTAAGCGTGCGGCGCTTTTTCACGCAAATCAATCCAGCCGCTGCGGCCCGGAATTGCCCCAACACCAGCGGCGACTTTTCCCGTACAGGCAGCATTTGGGTTTGCCCAAACCCGCCCTCATTGCGTACTGTTTGGTACATATTCACGCCAAACCCTCCGGAGCTTTTTGATCCGCGTCGCCATTTGCCCGCGCATCAAGGGGTCCCTTGGGCCGCAGATCAAAGACGTTTTTAAGCAATTTTACGGAAAGGGCCACATTATGGCAGTCATTTTCTCCAATACGGATTCGCTCAATGGGACGACCGCCATCTCGAACGGCGACGAACTGATCATCGCAGCCGGGACAACCTATTTCGAAGATAGCAACCCCCACGTCATCATCATGGCAGGGGGAACGCTTGAAACAGTGCTGGCAAATTACGGGACGATCATCGGCGGCTCCACCTCCGGCGAAACCATCAATATGGACGCCGACAGGTCAGTCGTTATCAACCATGGCACAATCTCCATGGTAACGGGCAACCCAAACTTTTTGGCAGCGGTTTTTGACTTTGCTGGCGGCAATAGCAGCAGTGGGGCCGCGACCGACGCAACTATTGTCAATTTTGGGCAAATAGATTCGACCGGTTCTTTCAGCGGCCTCGGAGCTTCAGTTGGTCTCTACAATGTTCGGATCGAGAACTTTGGAATCATAGCGACCAACCAGCAAGACAATTTCATCCTAACCACCAGCAACCAGGTCAACGCGGACATTTTTAACTCCGGCACAATAATTGCGGGACTGACAAATCTGAAGGGTAGCGGAACCACAACCATCGACAACAGTGGCACGATCCGATTGCGCACGTTGGACATTGGGGCAGATCTGGGCTCGATCCTGGTCAACACCGGTGACCTGACGGTTGGTGACGGCGGCGCGACGACGTTTGTTGTTGGGGGAACGGCCGCGGACGTTGTCAAAAACGAGGGCAGGATTGACACAGGGTTGTCACTGAACGCCGGAGACAATGTGATCACCAACTCCGGCGTCATCACCGGTTCTGTCTTTGTCAGCGGCGGGGCGGACTCGGTGCAAAACCGGGCAGGTGGCACAATCGGTGGTGACGTCACCTTGCTGTCGGGCAACGATACCGTTTTCAACGAAAGCTTCATTTTCGGCGAAGTGGACTTGGGCAATGGGGACGATGTTTATCGCGGCGGTGTCGCAAGCGCTGTTCTTGGCGGAATAGATGCAGGGCTAGGCTTTGATACAGTTGTGACCGGTAACGCGGACGATTTGATCAACGCCGGCGCAGGCTCAAGCAGCAATCTGGTCAGATCAGGGGCGGGCAGCGACACAATCACCAGTTCTGCGATTGGCAACGACACGCTGGCTGGTGAAGATGGGGACGACAGCATTTCAGCGGCGGCCGGCAACAATGAATTGATGGGTGGCGACGGAGACGACACAATCAGTGGCGGCTCGGGCAGCGACACAATTCGCGGTGGACTTGGAGAAGACAGCATTTTTGGCGGCATCTTCGGCAGCAACCTTGTATATGGCGGCGACGGAGACGATGAGATCCTCGGGGCCAGCGCGTCAGACACATTCCGTGGCGGCGCGGGTGATGACACAATTGACGGCGGCGCTGACGGCGATGATCTGCGCGGCGGTGTGGGCGATGACGTGATCATCGGTGGGCTGGGTGACGACACGATCATGGCGGGTGACGGCAATGATGATGTTATGGGTGGCACCGAAAATGACATCATCAACGGCGGTGATGGGTTGGACACAATGTCCGGCGACGGCGGAAACGACCTGATCCACGGTGGCGATGGGATGGACCTCATCTCGGGCGGCGCAAACAACGACACACTGCATGGCGGGGCCGGAGACGATGAGATGTCTGGCGATGACGGTGACGATGACATGTTCGGGAATGCCGGGGATGACCAGATGACTGGCGGCGCAGGTGACGACACGATGACCGGCGGCGGTGGGGCCGATACCTTTGTGATCGCGCGCAATGACACCGGCAGTGATGTGATCACCGACTTTTCGGACGGTACAGACGTGCTGGATATCTCTGA
>JBCCBC010000080.1:0-10985 GCA_039814435.1 Pseudomonadota bacterium
CTGACTCGCGCTTCCTGAGGAAGTGTTATGCAACGCACCTAATCATGTCACCCGCCTTTGTAACTATTCACGGCAACTATTCTCGACCACCGTTCTTTGTTCCGTCAGCTGCGCGGCAGCGCCGTGTCGGGATCATAGGGGCCTGGGGCGATCACCTGTGCGTCCGTCCGCGTACCGCAGATATCGATGGACAGCGCCGTGCCAACCTCACCATACTCTGGCGCGACAAAGGCATAGGCCAGGTTCTGGCCCACACGGTGCCCAAAGTCACCTGACGTGACCGTGCCCACCACCGTGTCATCTACCATGACAGACGCTCCGGGATGCGCAGGTGCGACGCGCCCGACAACCTGCAAAGAGACCAATTTCGCAGTCAACCCAGCATCTTGGCGCTTCGCCAATGCCTCCTTGCCGATGAACTCTTTGTCCATTTTCACAAAGCGGTCCAGCCCGGTTTCAAACGGATCGAACTCGGTGATCAGGTCGGATTTCCAGTGCAGGTACCCCTTTTCCATGCGCATCGATTCAACCGCGCGCGATCCAAACAGACGCAGGCCATGTGCTTCGCCCGCCACGCGCAGGGCAAGGTAGGCGGCATAGAGCTGGTTATTGGGCACGTGGATTTCATAAGCCAACTCGCCCGAGAAACTGACTGACATAACGACGGCCGGGGCGATCCCGATAAAGGCGCGGCGCACCGACAACCATGGGAACGCAGCCTTGGACCAGTCAGCGCGGCTTACCGCACTCAGCACATCGCGCGCTTTGGGCCCAGCCAATACGAGGATCGTGTGATCGTTGGTCAGTGTGCGCAACGACACGTCGAACCCTTCGGCATTGGCACTCAGCCAGTCCATGTCATGCCATTCTGCCGCCGCGGCCGAGCCATACCACACCGGCCCCCCCGGAATGTTGGCCACCGTCGCTTCGGTCTTGATGCAGCCATGGTGGTTCAGCAGATATCCAAGGCCGACCTTACCCGGCTTGGCTGTCACGCGGCCGCAGATGACGTGGTCAAGAAAGGCATGGGTGTCCGGCCCCGTGATCTCGATCCGGTTGAACCCGTTCACTTCCGTCAGACCAACCGCGCTCTGCACGGCAGCGACTTCGCCCGCAACCACGTCAAAGGCTTCGTCAAATCCAAACCCGTGCGTCACCTTAAACTCAGGCGTCGGCTTGAAGTATTCCGCCCGCTCCCATCCGTTCACCACGGCAAACTCCGCCCCCTCTGCGGCCAGAACTGGGGTCAAAGGTGTTGTTTTCATAGGCCGACCAGCCGGGCGGTGTTCATGCGGGAAATGGAACCGGAACTCGTTTTGGTAGTCCTCAATCGCCTTGAGCGCCGTCAGTTCGACATTGCCATGGCCTGTAAACCGGCGCGGATCGATCACCCAAGTGTCATAGCAAGCCTCGCCATGCACGATCTGCTGGGCCAGCAGCCACCCATGGCCACCCCCCTCGCCCAGACCGGCACGCAGACCGATGATGCAGAACGCATTGCGCTTGCCCGGGATCGGACCGACCAGCGGGGCGCCATCAATGGTGTAAGTGATCGGGCCGTTCACGACGTTCTTGATGCCAACCTCTGTCAAGGCGGGCATACGCTCGAACGCGCCCTCAAGCACATCCGTGATGCGGTCCAGATCATCCGGGCAAAGATCGTTGGAAAAGCTGGGGGAAATGCCGTCCATGCCCCAAGTCTTGCAGTCTTGTTCGTAAAAGCCCAGCAGCAGGCCATTCTTTTCCTGGCGACAGTAATAGTCACTGATCGGACAACGCAGCAGCGGCATGCGATGGCTTGCCGCCACAATGTCCGGGATCTCATCAGTAACGAAATACTGGTGCTCCATCGACGTGACGGGGTGGTGTACCCCCATCATCGCACCGACCTCATTCACCCGGTAGCCGCAGGCGTTCACAACGACCTCGCAGGCGATGTCACCCTTGTTGGTGTGTACAATCCAACTGTCATCCTTGAGCTGGGTCAGCCCGGTGACGTCCGTCTGGCGGTACACCTCGGCACCGGCCTTGCGGGCGCGGCGTGCCAGCGCCTGACACAAAGAGGCCGGGTCAATGTCACCGTCATTGCCATCCCAAAGGCCGCCAACCAGATTGTCGGTAGCAATCAGCGGATGGCGACGCGCGCATTCTTGCGCGTCGATCACCTCGAACTCCACCCCCATGCCCCGCGCCATCGAGGCAAAGTGGCGATACCCGTCCATCTGCGCCTCGGTGTTGGCAAGCCGGATGCCTCCATCCCCGTGATTGTACTGCACCGGATAATCGGGATCGTCGCGCAACTCCTGGTACAGGTTGATCGAATGGGTCTTGAGGCCCACCATCGTCTGCGTCATCCCAAAATTGGTAACCTGTGCGGCGGAATGCCATGTGGTGCCGCTGGTCAGCTCATCACGCTCCACCAGCACAACATCGCTCCAACCTTCCTGGGTCAGGTGATACAGTGTCGAACAACCAGCGATGCCACCGCCGATCACAACAGCACGGGTTTGGGTTTTCATAGCGCACCTTTGGATTTGCATATTTTCGGGAACAATGAAGACAAGGCCGTGCGCGTCAATTCCACACCGATACTTTCATTGTTCTGAAAATATGCATTTAATGACATCAAATCCAAAAACGGGCGCTTGCGTGGTGCATGCAGTCGGCCCCCCATGGCCATATGTCTGACCCCACACCTCGACGCGCCGGTCGGCGCGCGCGCACCGCTGCCAGGGAAGCTGGCCCGCCTCTCAACCCTGCCCCGCCGGGGCAGCCCGGCGGGCAGTACCGTCCCTTGTCTGACAGTGAACTGGACCGCATTTATCGTGCCGCCCTGCGCCTGTTGGCCGAATTGGGGATGGGCGAGGTTCCCGAAAGGCTCCGCACCACTTTGGAAACAGCCGGGGCCCAAAGCCACGCAAACGGGCGCGTCACTTTGCCCACCGCTCTGGTAGAAGAGGCGATTGATGCGGCCCCAAAAAAGTTCCCGCTGCATGGCCGCGATCCGTCGCGTAGTATCGAAGTGGGCGGGCGAGCCGTGCATTTCGGCACGGGCGGTGCCGCCGTCCAGACGCTCGATCGCATCACGCGCACCTACCGCCCCTCGACCCTTGCGGACCTGCACGACTTTACCCGCCTTCAGGACACCCTGACCAATGTCAGCTGGTTCACCCGCTGCTGCATCGCGGGCGATATGCCCGATGAATGGAGCCTTGATATCAACACCGCCTATGCCCTGATGCGCGGCACAACCAAGCCGGTCGCCACAGCCTTTACCCTGGCCGAGCACGTGGCTCCGATAGTGGCAATGTTTGATATGCTTGCCGGGGGCACAGGCGAGTTTGCCAAACGCCCCTTCGTCAAGGCGCATATCAGCCCCGTCATCTCGCCAATGCGTTTTGGCGCGGATGCCGTGGAAACCGTCTATGCGTGCCTTGACCACAACATCCCTGTCAGCTGCATCACTGCCGCCCAGGCTGGGGCGACCGCGCCCGCGACCCTCGCCGGGTTTCTTGCCCAATCGCTGGCCGAAACACTGGCGAGCCTCGTGATGGTGCATGCCATTAAACCCGGCCATCCGATGGTGTTTTCCAACTGGCCCCTCGTGATCGATCTGCGCACCGGGGCCTTTGCAGGTGGGGGCGGCGAGATCGCCTTGCTCAACGCAGCCTCCGCTCAACTGATCAATTGGTTGGGGCTTGTGTCCGGGGTTGCTGCGTCAATGACAGACGCAAAGGCGCTGGATGCCCAATATGGGGCGGAAAAAGGGCTGACGTCCCTTGCTGCGGCTCTGGCCGGGGGCAACCTGATCTATGAAAGTTCAGGCATGACGGCGGCCCTGTTGGGAGCAAGTTTTGAGTCCTTTGTCCTTGATGATGAAATGCACGCGGCCACCTACCGGATTCTGCGCGGGGTTGAGGTAACGGACGATATGCTGGGCCATGAGGCGATATGTGACGCGGTGTTGGGCGATGGCCACTTTCTGGGCGCGGCCCAGACGATTGCTGCGATGGAGCGGGACTATGTCTACCCAACGCACGCAGATCGCGACACCCCCCGCACCTGGCAAGAGGGCGGCGCACTAAGCGCATGGGATCGCGCCAGCGCGCATGTGGATCACATCTTGGCCACGCATCGCCCAACCTATATTGATCCCGCAACAGATGCGGCAATCCGGGCTGCATTCGATATTCGATACCCCTAGCAAGGTGCGCGCCATGCCGGTCAAAGACACAACCGCAATGATCGCCGCAATGACGCCGGTCTTGACGCCCGATATCTGGGTGTATTGCAGCGAGGCAAACGCAGACACAGCGTCTGCCCTGTCTGGTTCTGCGTTTGCGCTGGTGCAAGAGGACGAAGGAGCGACGCTGATCCTGCCTTTCGATACGGCGCAAAAGGCTGGGTATGACGTGTCTGTGCCAATGTCGCGGATCACCCTCAACGTGTATTCCGACCTCGAGGGGGTCGGGTTGACGGCTGCGGTTGCTCGGGCGCTCACAGATGAGGGGATTTCCTGCAACGTGGTTGCAGCGTACCACCACGACCACGTTTTTGTTCCGATCCACGACGCTGCCCGCGCTCTGGAGGCTTTGGAGGCCGCACAATCGGCCGCGGCCCACTTTGTTTGATCAGCACAAGATGTGAACTCCTGGCGCAGACAGATCGCAACGCAGATGCACGTTCGTCAGACCAAACATGGCTGTGCGACATCACTACCAAGTAAACGGAGTTAGGTATGATGGCGTGGGGGAGACTTGAACTCCCGACGCAGAGTGGCCGCAAAGCGGACGCCCGTACGTCGGGTCAAAGACGGCAGCGCGACATCGCTACTGAGTAAATGGGGTAGGTGTGGTGGCGTGGGGGAGACTTGAACTCCCGACCTATCGATTATGAGTCGATCGCTCTAACCAACTGAGCTACCGCGCCATGGAGGCGTGACCTATGACAGCCCCCAGGAATCGTCAAGGCCGAAATCCGCGCCCTATCCGCCCCGCACCGTTTCAATCATCAGCGTTACGTTTTCCGGGTCCGCATCCGGGGTGATTCCATGGCCAAGGTTGAAAATATGAGGGCCGCCCGAAAACGCCTGCACAATGGCGCGCGTTTCATCCACCAAGGCCTGCCCACCCGTCACCATATGGGACGAGGCAAGATTGCCCTGCACGCAGCCGTCCACCTGCACATGGGCCGCGGCCCAGTCCGGCGATACCGAATTGTCCAGCGCGACGCAGTCAACACCGGTTGCGGCGTGAAACCCGACATAGCCATCCCCCGCTTCGCGCGGAAAGCCAATGACGGGGATGTGTGGATAGCGGGCCTTGAGCGCGGCAGTGATTTCTGCACAGGGCGCAACTGCATATTTTTGAAAGGCGTCTCCCTTCAGCGATCCGGCCCAGCTGTCGAATATCTTGACCACCTCGGCACCGGCCTCGATCTGGGCGGACAGGTATTCGATGGTCGCAGCGGTGATCCGCGCCAGCAACGCTTCAAACAGAGGCACATTGCCCTGCATCAGCGCATGGGCTGGACCCTGATCCGGGGTGCCCTGACCGGCAATCATGTAAGTCGCCACAGTCCACGGGGCACCGGCAAAGCCAATCAACGTTGTCTCTTCGGGCAGCTCGCGGCGCAAGATTTTGACCGTCTCGTAAATCGGGTTCAGCGTTTCGTGGATCGCTTCCACAGGCTTCAAAACATCAAAATCCGACTGCGCGGTGATGGTCGACAGGCGCGGACCCTCGCCGGTGACAAACCACAAATCCGCCCCCAAGGCTTGGGGCACCAAAAGGATATCGGCAAACAGGATCGCCGCGTCAAAGCCGTAGCGGCGGATGGGCTGCAACGTGACTTCCGCTGCCAGCTCCGGGTTGTAACACAAGGATAGGAAATCACCGGCTTGCGCCCGCGTTGCCTTGTACTCGGGCAAGTAACGCCCCGCCTGGCGCATCATCCAGATGGGCGGCGTAGGCAAAGCCTCGCCCGCCAACGCCCGCAAAATCGTCTTGGTTTGAACCCCGTCTTTCATCGCGTCAGCCGCCCTATCGTCGTTGTATCACTGTTTCCAGTTGTCAACATAAGTTGACACACCTAAAAGATAAACCCATGACAGTGCGACTTCCAAATCCATCCGCCCCGCTCAAAATCGGCACCCGTGGTTCGCCCCTGGCGCTGGCCCAGGCATACGAAACGCGCAGCCGCCTTGGGGCCGCATTCGACCTGCCCCCAGAGGCATTTGAAATCGTGGTGATCAAGGTCACGGGCGATGACAGGTCCATGATTGCGGCGGACCGTCCGCTCAAGGAAATCGGGAACAAAGGCTTGTTTACCCGAGAAATCGAAGACGACCTGCTGTCAGGCAAGATCGATATCGCGGTGCACTCGATGAAGGACATGCCGACACTGCAACCACCGGGGCTGCTCCTCGAAACATATCTGCCGCGCGAGGATGTGCGGGACGCCTTTGTCTCCCCAAGCCACACTCGGATCGCAGACCTTTCCGAGGGGGCGAGCGTGGGCACGTCCTCGCTGCGGCGACGCGCGCAGCTGCTGAACAGGCGGCCTGACCTAAAGGTTCTGGAATTCCGTGGCAACGTGCAAACCCGGCTCAAGAAACTTGGCGACGGAGTGGCGACCTGCACGTTCCTCGCCTGTGCGGGTCTGAATCGGCTGAAAATGCACGATGTACCCGCGACACCCGTGGACACAACCGAGATGCTGCCGGCCGTCGCCCAAGGGGCCATTGGTATTGAACGGCGCAGCGATGACACGAACACCGCCGACCTGCTGGCGGCAATCCACAACGGCGAAACGGGACAGCGGCTCGCAGCAGAGCGGCAGTTCTTGTTAACTCTGGACGGATCCTGCGAAACCCCGATCGCGGCCTTGGCCACACTGCAAAACGGCACACTGACCCTCACAGGCGAAGTGCTGCGACCCGATGGGTCCGAAGCTCTCAGCGATACCCGCACCGGCGCAATCCAAGACGGCGCAGACATGGGCACTGACCTCGCCCAAAGCTTGCTGAAACAGGCCGGACCATCCTTTTTCGACTGGCACTGATCCTCTCTTGGCCAGAAATATCCTGGGGTGAGACGCGCATGCGTCGAGGGGCAAAGCCCCCCCGCCCCGATCTGTTCCGACCCATCACGGTGACATAAAACACCTCATCCCAACCCGAACGCTGCGTTTCCCTTGACGCAAACACCCCACGGTCCCCATCTTGAACAGTGGAGGATGCGGCCATGACACCCGGCAAAGCCTATCTTGACCCCGACGATATCCGCCCGCTAGCGGCGCGCTCTGATGTCGCAGGCATCCTGCTGATACTGCACTGCTGGGGGGTGATGGCAGGGGCCATTTGGCTCTTCGCGCTTTGGCCCAACCCACTCACTGCTTTGCTTGCGGTATTGCTGATCGGGTCTCGGCAACTCGGGTTGGCGATTCTGATGCACGAGGCTGCGCACAACGCGATGTTTAAAACCCGCGCGCTCAATGAATGGGTGGGCACATGGCTGTGCGGCTGGCCGATCATGGCAGACCTTGCGGCCTACCGGCACTACCACCTGACCCACCACCGCTTCACGCAAACGGACAAGGACCCGGATCTGGTTCTCAGCCAGAATTTCCCAACCTCTCGGGCCTCACTCAAACGCAAGTTCACGCGCGATCTGACCGGGCAAACAGGGATCAAGCAACTGACCAGCCAAATCATGACATTCGTCCGCCTTGCCGGGGATGATGACGCAATCGAGGCCGCCAAAGGTGACGCCGCCCAGGCCTTTAAATCCAACACGATCTATACCGCTTTCCCCGTCTTCTTCGGGATCGCCCTGTTGATCAGTCTGATCGGGGATTGGTGGTGGGGGATCGCCTTTTGGATCCTGCCCTACCTCACCTGGTTTCAGTTCGTACTGCGCGTGCGCAATATTGCAGAACACGGGGCCACTGAACGGTCCGAAGACCCGCTGCGCAATGTACGCACCACCCGCGCAGGGCCGCTGGCCAAAACCTTCATCGCCCCCTACTGGGTGAATTATCACCTCGAACATCACATGATCATGCATGTACCATGCTGGCGACTGCCGCATATGCATGCCGCGTTGATGGCAAAGGGGTTGGGGCACAAAATGAACATCGCGCCGAACTATGGGGCGGCCCTGGCCGAGGCTGGATGGCGCTGACGAAATCCTCGACGCGGGCACTCACCTCTGCGGACAACGTCCAGGCACTCCTGCTCTATGACATTCTCGGAGGCGGTGCTGTGGACATCAACACATTTCACGCCGTCATAGATCACCCCGGCACCCAGATCTGGGGCAGCTTTGAGGGCAACGAACTCTGTGCATTTGCCACAGTGCATGTTCTGCCAAACATGACCCAGAATGGCCGGCCCTATGCGCTGATCGAAAACGTCGCCAGCAAACCGGAACATCGCGGGCAAGGCCACGCGCGCACCGCAATGCAGGCGGCCATCGACACTGCATGGACCGCCGACGCTTACAAAATCATGCTTTTGACCGGACAAGATACCGGAGCACGCGTGTTCTATGAAAAACTTGGTTTCCGGGCTGATCAGAAGTTCGGAATGCAACTGCGCCGCGTGCCACCGCGCATGCCTTGAGTCTGGGTCGGTGGGTGGGCGCCTTTTTCACTCTCTGAAAGAGGGTGGAAAACAGACCAGCCCGCGACGCAACAGGTCAAACCCACTTGGCCAAAGGCGGCAGTGACATCAACACAGCGTTCGCATCATGCCCGGTCTCAAGACCGAACTTGGTGCCGCGATCATACACCAGATTATACTCGGCATAGAGCCCGCGATGCACCAACTGCGCGTCTTTGTCGGCCTCTGTCCAATCCTGCCCCCGGCGTTTTTCGACCAGCGGCACATAGGCGGGCAAAAACGCACGGCCAATGTCCTGGGTCAGCGCAAAATCCGCCTCCCAATCTCCGGTGCACAAATCATCCATGAAAATTCCACCGACGCCACGCGCACGGCCCCGGTGTGGGATGTAAAAATACTCATCCGCCCAAGCCTTCAACTTGGGATAATGATCCCCCCCATGCGGGTCGAGATGGGCCTTTTGCTGGGCGTGGAAATGCGCCGTATCGTCATCATATTCCAAACAGGGATTAAGGTCAGATCCGCCCCCAAACCACCACGCATGCGGTGTCCAGAACATGCGGGTGTTCATGTGAACAGCCGGACAATGCGGGTTTTGCATATGCGCAACCAAAGAAATGCCAGCCGCCCAAAACCGCGGATCATCCTTCATGCCGGGAATACCCTTGCGGGCTGCCATCGCGCCCTGCGCCCGTTCGCCCAAAGTGCCAAATACGGTCGAAATATTGACGCCGACCTTTTCAAACACCCGGCCACCGCGCATGACGCTCATCACTCCGCCACCCGCGTCTGACCCATCGTCAGAAGTGCGCTTGGTCTCGCTGACATCAAAGGTACCAATTGACGCGTCGGATAACGGGCCGTCCGAATGATTGGCCTCCAGCCCCTCAAATGCCGCAACGATATCATCGCGCAACTGGCGAAACCACGCGGCTGCGCGGGCCTTTTGGGTGTCGAACTGTTCTGTCATGCACACTGTCCTGTTTGGTTGACAGTTTTTTAGCGCAGTCAGCTCAGCAGGTCCAAGGGGAATTCACGCCCTAATGCGCGGGGGCCGCAACCGGGTCCAGCAGGCTGCGCCCGCCATCCACGGTCATCACATCACCCGTCACAAACCCTGATCCCTCAGAGGCCAGAAACTGCACCGCATCCACCATCTCGGTCGGGCTTGCGATCCGGTGCAAGGGGGTGCGCGTTTCAATTTCTTCCCGCCAATCCGGATTGTCGCCGATCGATGATTTCAAAGAGGCCGACATCACCGATCCAAATGCCACCGCGTTGACGCGGATGCGGTGCGGAGCCAAAGCCAAAGCCATTGACCGCGTCATCTGTTCGAGCGCCGCTGCCGCAATGGAATACCCCAGCAACTCAGGCCGGGTCTGGTGCGCAGCGATTGAGCTGAGGTTTATGATCGAACCTACGCTGGAAACCCCCTCGCGGCCTTCGGCCTGTTTGATCATCCGACGTGAAACTTGCTGGCTCAGGCGCAGGGCGGTCATCAGATTCTGATCCAGCAATGTCTCAACAGACGCGTCTTCGGGGTTCAGCGCGTCCGTCTCCATCACCTGCCGGGACGCGTTGACCAAGATATCGACCTGATCAAACGCATCAATGGTGGCCGAGACCAGATTGGCAATCGTCAGACGCTGGCGCAGATCGCCCGCGAAGTACCGAATGTTACCTTCCTCCGCGACATCGCCAAGCTCGTCTGCCAGCCGCTTTTCATCCATATCGGCGCACATCACATTGGCACCCCGGTCCGCGAAGTGGCGCGCGATGGCAAGACCGATACCATTGGCAGCCCCCGTCACGATGGCCGTTTTACCTTTGATCGAAAATGACATGGGCTACCCCTTTGTCCGCTTTGGCCGTTCGGCCCGCACCAGTTTGAACCGCGCATCGCCGTCCAGATCAACCACTTTGGCAAAGTGCGATGTCAACGTGTCCTCATAGGGCAAGTGGCGATTGGCCACCATCCACAGCGCACCGTGGGGTTTCAGCACACGTGCCGCTGCCGCGATAAAGGCACGACCCAAGGAAGGATCCGCAGCCCGGCCAGAATGAAACGGCGGGTTCATTACCACGGCATCCACCTGTTCGGCAGGCTTCCATTGGGTGGCATCCGCCCAATGGAACTGCGCGCGCGGGTCGGTTACGTTGTGGCGCGCACATTGCAGGGCCATATCGTGCGCCTCGACCAAATGCACCGCCGCAACGTCGGGGGTCAGGATGTGCGCCGACAGATACCCCCACCCGGCACCCAAATCGGCAACCGTGCCAACCATAGCGTCGGGCAAAGCACCCACGAGCAACTCAGAAGCCGGATCAACCCCGTCCGCCGAAAACACACCCGGGGCCGTCC
>JBCCBC010000108.1:0-9154 GCA_039814435.1 Pseudomonadota bacterium
CGGTTCACCGTTGCGGTACGCATCGGTGTCGGCCAGGTCCGGCAATTCGACCACCTTGCCTGTCCTGATCGCTGTAGCCGCTGCCTGTGGGCTGTTTAAGGGCCATTCATCGCCCGGTTTGGACACCTGGTTGGCATGGCCCCAATTCGCGGCCAGTTGGTAGGTGTCGCTTGACGGCACGCACAGGCCCAAGGCCGCCTGATCGGCACCGCACACGGTCGTGGCCTGTTCCAGAACGATTTGAAAAACGGCCGCCGCATCATCACGGCTCTGGCTGACAACCGACAGGATTTCCGAGGTGGCGGCCTCCCGCTCAAGCCGCTCCTGCACCTCCTGGAATTGGCGCACATTCTCGATGGCGATCACGGCTTGCGCGGCAAAGGTTTCGACCAGCGCAATCTCGTCCTGTGTGTAAGGGCGCACTTCTTTGCGGAACAGGATCAGCACACCAATGGCGCCTTTGCTGGTCAGCAGCGGGACAAGCAAATTGGTGCGAATGCCCGTGTCTTCGACCACCGAAACAAAAACGGGCACGCCGCGTTTGTACTCGTCAGTGTCGGCCATATCCGGGATGTGGATCGGCTTGCCCGTCAGGATGGCCCGCGCACCGACAGACAGGTCGGGGTCCATAGACACCCGCCCATCCGCGTAAACCTCCAGCGTCGCCGGATCGAGCCCGTAGGACGCCGCCATCGTTTGATGCAGATCACCGACCTGGCCCATGGCCAAAGCCGCAGCGTGGGCGTTACACAGGTTGGCCGCATTTTTGACAATCATGTCAAATACCGGGCGCTCGTCCTGGCGCGACTGACTGATCAGGCTCAAGATCTTGCCTGTGCCGCGTTCTCGTTCCAACCGGGTTTCTATTTCGCGGAACTGACGCACGTTTTCGATGGCGATGACCGCCTGTGCGGCAAAAGTTTCCACAAGGGCAATCTCGTCGGGCGCAAAGGGGCGCATCTGTTTGCGGTATAGCCCGATAACGCCAATCGCCGTGCCTTGCGTTGTCAAAAGCGGGACCGTCAGCATGGTCCGAATACCTTCGTCGTCCGCAATTTTCCGGCGGAAATACTCGCCGTCGATATAGGCCTGAGTCAGCCATAGGTCCGGGGAATGAACGACGCGCGCCTCCCGGACCGACTGGGCGATCTGCATGGGCCCGTCGATGGGCCAAACGTCCTCACCAAGGTTATACGTGGGCAGGTCCATCCCAATGTGCGCGGCGTATTCCAGATGGACACCGTCTGACGAAACACGCGACAGGGTCGCAAGATCCGTCTCGCAAAGCTGCGCGACATTGCGCAGGATGACCTCAAAGACAGGCGCTTCGTCGGTGCGTGAGGCACTGATCACCTCAAGGACTTCGGTGGATGCGCGTTCGCGGTCCACCTGTTTTTGAACGGCCCTAAACTGGCGCTGGTTTTCAATCGCAATGACCGCCTGCAGCGCAAAGGCCTCGACCAGCGCAATCTCGTCCGCCGAAAACGGCGCGCGCCTGTCTCGGAACAACGTGATCGCGCCGATTGCCCCGTGCTGCCCAACCAACGGAACAAAGAGAACGCTGCGGATGCCGCTGTCATCCACCATAGAGCGCACAACCGGGCTGCCGGCGGTATATAGTTCGCTTTCGCCCATGTCTTCGAAGGCGATCAGCCGTGCCTCGACAATGGACCGCGCCGCATATGACAGGTCCGGGTCCATCTTCATGCCACCCGTTTTGAAAAGCTCGACCGCCGTTGGCAGCATGCCGATTTGCGCTGCAAGCGACTGGATGGCGTCCTGTGGCGTTGCGAGGATCAGACCCGCCATCTGTGCATTGCACAGGGCAACCGCGTTGGTCAAAATCGTTTTGAAAACCGGGCCATCGTCATCGCGCGACCGGCCCAAGACCTGCATGACCTCGGACACCGCCGCCAGTTGTGCAGCCATCTCGCCCGCCACTGCACCGCCTTGCGTGGGCTCTGAAGTGCTTTTTCCTGTCGAAGTCGCTTTCGATTTGCTCAAGGCGATTAGCTTTCAATCAACAAAGACTGCCGACCCATTCAAGGCAACGCAGAAGCTCTAAATTTTCAATAATTTAAGGGGTAACACGAGCGGGTTTCTCTGTGAAGCCGCAAGGCGGAAGTTGACACCGGGCGGTAACGGTCACCGTGTAAGTTAGTAAAAAAAGCGTTCAACCATGCAAGCTATCCAGCATTTTTTGCTCGTTCCAAAGGCTCATGCAAACGGTAGGAAAACGGTAGGCAAGGGACGGACGACATCATGAGTGACACTCAAACTTTGGGCGCTTGCTACCGTTTTTTTGCGCCGCTTTAGAAGTAGCGGGGGTGTCGAGACTTGCGTCACCATTTTCATGATGGGGAAGGTTACGTGGCACTGCAGCCATGACCGTTTCCAGCGGGGGGTGATTTTCGCGGTCGGTGCGACGCGCGCAAGCGAGACTATTGCGCCAAAAAATCGAACTGCGGCGATGCACGCTGGTACGCTCCACAAATCCTATCGGACCTGCAAAGACATGCTGCGTCAGCAAAGCGACCCAACCGGATGACGGCTTTGTCCCGCAGAGCCGCCATTCGCCCTCTTACTTCCCCCACGCTCACCGAAACATTGGCGGCCTCGCATCCAGCCATGCGCCGTCTTGTTTGCCGCTGTCGGCCACCGCGAATACCGCCGCCATCGACCGCAGTCCGTCTTCGGCGCGTGGGTACAGATTGGCCGCCGCATCCATCAGCCGGCCCTCTTTGCGCGCGCTGATCGCCTCGGCCAGATCGGTGTAGATGTTGGCAAAGGCCAGCGGCATCCCCTCGGCATGGCCGATGGTGACGCGAGAGGTGCGGTCGGCTTCGGGGGACAGGTTCGCCTCGCCCCGTTCGATCACTTGCAAGCGTTCGTTCAACGGCATGTAAAACAGCTGGTTGGGCTGCTCCTGGCTCCAGCGCAGCCCGCCGGTTTCCCCAAAAACCTGAATGCCCAGCCCGTGCTGGCGCCCGATGGCCACCGAACTGGTCCAGAGCCGCCCCACAGCCCCGCCATCCATGCGGAAGTTGACCATCGCGTCATCCTCAAGCGTGCGTACATCGATGCAGGACACGGTATCGGCGGACAGTTTCTCGACCTCTTGGCCAGTGACAAAGGACGCCATGTGCAGCGCGTGGATGCCGCAATCAGCAAATTGGGCCGACACGCCCGCCTGCGCCGGGTCATAGCGCCAGCGCACCCGCGGGTTATCGGCGTCCATCGCATCGGCGTGGTGCCCGTGGGCGAATTCAGCGACCACCAGACGCACGTTGCCGATATCGCCGCGCGCCACCATCGCGCGCATGTGGCGCACAAGGCTGTAGCCGGTGTAGCCATAGTTTACGGCACAGATGTTCCCGGTCTTTTGCGCGATCTCGACGATTTCCTGACCCTCTTCGACGGTCATGGTCATCGGCTTTTCGCACAGCACGTGAAACCCGCCTTCAAGAAAGGATTTGGTGATCTCGTAATGGGTGGCGTTGGGGGTGGCGACCGTGACCAGATCGACGCGGTCATCGCGCTTGCGCTCGCCTTCCAGCATGTCCTGCCAGGACCCATAGGCCCGATCCCCCAGCCCCAAACGCTGACCATACTCGCGCCCCTCATCGGGGCGGTGATCAAGCGCACCGGCCGAAAACTCGAACACCCCATCAAGACCCGCACCAAGACGGTGGGCCGGGCCGATTTGGCTGCCTTCGCCGCCACCGATCATTCCCCATTGCAACTTTGCCATGGCTTAAGCTCCTTTGAAACCAATGGATTGCAGATAGGCGCGGTTCAGTTTCGCGTCATCAATGGGCGAGGTGTCGCCCGCTGGATCGCAATCCTGCTCGACTGTGCACCAGCCCTCAAACCCGTTGTCGATCAACACCTGGCGGACAGTGGGAAAATCGACGTCACCATCGCCAAGGTTGCAGAAAATCCCGTCGCCGCAGGCCGTGTAGAAATCGGTGCGGTTTGCAACAACGTCGGCCTTTACCTTGGGGTCAATGTCCTTGAAATGCATGTAGCTGATGCGCCCGATATGGCGCTTCATAAAGGCCACGGGGTCAAAGCCCGCATAAGAGTGATGGCCGGTGTCAAAGCAGATTTTGAGGATGCTCTCGTCGATCTCATCCAACAAGCGCTCCAACTCTGGCTCAAAATCCATGAACCCGGCGGCATGGGCGTGAATACCAACGGTCAGGCCGTATTCCTCTGCGCCCATCTTGGCCACATCGCGGATGCGGTCGCGAAAGGTGGCCCATTCGGCGGTGTCCATCTGTTCGGCCTCGTCCGCGCGGCCCGCAGTGGGGGCGCGGCGCTCAGAGATGCTGTCGATCAGCACCAGATGCTGCGCGCCGTGCGCCTTCAGCGCCTTGCAGGTGCGCATGCTGGCATCCATCACCTCGTCCCATTTCGTGGGATCGTGGAAGGGGCGAAACACGACCCCGCCGACCAGTTCCTGGCCAAACTCCTCGAGGGCGTCGCCCAACAGGCTTGGGTCCTCGGGCATGAAACCGATGGGCCCCAATTCGATGCCAGTGTAGCCCGCATCCGCATTCTCTTGCAGCACCTTGCGCCAGGTCGGGTTGCGCGGATCGTCCGCAAATTCCACGCCCCAGCTACAGGGGGCATTGCCGATCTTGATCATGTTCTTTGCCTTATGTCCTAGAAATCTGCCACATTGACCCAAGCGCCAGCCCGAGAGGACGCCAGCGAAGCAGCCACAACCTGATTGACGGCCAAGCCTTCTTGAAACGTCGGCCAGACCGGATCGCCGGTGTGGATGGCGGTCAGGAAATCCTTGGCCTCAATGATAATCTGATCCTGATAGCCGGTGCCGTGCCCGGGCCCCTGACAAAACGGCAGATAGTCGGGATGGGCGGGGCCCGTCAGGATCTTGCGAAAGCCGCGTTCGGCCTCGGGCCCTTCGGCGGTGTACAGCCACAGCGCGTTCTGGTCTTCGCAATCAAAACGGATCGCGCCGCCGGTGCCGTAAACGTCAAAGGCATAGCCCATCTTGCGCCCCGTCGCGACGCGGCTGATGAACATCGACCCGTTCAGCCCAGATGCAAAGCGCAAAGTCAGATAGGCTTGGTCGTCATTTGTGACTGTGACGCCGTTGCGTTCGGGATGCACCGTTTCGACTTGCGCAAACAGCGCCTCGATCGGGCCCATCAGGGCATGGGCGCAGTTGATGGGGTGGGGGGCCAGATCGCCCATACAGCCATTTGCATCCCCTTGGGCGCGCCACGTGCCGGGGCTGGCGGGGTCTGCGTAAAAATCTTCGGTCATTTCACCGCGAAAGGAGGTGAGCTGCCCTATGCGCCCGTCCGCGATCAGCTTGCGGGCATATTGCATGGCGGGCGACTTGGCATAGTTGAACCCAACCATGTTGGCCACGCCTGCCGCATGGGCCGCGTCCACCATCTCGCGGGCCAGTGCAGGCGTCTCGCCCAGCGGTTTTTCGCACAACACGGGCTTGCCAGCGTCAAAGGCGGCCAGCGCGATATCGCGGTGGGTATCCTGAGGAGAGGCGATGACGATGGCCTCAACCTTTGGGTCCGCCACCAGCACGCGCCAATCATCCGTTGCGCGGGCAAAGCCGTAGGTGGCGCGGTACCGCTCCGCCGAGGCGGGCGTGGTGGCGCACACCATCTCGAGCCTGGGGCGCAAGGCCGTGTCAAAAATGGCCGCAACGCTACCAAACGCTACCGCATGGGCCTTGCCCATGTAGCCGCCACCGACAATGCCGATCCCAATTTCAGATCCAATTTCGGACATCGACACCCCTCCCTGAAAAAGTGTTTGCAACCGGTTGCAAGGTTGGTATCGTCATTGCAACCAGACGGTCAATACAGAATCGTCGATAAAACAGATTGCACGTCCTTGGGAGGAACAAAATGGCAGGTACCGACACCGTGCGCCTGACCACGGCGCAGGCCATTATCCGCTATCTTGCCGCGCAATTCATCGAGGTTGACGGGCAGGAATGGCGGCTGTGCGGCGGTGGCTTTGGCATCTTTGGCCACGGCAATGTGACCTGTCTGGGCGAGGCGCTGTATGATCACCGCGCTGAACTGCCGCTCTATCGTGGGCAAAACGAACAAAGCATGGGGTTTGCCGCTGCGGGCTATGCCAAACAGTGGTTGCGCCAGCGGTTTATGTTCTGCACGGCGTCAGCTGGGCCGGGCACCGCCAACCTGCTGACGGCATCTGCGCTGGCCCACGCCAACCGTTTGCCGATGCTGATGCTGTGCGGTGATACGTTCATCACCCGGTTGCCTGACCCAGTGTTGCAACAGCTGGAACATTTTGGCGATCCGACCTTTGGGGTGAATGACGCGTTCAAGCCCGTCACCCGATATTGGGACCGGATCACGCACCCCGCGCAGATCATCCAGTCCTTGCCCAACGCGATTGCCACGATGCTGGACCCTGCCGATTGCGGGCCTGCCTTTCTGGGGCTGCCGCAAGACGTGCAGGGCTGGGCCTATGACTATCCCATTGCGATGTTTGATAAAAAAGTGCACCGCATCCGGCGTCAAGCCCCGGACGCAAGCGAAGTTGCGGACGCTGTTGCCGCACTCAAGGCCGCCAAACGCCCGATGATCATTGCAGGGGGCGGCGTGCAGTATTCCGGCGCGGTTGCCGACCTCACCGCCTTTGCCGAGGCGCATAAAATCCCCGTCGTCGAAACCATCGCGGGGCGCGCAAATCTGATCGACACGCATCCGCTCAACATCGGGCCGATTGGTGTGACAGGGTCCGACAGCGCCAATGCAATTGCCGAAACTGCCGATGTGATCCTGTCGGTGGGGTGCCGGTTGCAGGACTTTACCACCGGGTCATGGACGGCCTTTGCCCACGATGCGCAGATCATCGGGCTGAACGCCGGGCGCCATGACGCAGGCAAGCACCGCAGTCTGCCGGTGGTGGGGGATGCCAAACTGGGGATCGCCGCCTTGGCCGCTCATATGGATGGCCATACGGCTCCGTCTGACTGGGTGGCCCTGGCCCAAAGTGAGCGGACAAAATGGAACGCCTATGTGGCGGACAACGTGGCACCGGGCAACCAACCCAATTCCTATGCGCAAGCCATTGGGGCCGTGAACGCGCTGTGCGATCCACGCGACCGGGTTGTGGCGGCCGCAGGGGGATTGCCTGCCGAAGTCACCGCCAACTGGCGCACGCTGGATATCGGCACCGTGGACGTGGAATTCGGGTTCTCTTGCATGGGGTACGAAATCGCCGGGGCATGGGGCGCGCGCATCGCCCAATCCGAGCGTGAGCCGGATCAGGACACCATCACCTTTTGCGGTGACGGGTCCTATCTGATGCTCAACTCCGACATCTATTCCTCTGTGCTCAGCCAGAAAAAGCTGATCGTGCTGCTGCTGGACAACGGCGGCTTTGCGGTGATCAACAAGTTGCAGAACAACACCGGCAACGAAAGCTTCAACAACCTGCTGGCGGATGCGCCAACCATACCGCAGGCCTTTGCGGTGGACTTTGAAGCGCACGCCGCCTCCATGGGGGCCACGGCGGAAACGGTGCAGAACCCGACCGAACTGGGCGCAGCGTTCAAACGGGCCAAGGCCAGCGACAAGACCTATGTGATCTGCATGAAGGTCGACGCCTATGAGGGCTGGACCACAGAAGGGCACACCTGGTGGGAGGTCGGCACGCCACATGTCACCGACAATCCCAAGGTGGCCGAGGCGCACGCCGACTGGGAATCGACCCGCCCCAAACAGCGCAAAGGGGTCTGACGCGATGCTGAGCGTTGCCGCAGACAACATCGATCCGGTCGCGATCTGCGATGAACTGCTGAACGGCGGTGGCGCGGTCAAGATCACGGGCCTGTTCACGCCCGACCAGATTGCTGAGGCGCGGGCGATCATCATGACGCACTCGGACGATGAGGGCGACAAGGTCACCCATTTCCAGGGGGCGGCAGTCGATGACGGTCGGGCGAACTTGCAACGCCGGGTCTGGAACCTGCTGGCCAAGGGTGATGTGTTTTCGCAGATGGCGACGCACCCTGCGGTGATGGCGATCTTGCGCCACTGGCTGGGCAGCGAATTTATCATGGGCTCCATCGCGGCGAACCGGATCCTGCCGGGTGGCCCGGGGCAGGAACCGCATATCGATTTCCCCTATTGGGATTTTCACGGGCCCGAAACGCATCCCATGGGGCTGAACGCCTCGTTTCCGATGAACGCGCAGATCACCATCGTTCTGGACCCCTTTACCAAGGCCAGCGGAGCGACAGCCTATATGCCGGGTACGCAAAAGCATCTGCGCTATCCCACCGCGGACGATCACGCAGACTTTTACGCCAACTGCGCGCGCATGACCGCAGAGCCAGGCGATACGGTTCTGTTTTTTGGTGCCGCGTGGCATTGCGCGATGCCCAACACAGCCGATCACGACCGAAACGCTGTGCTGATCAACTACATCCCGAAATGGGTCAAACCGCTCGAGGATATGCCGGGTGCGCTGCCGCCCGCCTTTATCGAAAACGCGAGCGCGGATATGAAACAACTGCTGGGGCTGAACTATCCCTATCCGGAAATCCTGGATCAGGCAGATGCCGTGAATGCGGAAGGGATCACATGAGCGCACTTCTGGACGGCATAAAGGCAAACAACTTTGTCATCGTGGGACGGGCGGGCATCGACTTTTTCACGGATGAGGGCGTGCGGGCCGAAAACGCAGAGCGTTTGACAGTCGATCTGGGCGGGTCAGCCGCCAATATCGGGGCAGGGATTTGCAAACTGGGCGGGCAAGCCGCGCTTGTCACATCCGTGTCTGATGACTCGGTGGGCAGCTACTGCATCAACCGGCTCAACCATTACGGCGTTGATACCACTCACGTGAACCGGGTGGGGGGCGAATACCGCAATTCGCTGGCCTTTTACGAAAGCGTCCTCGAAGGGCACCGCAATGTGATCTACCGTAACGGCGCGGCAGATTTTCAGATGAGCATCGAGGATGTGGAGGCCGTGGATTACGCCAAATTCGGGGCCTTGATCACCGCGGGCACCGTGTTTGCTGCCGAACCCTCGCGCACCGCCACATTCCGGGCGTTTGAACTGGCCAAGGCGGCAGGCGTGCCGATCATTTTTGATGTGGATTATCGCCCCTACAG
>JBCCBC010000225.1:0-3496 GCA_039814435.1 Pseudomonadota bacterium
CGTCACAGCAGATGCTGGGGCGCAGGGCAATTTAAGGGTTGAGGATGCGCATGCAGCCGCCCTGTCTGGTGCGGTCTTGCTGATCGACATTCGCCGCCCCGACGAATGGCAGCGCACTGGCGTCGGTGAGGGTGCTATTGCACTGGACATGCGGCGGGACGATTTTACCGATGCCTTGTTAGAAGAAACAGGTGGCCGCAAGGACGCAGCCATCGCCCTGATCTGCGCCCGCGGGGTGCGGTCGCGTGGGTTGACGGCGCGGCTGACATCGGCTGGATTTACCAACATCCTTGATGTGCCCGAAGGGATGTTGGGGTCTGGCGCGGGTCCGGGTTGGCTGAAGTCTGGCCTGCCGGTTGTGACGTCGTCCCCAACCTGACTGTCGCCAAAAGGAGCGCGCAAATGCGCGCACGACATGTTTGATTCCGCGCCTGATCGGTTGGATTGAGACAAGCATCCCGAAAGCTTGAGTTGATGTCGTGGCTTGCCCAACAGGTGGCCCGTTTCACTATTCAGCAGCGATATCTGGTGTTTCAATTTGCGCGCGCAGGTGTGCACGCGCAGACCTCGCGCGCCCCACGATGGTCGGCTCTCGCAATGTGAGCGGATTGTCGAGGCGCAGTGCGCAGGCCGTCGTTGCGCTGAGCGCGGACAGGGGTACAGCCAACAGAAGGCTGACCATTATGGGCAGCAACCAGAGAGATATCAGCCCGGCCAGCAGCCCGGTCAGCAAGAGCGCCCCGACTAAGGTTTCCATCCAGTGGAATTGAATCAGCTTGCCGATGGGGTAATTTCCGGCCTGTCGGTTTTGGGGTTGCCAGCCATTGCCCCGCCCGACAACACAGCGCACCACTGCGCGCGTTTGTTGCACCATCAGGATGGGAGCATAGGCCACGGACAAGACCAGTTCGACGCCAACAGCGCGCAAGAATGCACCCCGCCCGCCAAACAGTTTGACTGCTTTGGCATGGGTGACAATGACCGCGCCGCAGGCGATTTTGGGAGCCAGGAGCATTGCATACATCACCACCAGAAAGACGGCACTGTCGATATGAGTCATTGCCGGGGGCCAGTTTGGAAACAGCGGGTTGGCCTCATTAAAATAGCTGATCACGTTAGTTTGCGCATCGCGCCCTAACAGCGCCCAAAAGACCAGCAGAACGAACCATGCAGGCGACATCAGGTACGCTGCTGCCCCCTGAAACAGGTGAAAGCGGCTCACGGGGTGAAGACCGCGCGTGGCCAAAAGGCGCAGGTGTTGCAAATTGCCTCGGCACCAACGCGCGTCGCGAATGACATAGTCGATCAGGGAGCCGGGTGTTTCCTCGTAACTGCCGGAAATACGCGGCAGAAAGCGTACACGCCAGCCTGCGCGACGCAGCAGGGAAGCCTCAACAAAATCATGGCTGAGGATCAGATCCCTGCGCCCTGTAACGCTGCGCAAATGCGGCAACCCCGCTGCGGCGGCAAAAGCGCGCGTGCGAATGATCGCGTTGTGCCCCCAATAGTTCCCTTCGGTGCGCGCCCAGTGGGCAAGCCCTTCGGCCAGTAACCAGCCATAGGCGACATTGGAAAACTGCTGCATCCGTGCAAACAGGGTATCGACCCCGATTAGCTGCGGGCAGCTTTGGATCAGCCCCGCCTGCGGGTCAGCGGCCAATTCACTTGCCAGCGTGTCAATGGCGCGCCCGGTCATCAAGCTGTCTGCGTCCAGCACGACCATCGCCTCAAAGGAGCCACCCCAACCGGTGATCCAGTCGAGCAGATTGCCCACTTTGCGGTCCGTGTTTGCGGCGCGGCGGCGGTAGTGAACCGGGAAAGGGGCCGTGCGCGCCAACGTCTCAAAGGCGTGCAATTCCTGGTCCGCCAAGGCTTCATCGCGTGTGTCAGACAGCACAAACAAGGTGTAGCGATGACCGCCCGTTTGCCGCGCCAGATCGGTCAACATGGCGGCGGCATTGCCGAACACGTCAGAGGGACGTTCGTTGTAGACGGGTACCAACAGAGCAACGTCCAGCGGTGCGGCACGCGGAGGCTGCCGCGTCGGATCCAGCCGCCCGATCAGGCCAATCGTGACGGTGGACACGGCAAGCGTCACCCACACAAAGGTCAACCCGATCAGCGTAAGAAGGACATATTCTAACCCGGTCATTCCGCCGCTTTGGAACAATCCATGCAACCCCCACAGCATCACGGCTGTGGTGATGAGGGCCGGAGCAAACACGGCGAGCCGTTGAAACGGTGCGCGTTGCACAGGCGCTGTTACCGCCACATCAGGTGAGGCTGCAAAATCCTGCGCGGGCATCGCCAGAGGTGCGCGCGGGGGCATATGTGCGGGCTGGGTCACGACTGTGTCCAACGATAAAGCCACACTTCGCTTAACGCCTGGCCATCCAGACGCAACTGGGCGCGGAATTCGGCCCAAGTGGCCTCACCAGCCGTGAAAGTGAAGGCAAGGCGCGGCCCACCCGTGGCCGGGTTGCGCTGAATGATCCCTTCGGTGACTTCACCGGCAGAACAGCGCACCAGCCGTTCGATCTGGCTTAGGTCATCAGGCACGTGATCGCCGGGTTCAAAGTCGATGGCAAAGATGCGCCCGCCCTCGGGCCGTCCACCTGCGGCGGTGTTCAGCACGCGCAGCGGCATGGCGGCCTTCGGCGCGGGGTCGCTGCCCCAGTCAAGGCGGTAGGTCATTTTGTGGGATGTGCCAGCCTCGATATCCGCGGACGGGCGCCAATAGGCGACGATGTTATCATAAATCTCAAGGTCAGCCGGGATTTCCACCAATTGAACATTGCCGCGTCCCCAGCCCTCGCCCGGCGTGACCCACAGGCCGGGGCGGCGGTGATAGAGCGCTTCGAGGTCGTTGAAATCATCAAACGACCGGGCCCGCTGCATCAGCCCGAAACCACGCGGGTTGTTGTCGCCAAAGGCACTGATCTGCAGTGTCAGCGGGTTGGCGAGCGGGCGCCAGATCACCTCGCCCCCGCCATTGTGGATCATCAGACCGTCATTGTCGTGGACAGCCGGGCGGAAATCGTCAAAGCGTTGTGTGTCCATGTCATCAAACAGGAACATCGAGGTGAGCGGCGCGATACCTACATGGGTCAAGGTGGTGCGTGCAAAAATCTCGGCCTCGACCTGCATGGTCAGGGGTTGGCCGGGCATGATCTCAAACCGGTAGGCCCCGGTGCAAGAGGGGCTGTCGAGCAGAGCGTGCAGGACGATCTTGGCCGCTCCGGGCGCAGGTTCTTCCAGCCAGAAATGGGTGAAATCAGGGAACTCCTCGCCCATCGGATCGCCGGTTTTCAGCGCAAGGCCCCGCGCGGACAACCCGTAGATGTCACCTGTGCCGATGCCACGGAAGTAACTTGCACCCTGAAAGACGGCGTATTCTTCGTAGATACCGGGCTGGCGCAACTCGGCCCGAAGGCGCAATCCGGAATAGCCCAGTGTCTCGTCGATAGGCACGTCCGGGAATTTGTCGGTGGTGTCA
>JBCCBC010000105.1:0-9252 GCA_039814435.1 Pseudomonadota bacterium
CTTGCCCAAAGAAGGCTCGCCAATCGGGCAGTCGATGCGCGCGATTTGCTCGCTTGAGTGCCCAAGCGCGCCAAGGCGCTTGCGAAACCGCGCCCATTTGGTGGCTGATCCGATTAGCCCACAACTGCCAAATCCATGCGCCAGCAGCGCGTGGCACAAGCCAAAGTCGATGTCGTGTGAATATGTCAGGACCAGGTGATCGGCCAAAGGCGGGGCAAAGGGCACCAGAGCAATTGGGTCCGCTGCCGGAACCGTCGTCACTCCATCCGTTACCACATCAGGAAACCGACCCGGCGCGGTATCGACCCAAGTGATCTGGCGGCCCGGTACCTTGTGCAGCACATCCACCAGCGCCCGCCCCACATGCCCGGCCCCCCAGATCCAAAACGCCCGGTCGGTGGCGCGCACGGGCTCGACCATCCAACCATCGATGCGCTGTGCAGGGGCGCGCTGACCCTGATTGCGCGCGTTCGTCATCACCCGTTTGACGGATAGTGGCATGGTCCCGGGCCCACGCGCGATCACGTCGCTGGGCAGGGCGCGCGCGCGTTTTGCGTCATAGATTTCGCTCAGAACCTCGACAGCGCCGCCGCAACACTGTCCTAGATCAGGCCCAAGTGCATGTTTGCTGGTGGTGTCGGCGCTCAGCGCGCGGGCTTTTGCGGCTAAATCATATTCTAACGCACCGCCGCCGATGGTGCCGGACTGCCCGTCGGCCCAGACATGCATTGCCGCCCCGACTTCGCGTGGGGTCGAGCCGTGGATGGCCACCACAACCACCCGCACAACGCGCCCATGCGCGCGGCATTGGTCTATCAGAGCGTCGCGCTCAAACATCGCCACGTGCCCGGTGTGTGGCGGCCAGGATCTGCTCTGGCGTGGCGGGGGCGTGCATGTCGGGATAGTGCGGCCCACATGCGCCAACCGCATCGCCAAGCGCAAGGAAGGCCGAAATGCCCAGCATTAAAGGGGGTTCGCCCACGGCCTTGGATTTATAGATCGTGTCAGCGCGGTTTTCGCCGTCCCAAAGGGCCACATTGAAGATGTCCGGCCGGTCACCGCAGGCCGGGATTTTGTAAGTCGAGGGGGCGTGGGTGCGCAAACGCCCCGTGTCGTCCCAGACAAGTTCTTCGGTGGTGAGCCATCCCGCGCCTTGCACATACCCGCCCTCGACCTGCCCGATGTCGAGCGCGGGGTTCAGCGACGCGCCCGCGTCATGTAGGACGTCTGCCCGCAAGATCCGATTTTCGCCTGTGAGCGTGTCGATAACCACTTCGGTAACGGCTGCCCCGTAGGCGAAATAGAAAAACGGGCGCCCGTGCCCCTTGATCCTGTCCCATTCGATGTCGGGCGTTTTGTAAAAGCCGGTGGCAGAAAGGCTGATGCGCGCCTGATGGGCGAGGGCGGCAACCTCACCAAAGGCATAGTCCGCAGCACCTGCGCGCACGCGCCCATCTGCAAAGGTGACCGCGTCAGGATGGCATTGATGCAGCTGGGCGATGTGGTTGACAATACGGGTGCGGATGGTGTCGCAGGCAGCCTTGACCGCCATCCCGTTCAGATCACTGCCGGATGAGGCTGCCGTGGCAGAGGTGTTGGGCACTTTGGCGGTGTCGGTCGCGGTGATCTTGACGGCCGCCATTGGCACGCCAAAGCGGCTTGCGGCGACTTGGGCCACCTTTTGAAACAGGCCCTGACCCATTTCGGTGCCACCGTGGTTCAGGTGGATTGAGCCGTCGGAATAGACGTGCACCAAGGCGCCTGCCTGATTGAGGTGAGTGAGGGTAAAGGAAATCCCGAATTTAACCGGGCTGAGGGCGATGCCCTTCTTTAGGATGGGATTGGTGGCATTCCACTCTGCAATCGCCGCGCGCCGCGCGTCATAGTCTGACGAGGTGCGCAACTGTTCCACCAAATCATCGAGGATAAAGTCATCAACGACCTGACCATAGGGGGTTGTCCGCCCCTTTTCTGTTCCAGAAAAATCCCCGCCGGAGACATAAAAGTTCCGTTGCCGCACCACGAGCGGATCAAGACCAAGATGAGCGGCAATATGATCCACGATGCGCTCCATACCCAACATGCCTTGCGGACCGCCAAAGCCGCGAAACGCGGTGGCGGACTGCGTGTTGGTGCGTAAGCGGTGGCTTTCGATGCGCACATCCGCCAACCAATAGGCGTTGTCGGCGTGCAGCATGGCCCGGTCGGCGACGGGCAAGGATAGGTCCATCGCCCAGCCGCAGCGCGTGTAGTGGCGCACATCCAGCGCGGTGATCACCCCATCAGAGTCAAACCCCACATCATAGTCGATGCGAAAATCGTGCCGTTTGCCAGTGACGACCATGTCGTCATCGCGATCATAGCGCATTTTGCACGGCTGCCCGGTCAGGCGCGCCGCCACGGCGCAAGCCACCGCGAGGGCGTTGCCCTGGCTTTCCTTGCCGCCAAACCCGCCGCCCATCCGGCGGGTTTCAACCCGCACGGCGTGCATCGGTTTGCCGATGGCCTCGGCCACCTTGTGCTGGATTTCGGTGGGATGCTGGGTGGAGGAGATGACATGCATGTCACCGTCTTCTCCAGGTTGGGCAAGTGCTGCTTGCCCTTCCAGATAAAAATGCTCTTGCCCCCCGATGTGAAAACAACCGGACAAGCTTTGCGGGGCTGCCGCCAACGCGCCGCGCGCGTCGCCGCGTTCATAGATGCGCGGGCCATCTTCGAACCGTGCGTCCGCGGCCAAAGCATCTTCGATGCTGAAAATGGGTGGTGTGTCGGTGATATCAATTTGTGCCAGGCGCGCCGCATGGCGCGCTGCGAGATGTGATTTGGCAATCACCAGGAAGATGGGTTGGCCCATGTAATGGACCGCGCCTGCGGCCAGCAGCGGTTCGTCGTGGGCCGAGGGCGAAACGTCGTTGTCAAAGGGTAAATCATCCGCGACCAATACCGCCACCACGTCAGGGGCGGCGTGTACTTTTGTGAGATCCAGTGCTGTGATCGTACCGCATGACTTTGGGCTGAGCCCAAAGGCGAGGTGCAAAGTCCCCGCGGGTGTTGGGGTATCATCGACGTAGCGGGCCGCGCCTGTGACATGCAGGTGTGCTGCATCATGGGGCAGGGGGGCGGCAACGCTCATGGGTGGACCTCGAGCACGTCTGTTATGTGTCCCTGATCTTCGTTCCAGGCGCGCATCAGCATGTTTTGCGCCGTCTCACTCCGGTAGGTGGCCGAGGCGCGCATGTCTGACAGGGGCGTGAAGTCTTGGCTGAGCGCTTTCATGGCGGCCCTGACGCCCGTTTCGCCCCACGGCGCGCCTGTCAGCGCGGCCTCAGCCGTTCGTGCCCGTTTGGGAGTGCCTGCCATCCCGCCATAGGCGAGCCGCGCTGTTTGAACGATGCCATCTTTGACCTCGATCCAGAAGCACCCGCACACGGCGGATATGTCCTGATCAAACCGTTTGGAAAGTTTGTAGCAGCGCAAATGATTGCCCTGGCGCGGGATCGTGATCGCCTCGACAAACTCGTTTTTGGCGCGATCCTGTTGGCCATAGTCGATGAAGAAGTCCTGCAAGGGCAGACTGCGTGTGCCGTTGACGCTGCGCACATGTACACTCGCCCCAAGTGCGATCAGCGCGGGAGAACCGTCGCCGATGGGCGAGCCGTTGGCGATGTTGCCGCCGATGGTGGCGGCGTTGCGCACCTGCACGGATCCATATCGCCGGATCAGCGCGCCAAAGCTGGGATATTGCTGCGCAATGACGTCGTGCAGATCGCTGAGCGTGGTCATGGCCCCGATATGGATCGTGTCGTCGCTGATGGTCACCCCCGTGAGTGCGGGGATCTTGTTGAGAAAGGCCACGGGCCCCAGGTTGCGAAAATCCTTGGTCACCCAAAGCCCCACATCCGTGGCCCCGGCTATCAGCGTGCCGTGCGGGTTTTCATTCAGCCACGTCGCGAGGCTTTCGGGTGTGGTCGGGGGCTCTGCCCCCTGCTCCTGCGTCGCGTCCCCCGGGATATTTTCGGCCGAAAGAAGAGCACTGTCGTGCATATGGTCGGGTACGGGCTCTTTTTCCGCCTCTTGCGCGGCGCGAATGATGGGGGCGTAGCCGGTGCAGCGGCACAGGTTGCCCGCCAATTGCGTGTCGTGATCTTTTGCCCCATTCAGGTGCGCGGTCGCCATCGTCGTGATGAACCCGGGCGTGCAAAAGCCGCATTGCGATCCGTGATGTTTGATCATCGCCTCTTGGACAGGGTGCAGGGTGCCATCGGGGTGTGCGATCCCTTCGACCGTACGGATCGCTTTGCCCTCGATCTGGGGCAGGAACAGGATGCAGGCGTTGAGCGCCCGTGCTCCGTTGTCATCTGTCACCATGACCGAACAGGCCCCGCAATCGCCTTCGTTGCAGCCTTCTTTGGTGCCGGTCAGGTTGTGTGTGTCGCGCAGCCAATCCAGCAAGGTTGCGGTGGGCGCGGTGTCGGCGATGACGGGTTTTCCATTCAAAAGGAAACGCGTGCGCATGTGTGTGACCTGCCGCTCTACCAAAGCCCATGATGTGCGGTGCAGCCTCGATGCGGCGTAGAGGCGGCCCTGGGCGGATCGCCATTCAGGCTATGCGGGGTGTGCAGGTGTTTGCAAGGGCGATTGCGCGCAACCGTCACGCCCCGATTTGGTGTGCATAACTTTGCGGCACCACTGGATATGGGGGGCAGGGAACCCTAGGGTTGCCATATGACCGATGCCCCCCGATTCATTCATCTGCGCACGCATTCCGAATATTCGCTGTTGGAAGGTGCAATGCGGCTGAAAAAGTTGCCTGACCTAGTGCGTAAGGCGGGTATGCCCGCCATCGCCCTGACAGACACCAACAACATGTTTGCCGCGCTTGAGTTTTCTGTTGGCCTGTCGGATGCGGGCATCCAGCCCATCGTAGGGTGCCAGGTTGATCTGCAGTATGTGCCCCCCCGTCCGGGTGAACGCCCGCGCCCCCCCGCCCCGCTGGTTTTGCTGGCGCAGTCCGAGGCGGGCTATGAAAACCTGATGAAGCTGAATTCATGCCTGTATCTGCGTGAGGGGTCTGAATTGCCCCATGTCACGCTGGATGAGGTCGCGCGTCACGGCGATGGGTTGATATGTTTGACCGGCGGCCCTGAAGGGCCGGTTGGTCTGTTGCTGCAAACCGGCCAACGCCCCGCAGCCGAGGCGCTGATGACACGTTTGGCGCGGGTGTTTGGGGATCGTCTGTATGTCGAGTTGCAGCGCCATCCCGGCGAGGATGGCCAGCCCGACGCCGAACGGCTGAGCGAGCGCGGCCTGGTTGAGATGGCTTACGCGATGGATCTGCCTTTGGTGGCGACCAATGACGTCTATTTCCCAAAACCCGATATGTATGAAAGCCACGACGCGCTGATCTGTATTGCCGACGGCGCGTATGTTGATCAGCAAGAGCCGCGCCGCCGCTTGACAGCCCAGCACCATTTCAAAAGCCAGACCGAGATGGTGACCCTGTTTGCCGACCTGCCCGAGGCGATTGAAAACACGGTCGAGATTGCCCGCCGTTGCGCGTTCATGACCTATCGCCGCGATCCGATCCTGCCCAAATTTGCCGATGATGAGGTGCAGGAGCTGCGCCGGCAGGCAAATGACGGGCTGGTTGAGCGCCTGAAGGTGATCCCTCATGCCGCCAGCGTGGAGGAGTATCAAAAGCGCCTCGATTTCGAATTGGATATCATTGAGGGCATGGGGTTCCCCGGTTACTTCCTGATCGTGGCCGATTTCATCAAGTGGGCCAAGGACCAGAACATTCCCGTGGGTCCGGGCCGCGGATCTGGCGCGGGTTCGCTTGTGGCCTATGCGCTGACGGTTACCGACCTTGATCCTTTGCGCTATGCCCTGCTGTTTGAGCGGTTTTTGAACCCTGAGCGCGTCAGCATGCCAGACTTTGACATCGATTTCTGCATGGACCGGCGCGAGGATGTTATCCGTTATGTTCAGGAGAAGTATGGCCGTGACAAGGTTGGTCAGATCATCACCTTTGGGGCCCTGCTGTCCAAGGCCGCCGTTCGCGATATCGGGCGCGTTTTGCAGATGCCTTATGGTCAGGTCGATCGCCTGAGCAAATTGATCCCGGTTGAGGGGGTGAAACCGGTCAGCATCGAAAAGGCGCTGGCAGACGAACCGCGCCTGCGTGAAGAGGCCCGCAATGAAGAGGTTGTGAAACGCTTGTTGGATTACGGCCAGCAGGTCGAGGGGTTGTTGCGCAATGCCTCGACCCACGCGGCGGGTGTGGTGATTGGGGACAGGCCGCTGGATGCGCTTGTCCCGCTGTATCAAGATCCGCGATCCGATATGCCTGCGACCCAGTTCAACATGAAGTGGGTGGAGCAGGCGGGCCTGGTCAAGTTCGACTTTCTGGGGCTGAAAACGCTGACCGTGATTCAGAATGCGGTGGATCAGATCCTGGCCTCGGACCGTCCGTTGCATGTGGCGGCGGATGGGACTGAGTTATACCTGCCTGCCACCGGTATGGAGAACGATATTGGCGGCATCCCGCTGGATGACGAGGCCAGTTACAAACTCTATTCCGCGGCCAAGACGGTGGCCGTGTTCCAGGTGGAAAGCTCGGGCATGATGGATGCCCTCAAGCGGATGAAACCCACCTGCATCGAGGATATCGTGGCCCTTGTGGCCCTCTACCGTCCAGGGCCTATGGAGAACATTCCCAAGTATTGCGAAGTCAAGAATGGGCTGAGCGAACGCGAGCAATTGCACCCCACTGTTGACCACATCCTGGACGAGACCCAAGGGATCATCGTGTACCAGGAACAGGTGATGCAGATTGCCCAAGAGATGGCTGGCTATTCCCTGGGCGGGGCCGATCTTTTGCGCCGCGCCATGGGGAAAAAGATCCAGGAGGCGATGGACGCCGAGCGCCCCAAGTTCCTGAAAGGGGCCGCAGAAAATGGAGTGGACGAGGCCAAGGCGATCGAGGTTTGGAACCTGCTCGATAAGTTCGCCAACTATGGCTTCAACAAATCCCACGCAGCGGCATACGCAGTCGTCAGCTACCAGACAGCCTGGCTGAAGGCGAACCACCCGGTTGAGTTCATGGCCGGGGTGATGAACTGCGATATCCACCTGACTGACAAGCTGGGCGTCTACTTTGAAGAGGTGCGCAAGGCGCTTGATCTGCCTTGGGTGCCGCCATGTGTGAACCGCAGTGATGCGACGTTCAAGGTTGAAGAGGGCGCGCTGGTCTATGCGCTGGGCGCCCTGAAGAACGTGGGCGTTGAGGCGATGAAGCTGGTGGTTGAAGGGCGCAGCGGCAAACCCTTTGCCACGCTGTTTGATTTTGCCCGCCGGGTAGATTTGAAACGGGTTGGCAAGCGACCGCTTGAGATGCTGGCGCGCGCCGGGGCCTTTGACCAGTTGGATCCGAACCGGCGACGGGTGTTTGATGCTTTGGATGCGCTGAGCGCCTATTCCGGGGCGATCCATGATCAAAAGGCATCCAATCAAGTGTCTTTGTTCGGTGAGGCGGGGGATGACCTGCCCGAACCCCGGATGATGCCGGTGGATGACTGGCTGCCCGCCGAGCGGTTGGGTGAAGAGCACAAGGCGGTTGGGTTTTACCTGTCTGGGCATCCACTTGATGACTATATGGGGCCGCTCAAGCGCAAAGGGGTGATGACCCTGGACGAGGTGATGGCGCAAGCCGAACGCCAACCGTTGATCGCCAAGCTGGCTGGGGTGGTAGCAGGTTTGCAGGTCCGGAAATCCGCGCGCGGCAACCGATTTGCGTTTTGTCAAATGTCGGATACGACTGGCGCCTACGAGGTCACGCTGTTCTCCGACAGTCTGGAAAAAGCGCAGGATACGCTAGAGACCGGGGCCAAGGTCATTGTGACGGTCGAGGCCAATATGGAAAGCGACCAGTTGAAGTTGTTGGGTCGATCTGTGGCCCCCGTGGACACGGTTGTGGCTGACGTAGGCGGCATGGGTTTGCGTATTTTTGTCGACGCGCCCGCTGCTGTGTCGACGGTGGCCAACGTGTTGACGAAAGAGGCTGAGACGGCCAAGGGGGCTGGGCGCGGCCCGATCACGCTGTGCCTGATGGATGACAGCCTGCCGGGCGAGGTCGAGATGGATTTGGGGTCCGAGTTCCCCGTGACGCCGCAGATCAAGGGTGCTCTCAAATCGCTCAGCGGAGTGGTGGATGTGCAGGACATCTAGGTGCCGTTGCGCCACCTGACTGGACGGATGACCTGACAATCGTTAGGTCTGGCCCGTGTTCAGGTGGGGGATGCGGGCGATGCGCGCGGTCTGGTTTTCAGGAATGGCATTGTCCGTGCTAGCAGGGTGCGGTGACCCGTTGGCAGGGATCGAACGCGTGTCTGAAACGGCACCTGTCGCACCGGTGGATGCATCTGCGGCACTGCCGAGCCCTGACGAGTTGGAGCGTGAGGGCGGTATTCTGTCCGGTTTGTTCCGCAAGCGTGCCCTCGACACTGCGGTTGTTGATGCAAGTATTGATAGTCCTGAAGCTGAAGGCGGTTCTGAGACGACAGCCTCAGACGTAAACGAGGTTGTGGATGCGGACGGCTCCGAGAACCCAATCCCTGCGACCGTGGGCGACGCGGTTGTCGTTCCAGCGACTGTCAAGAGTGCGGAGAGTGTCGAAACGCCGGTTGCCGCGGCAGCCCCGGCTGCCAAACGTGGTGGAGTTCTAGGATGGTTGCGCCGTGCTGCAACTGCTGAAACAGGCGCAAGCGACGCGTCTATTACCGCTGATGGCACCGACAACGCGCTGCAAGAAGACGAAGCTATTCTGGCTTCGCTCGAGGTTGAGGACATTGCGGCCCCCGAACCTGTCGCGGCCCCGTCAGAAGATAAACCGATTGCCCCCAAGCGGGCCGTAAAACGCTCCGGGCCAGATGCGCGTGACGTGGCCGTTGGTACCGTGCTTCCGTTCGGCGAAGTTGCGCGCGTGTGCGATGCACGCGGCCGCCAGTTGGGCAGCTTTGTCGATGAGGCGGCGCGCAAAGGGCGGGGTTACAAGCTGTTTGATACTGTGCCGGACGGTTCGGCTCCACGCACCTTCTATGTCACTGGATTTGCGGACAATTGTCCGCGCCAGTTTACGGCGGCCCTGGCCTTGTTTGGCACGCCGGAGTTCCATGAGCAGTTGCGCTATGGGCTGCCGGCCAAGGAATATCCCTATTCCACAACCGACAAGGCCTATGAAAAGGTCAAATCCAA
>JBCCBC010000090.1:0-10348 GCA_039814435.1 Pseudomonadota bacterium
CCGTTTCGCGCGGGCTATTTGGCTGGCTTTCCGGCAGAGCAACATCACCAGACCCTCGCGGAAGGGCTGGCCGCCAATGCCGATGACAAGGCCTTGCTGATCCGCAACAGGATCAAGCGCCACGTCAACAAATCAAGCGTGCATGACATCAAATACATCACTGACACCAGCGGCACGCATTACCGTCGCATTCTGCTGCCTGTTTGGATCCTGCATTACACGTATCGCGGCACGCCGATGAAGGTGGTCGTGTGCGGCATGCAAGGGCGCACCTATGGCGAGCGCCCGTTTTCGCCGTGGAAGCTGGCTGGCTATGCCGCGATCCTGTCCGCGTTCACGGTAGGGTTTGGCCTGCTCTGGGGGGCCGCTGGCCTGCTCTAGCCTAGACCCCGATGGATTCGGGTGGATTGTCCAGCAGCTCGCGCAGGCGCAGGATCGCCGCCTCAAAGCTGGTCAGCCCGACGCCAGCATTGATCGCAAAACGGATCGCGTGGGGGGCACGGGCATCTCGACAGGCGTATTCTTCGGCCGCGCGAATGCGCACACCCTTGGCCTCGGCCGCCTGGACAAAGGCCCCGGCCCGCCACCCTTCGGGCAGGCGCAGCCACAAGAACGGCACATCGGTCCGCCAGCGCACATCGTAGCTGCCCAGAATATTGACCGCTCGGTGGACGTATACGCCGATTTCGTCGCGGGCGCGCACCATGATGCTGTCGAGATCCGGGTGGATCAGCAGCTTGGCCGCCAGATCCGTCAACGGCGTGGCCAGCCCAAAGAAAGAGTATTCCGCCGTGCGCCGCAGGATCGCGGCCTGCCCGGCCGGTGCCACGGCGATGCCCAGCCGCAGCGCAGGTGTCACGGATTTCGAAATCGACGAGATGTACCAGCTGCGCTCGGGCGCGAGCATCCGGTACCCAGGTGCCTGTGCGGCCCCCAGGCGATAACAGTCGTCTTCGAGGATCTGAATATCGTGGCGGCGTGCCACTGCCACCAGTTCGGCGCGCCGCGATTCAGGGGTAAAGCCGCAGGTCGGGTTGTGCACCTCGGGCGAGGTACAAAACACTTGCGCGTCGTGGGTTTTGATCGCCGCCTCTAGCGCGTCGGGCATCACCCCTTGGTCGTCCATAGCCACCGGGATCACATCGGCGCGCAGCAATTCTGCCGCACGGCGAAAGCCGGGATAGGCCAGTTCCTCGACCAGGACGGCCGGGCGGCGCCCGCGCAGCAGCGCCTGAAAGATCAGCAGAATCGCGTTTTGCCCGCCATGGGCAAGCTGGATGTCATCCTGTTCGAACGCCCCCAAAGGTGCCGAGGCCAGCCATTCCTTGGCCGCTTGGCGTGCGGGAAGCGCGCCGGTGCGCGTGGGATAGTGCATCACCCCCGATGGCGGGTCGGCGGCCACTTCGGCCAGCAGGCTGCGGATCAGCGGTGCTTGGCCGACGCTGGGCAAGTGGGGCGAGAACAGATTGACCTGATAGGGTTGGTATTCGGAATTATGCGTGGCGGAATCAACTTCGAGCGGGACTTCTGTCAGCAGCGGTGCTTGCACGTCGGGGGTTGCAACAAACGTGCCCCGCCCGACTTCGGCCCGCAGTGTGCCGTCATCCGTGAGCAGCGTATAGGCCCGCGCCACCGTCCCCGGTGTGATCCCCAGCTTCCACGCCAGATCCCGCACGGGGGGCAGTTTTTCGCCCGAGCACAATTGCTGCGTCGCAATGCTGTTACGGATCGCCTGCATGACGGCCTTGTATTTCGGGCCAGGCGTTTCGAGCAGGTCGGGCTGCCAAATTGTATCCATTACAATATTTCCATAGATTTAGTACGCATCGATATTGTACCGTTATATTATGGCTCGAGAGCCGCATTGTGTCAATACAATTATAGGAGATTCCCATGACACACCACACGCTGAACGCTGACGACCACCTGGCCTATCTGACGGCCCAAAACCGTATCCCTGCGGCTTCGGTGATTGCTGTCCGTATCGCGGTCGTGCTGTCAAAATGGGCCACGCGCCGCCGCTCACGGTTGGCATTGCAGCAACTGACCCCGGATCAGTTGCGCGACGTGGGTCTGACACCCGTCGATGCCTTGATCGAGGCCCGGCGTGTGTTCTGGCGGGCGTGACATCCCCGTGGCATCCGCCAGACCTCTTCCCTTGCGGCCGGGTTTGTCCCGGCCGTCTTTTCCGTTCTAAATCAGTGCTCTGAGAAACCCTATTCAGGCAAATCCACACCTTGTGGCGGGATGGCATACGTTAAACTGGCCCGCGCCACCGGCTTGTCATTCCCTTCGGAGAATATCAGCACATCCGAGACTGACAGCTGCTTGCCCAGCTTGAGCAACCGCCCTTCCGCGATCAGATCGACCCCGGCGACGGGTTTGCGCATGAAGTCGATGGAACAGTTTGTCGTCACCGCCAAAGCCCGTGGCCCGATCTGCGCCAGCGTCACCATATAGGCCGTCACATCTGCCAGCCCGAACATCGCAGGACCCGACACCGTGCCCCCGGGGCGCAAGTGCCGATCTTGTACCAAAAGGCGCAAGGTGACTGTGTTGTCTGATACCGCGTCGACGTGAAATTCGCCTGCGACTTCCAAAAACACCTTTTGCAGAAATGCGTTCATTTCGGCTGCGCTCATCACTGCGGCCATATGTACCGTCCCCCCCAGATTGTCCTGCCCTCAGGGTTTGCGCGAAACGGGACCGAGGGCAAGACGGCAATTTCCACACAGTCAATTTCCACACAGTGCGGTCGAAAGAAGGCACGCGCACCCTGCCCGGCATTAACCTTGATCGGGTCGCAATTTGCGGTGACTTGATCGCGCGGGCCGCCCTGGCTGGTTTGGCTACCCCCACAGAATTGCGGTACGCGTGGCCGTCTGCCCTGTAAATCAAGGGCCTGACCACCCCTGCCACCGCTGGTTGTTTCCAAATTGAGACCGGTCTATTTCCAAATCGGAGCTAGCAATTTGGGCGCAAATGGGGCACAAATAGGACACGGTTAACAAACACCGTGACATTTTTGGGTCGCCGCCGGCGGAAGGTCCCTCCAGATCAGCCTCTCACTGATCGACCATTCCCGCAGCGGCGACCCCAAAAACCACCCCTTCCCAACAGATCAGCGCCACCGCACCGTTGCACCTGCCCTGTGCGTGCCCTACATCCCCGCCATGACAGAGACATTGCACATCGTAGGCGGCGGCATGGCCGGATCCGAAGCAGCCTGGCAGGCGGCCAATATGGGCGTGCCGGTTGTTATCCACGAAATGCGCCCACACGTCGGCACATTTGCGCACCAGACCGGATTACTGGGCGAGATGGTATGTTCCAATTCGTTCCGCTCGGATGACAATGAACAAAACGCGGTTGGCCTGCTGCATTGGGAAATGCGCGCGGCCGACGGGTTGATCATGGCCACTGCTGACAAGCACCGCCTGCCCGCTGGTGGCGCGCTGGCTGTGGACCGCGATCCGTTCGCGCAATCGGTGACCGATGCCCTGATGGCCCACCCCAATATCAGCGTTGAATACGGCGAGATCACCGCCCTGCCCGATGAGGGGCAGTGGATTATCGCAACGGGCCCTTTGACCTCATCCGCCCTGGGTCAGGCCATTGCCACAGAAACGGGTGCAGAGGCCCTGGCGTTTTTTGATGCCATCGCGCCGATCGTCTATTTTGACAGCATCGATATGACCAAGGCGTGGATGCAGTCCCGCTATGACAAAGGCGAGACCGAGGAAGAGCGCACCGCTTACCTGAATTGCCCGATGGACCGCGTCCAGTACGAGGCCTTTATTGATGCCCTGCTGGCGGCGGACAAGACCGAGTTCCACGAAGGCGAAACCGCCGGATACTTTGACGGCTGTTTGCCCATTGAGGTCATGGCCGAGAGGGGTCGCGAAACCTTGCGCTTTGGCCCGATGAAGCCGGTTGGCCTGACCAATCGCCATGCGCCCGAGACCAAACCCTATGCTGTTGTGCAGCTGCGCCGCGACAACAAATTGGGCACGCTGTATAACATCGTCGGCTTTCAAACCAAGATGAAGTACGGCGCGCAAGCTGATGTTTTCAAATCTATTCCTGGCCTCGAGAATGCCAGCTTTGCCCGCCTTGGTGGCATCCATCGCAACACGTTTCTGAATTCTCCGGCTGTGCTGACAGAGGATATGCGCCTGAAATCGCGCCCCCACATCCGCTTTGCCGGTCAGATTTCCGGTGTCGAAGGGTATGTGGAATCCGCCGCCATGGGTCTTTTGGCGGGCCGCATGGCGGCGACCGAGATCCTGGGCGGGTCACTGCACGTGCCCCCGGCCACAACGGCCATGGGCGCACTGATCACGCACATCACCGGCGGCGCGGATGCCAAGACGTTTCAGCCAATGAATGTCAACTTTGGCCTGTTCCCCCCTGTTGAAGGTCTCAAAAGTGGGCGGCGCGGTCGCAAAGACCGCTACAAGGCCTACACTGATCGTGCCAAGATCGACTGGCAGGACTGGCTTGCCCCACAGGCCAAAGCTGCCTGATCCAAACCACTGGACGCCTGGTGCGGGCCTGCCTATCCTTGCGGGATGACCAAATTCCTCGACAAAGCGTATCAGGCGCGCGATGCCGCATCGACCCGCACGCTGTACGACGCATGGGCCACAAGTTACGAGGCCGAGGTCGCTCAGAACGGCTATGCCACGCCGGGACGTTGCGCAGATGCGCTCAGGGCCCATGTCGACGATCTGACCGCCCCCATCCTTGACTTTGGCTGTGGCACAGGACTGTCCGGTCTTGCGCTGAAGCTGGCAGGATTTGGCACACTTGATGGTATTGATCTGTCCCAAGAAATGCTGGCCGGTGCCCGTGCCAAGGGCGTCTATCGCCAGCTGGATGTGATTGAGGCCGGTGCCCCGTTGCCGCGCCAGGACTACGCAGCGATTGCCGCCATTGGTGTGATCGGTGCGGGGGCGGCCCCGATCTCGGTCCTTCATATGCTGATGAAGACGTTGCCCCGCACAGGGCTGTTGGTCTTTTCATTCAACGATCACGCGCTTGAGGATCCTGCAAACGAGGCGGGCGTGGCCGAGTGGACCGATTGCGGTGCTGCGCGTTTGTTGTTCAAGGAACACGGTCCTCATCTGCCCGGAATCGGGTTGAAGTCCAACGTCTATATCCTTGAAAAAGCGTGATATTCACAACACGATTTGCACCGTCCCCAACGGGCCCTTTGCACTTGGGGCACGCGTATTCTGCGCTGTTGGCCAGCGATATGGCGCAGTGTGCCCAAGGGCAGTTTTTGCTGCGGATCGAAGATATCGACCAGTCGCGCGCCCGGCCCGCATGGGAGGACCAGATTTACGATGACCTGCGCTGGCTTGGGCTGGACTGGCCAACCGACGTGATGCGCCAATCTGAGCGCCAGCAGGCTTACAGCGCAGCGTTGCAGATTTTGTGGGATATGGGGTTGCTTTATCGCTGTGATTGCACCCGCCGTGACATAGCGCAGGCCGCCAATGCGCCGCAAGAAGGTGCGCAGCCCCTAGGTCCGGACGGGGTGATCTATCCCGGCACCTGCCGCTTGAAACACCCACGTATCGGCCCTGTGCCGCACAGTCAGGCGCTGCGCCTTGATATGGCACTGGCTGTCGCGCGGGTGGGTGATTTGCACTACACGGAAACCGGTGAAGGAGGAGGCCAGCGCACGTTGACAGACCCGGTGCACAGCATTGGCGATGTGGTTCTGGCGCGGCGCGATATGGGCACATCCTATCACCTGTCCGTCGTGGTGGATGATGCCGCCCAGCAGGTCACGCATGTTGTACGCGGTGCCGATCTGTCCGAGGCGACGGGCATTCATGTGATCTTGCAACGCCTGCTTGGCTTGCCTACCCCAACCTACCATCATCACCGGCTGATCCGCGACGCGGCAGGCAAACGGCTTGCCAAACGGGACGATGCGCGCGCCATTGCCAAATACCGCGCAGAGGGCGCGACGGTGCAGGATATACGCGCACTGGTCGGCCTGCCGGCATCTCAGTTCTAAAAAACCGTCAGGGCGTGAGGGCCAACGGAGCAATCAACCCTCTTACACCATTGGGGCCATCAGCTCGGTCTCGGCCCCGTCGGTGACATCGGTGTAAAAACACGTGCGCCGACCGGTGTGACACGCTGGACCCGTTTGGCGCACTTGGACCAACAGGCAATCGCGGTCACAATCCACCCGCATCGACACCAACGCCTGCACGTGGCCCGATGTTTCGCCTTTGACCCAAAACGACTGGCGGGACCGGGACCAGTAGGTGACCTTGCCCGTTTCAAGCGTGCGTGCGACCGCCTTTTCATTCATCCAGGCCATCATCAGCACTTCGCCACTGTCGGCATCCTGCGCAATCGCAGGCAGCAGGCCCTGATCGTTGAACTGCAACGTGGCCGGATCAAAGGCGGGTGTCATGGCAAAACCTTTTTGCATCTGGATCAGAGCCGCTTATGTAGAGACAAAGCAGATCCAACACCAGAGACGGAAGCGTCATGCCCGCCGACACCGACCTGATCAAACTCTATTCCAACCGCATCCTCGGATTGGCGGCTGACATTCCCCATCATGTGCGTCTGGACACACCGCATGCCACGGTCAAAAAACGCTCGCCCCTTTGCGGATCGGCAGTGACCGTTGACGTCGAAATGGCGGGTGGCAAAGTTGCGGCCTTTGGTCAGGACGTCAAAGCCTGCGCCCTCGGTCAGGCGGCGGCAGCGGTGACTGGTGCGGCGATGATGGGGCGCACGTTAGAAGATGTTGTGCGCGCACGCGATGGGCTGCGCGCAATGCTCAAATCCGACGGACCAGTGCCGGATGCGCCCTTTGACGGGTTCGAAGTTCTGGAACCCGCGCGGGCGTACAAGAATCGCCACGCCTCGATCCTGCTGAGCATCGAAGCGGCAGCTGAGGCCATGGAACAAGCCCTGCAGTCTGATTGCGCGTGATTGGGTCACGTTAGCTAAATTTGAAGGTTTCGACCGTACGGATGGCCAACCCGCACTAATCGAAGGCCACCCACATGACTGTCCAAACCGAGGTTCTGGAAATGCCGCATTTGAATGCGGTGGCCCGCGCGGCGTCTGATCTTGGCTATGAGATCGTTGATATTGCTGGATATCTTGACGTTGTTGAAGCACAGGCGTTGGATCAGCGCGCCTCACTTTCGATGTTGGAACGCGGCGTTGGCGACATCGAAACGGCCAATGCGGCAGCCCAAGGCGCGGCAGCTGATCTTGGCCAAAGTGTGGAGCGGACATCGCAGGAAGTGGATCAATCGGTGACGGCGATTCGCGCCTTTGGGGCGCAATCGCGCAGTGTCGCCACTTGGGTGCAGGACCTGTCTGAACGCAGCGGCAGCGTGGGCGACACGCTGAAGGCCGTCAAATCCAACAACAGCCAAATCGCGTCGATTTCGATGCAGGTCAACACGCTTGCCATCAATGCCAAGATCGAGGCGGCACGCGCTGGTGACGCCGGGCGCGGCTTTGCCGTCGTGGCAGAAGCCATCAACGAACTGTCCCAAAAAACAAAAGAGGCCGCCGCCCAGATTTCAACCAATATCGAGGCACTCACGGACTGGATTGCTGCCCTTGGGGTTGAGGCGGAAGACATCGCCAAAGGGGCAGCCGTGCTGATGAAGCACAGCACAGAGACAGACAGCGCCCTCACCCGCATGGAACAATCCGTTGGCGATACCAAATCGCAAGCCGCGCGGATCGAGGCAGAAACCGGGAAAGTGCGCAGTGCCGTCGATCAGTTCGCGCCTGGCATGCGCAATATTGCAAGTAGCATCGTGACCACGACGGACGGAATCAAACAGGCGCACGCACGCATTGAGCGGCTGATTGATACATCCGAAGTGATTGTGCAATCCAGTGCAGCCCTTGGTGGCATGACCGATGATGCACCGTTCATCGACTATGCCCGCAATCGCGCGGCAGCCATCTCGCACGCGTTCGAACAGGCGATTGATGCCGGGCGCATCAGCCCGCAGGCCCTGTTTGACCGGAATTATGTGCCCATTCGCGGAACAGATCCGCCGCAAATGATGACGGCTTATGTTGATCTGCTGGACCAACTTTTGCCCCCTATCCAGGAACCCGCGTTGGAGTTTGACCCCAAGGTCGTGTTTTGCGCAGCTGTTGACGTGAATGGGTTTTTACCGACGCACAATCGCAAGTTCTCGCAACCGCAACGCGAGGATGTGGTGTGGAACATGGGCCATGCACGCAACCGGCGCATTTTTGACGACCGCGTCGGGCTCAAGGCCGGGCGTAGCAAAACGCCGTTTCTGTTGCAGGTCTATCGGCGCGACATGGGCGGGGGTGCCTTCAAAATGATGAAGGATTTATCGGCCCCCATTACAGTCCAGGGTCAACATTGGGGCGGGTTGCGGTTGGCCTATACGTTCTAAACACGGCGCAAGGCAAAAAAAACGCCGCACATCCGGGCGGATGGCGGCGTCAGGAAAGCGTGTCTTGCGTGGGACAGATCCGGCAAACCCCGCGGCAAACGGGGCCATGATCAGCAGGCAGAGCCGGTCATGGAGTGGCGCCAATTTGGGACGGGCGCTAAAGGATCAACACAAGATCGCAGGCAGAACTCAGATCAAGGACGGCAGGTGCAGGCCGACCACCAACATCACCATCAAAGCGGCCGCCCCTAGCGCATCCTGAAGCAACGTGGCTTCGGCGCGGGTGGCGATATCCTTGATGTGGCGCAGTGTGGTCATGTCGGCGTCTCCGTTCCTTAAGTTGCCCCTTTGTTCTCATACCTTTAACAAATGGTAAAGAACTTTTTGCGAACATTTGCGAACTTTTTAGAACAAACAGGTTAACCGACTGAAATCAATCGGATCGCTTCGTCCTGGCGCATTAACCAAAGCAGAACCCGCGCCGCCTGCCCACGCGTCGATTGCAGCGTCGGATCTTGTGCAAGCAACGTGCGCGCATCACTTTGGGCAATCGCCATCAGATCGGCCTGACGATCAAGGTCCGCAATGCGGAACCGCGGCACGCCGGATTGCGCCGTTCCGATCAGGTCGCCATAGCCGCGCATCTGAAGATCCGTTTCCGAAATTCGAAAGCCGTCTTCGGTTTCGCGCAGCACTTCGAGCCGCTTTTGACCGGCATCAGACATCGGCGCTTGATACATCAGCAGGCAGGTCGATGCCGCCGCGCCCCGCCCGACGCGACCGCGCAGTTGATGCAGTTGTGCCAGTCCAAAAGTTTCCGCACGCTCGATCACCATGATGGTCGCGTTGGGCACATTCACCCCAACCTCGATCACGGTTGTGGCCACCAGCACGCCGGTTTCACCGGCTTGGAAACGGGCCATGGCCGCGTCCTTTTCCGCTGGCGGCATTTGCCCGTGCACCAGCCCCACGACCCCTTCGCCCAATGCTGCGCGCAGCAGTTTGAATCGCTCTTGCGCGGCGGTCAGGTCCACGGCCTCGCTTTCTTCGACCAGCGGACAGACCCAGTAACATTGCCGTCCCTCCGCCATTGCGGCCTTGAGGCGGGCAACGACTTCATCCATGCGCGCAGTGCTGACAAGTGCGGTCTTGATCGGTTTGCGCCCGGGTGGTTTTTCGTCCAGCACCGATACGTCCATGTCGCCGTATTGGGCCAATGCCAGCGAGCGTGGGATCGGCGTGGCCGTCATCACCAGAACGTCGGCTGCGCCCCCTTTTTTACCCAACGCAAGGCGCTGATGCACTCCAAACCGGTGTTGTTCATCCACAATCGCCAGGCGCAAGTCGCCAAAATGCACATCGTCCTGAAATACAGCGTGGGTGCCCACGAGAATCTGGATATCGCCCTTGGCGAGCGCCGCCAGTTTCGCCTGCCGCTCCCGGCCCTTATCCCGCCCTGTCAGCAGTTCAAGGACGACGCCCGCGCTTTCAGCAAGCGGTTGCAACCCCTCCAGATGTTGGCGCGCGAGAATTTCGGTTGGGGCCATCATCACGCCCTGCCCGCCTGCTTCGACTGCGGTCAGAAGAGCCATGAACGCCACCAGCGTTTTGCCCGCCCCAACATCGCCCTGCAACAACCGGTTCATACGGGCGGGCGCGCCCATATCCGCCGTGATTTCGACAATCGCCCGCTCTTGCGCGCCGGTTGGGGCAAAAGGTAAGCCCGCGCGCACTTTGTCCTGCAACCGCCCCGTGCCGACTGCCGGGCGACCGGGCACCTGCCGTTCGGAAGCGCGGGCCAGAGCGAGGGTCAATTGGTGCGCAAAAAGTTCGTCATACGCCAGGCGCGTGCGCGCAAGGCTGGTCGGCGACAGATCGGCTTGGGCCTGTGGGCTGTGCGCCTGCGCCAC
>JBCCBC010000007.1:0-26886 GCA_039814435.1 Pseudomonadota bacterium
CTCTACGCCGCGCGCGAGCAGGCGGGCGGCGCGATTGAATTCAATGTCGAAGATGTCGCTATACATGGCGCTGACACAGGTCAGCCCAGCGTGAGTTATACCGTTGGGGGCGAGGATCGGCGCATCAGCTGTGATTTCGTGGCGGGGTGCGACGGGTTTCACGGGGTCAGCCGCCAGACCATCCCGCTGGACGTGCGCCGCGAATACGAAAAGGTCTATCCCTTTGGCTGGTTGGGCATCCTGAGCGAGACGCCCCCCGTCAATCATGAGTTGATCTACGCCAATTCCGAACGCGGTTTTGCCTTGTGCTCGATGCGCAATGACACGCTCAGCCGCTATTACATCCAGTGTTCGCTCAGCGACAGCCCGGATGACTGGACGGATGCGGCCTTTTGGGCCGAGCTGAAGCGCCGCATTCCCAAGGATCAGGCAGACAAGTTGGTCACCGGCCCGTCGATCGAAAAGTCGATCGCGCCGTTGCGCTCATTTGTGACCGAACCGATGCGGTGGGGGCGGTTGTTTTTGTGCGGCGACGCGGCCCATATCGTGCCACCGACGGGGGCCAAGGGGCTGAACACGGCCGCTTCGGATGTGCATTACCTGTACAATGCGCTGCGCGACTTTTACGAAAACGGGTCACAGGCGGGCATTGAGGGGTATTCGCAAAAGGCACTGAGCCGGGTGTGGAAGGCTGAACGGTTTTCCTGGTGGTTCTCGTCGATGATGCACCGCTATCCTGATCAGTCCGACTTTGACCTCAAGATGCAGGTGGCGGATCTGGAGTTCTTGCGCTCAAATACCGCTGCGCAAAAGGCGATGGCAGAAAACTATGTGGGGCTACCTTACTGATGCGCACCATACGTAATCGCATGTTTGGCTCGTTAACGACCAGCCAGAAAGGACCCTGACCATGCCGACCCGTATTGATGCAGGAATGGAGGTTCGGCGCGCGGTGTTGGGGGATGTCCATGTGGACGCCGCCGAAGCGCAAAAGACGCCGTTTGACGCCCCGTTCCAAACCATGATCACCGAAGGGGCGTGGGGCACTGTGTGGGCGGATGACACAATTGCGCGCCGCGAGCGTTCGATGCTGACGCTTGCGCTGTTGGCCGCCACCGGCAATTTCGAAGAGATCCCGATGCACATTCGTGCCTGCCAAAACACCGGGGCCAGCCCGCAGGATGTTTTGCAGGCTTTTATGCATGTGGCAATCTATGCGGGCGTGCCCAAGGCGAACCACGCTATCAAGCTTGCCAAGCAAACCTATGAAGAGATGGGGGTACACCTGTGAGCCTGATCAAGCAGAGCGGTGGATTTGTTCCGCGCGACCGCGACCGGCACCCCGACGGGCTGACACCGCCCTACAAGACCAGTGTGAAACGCAGCCCGCAAGCTGCGCTGCTGTCCTTCCCCTCATCTATCAGCGAAGAAACATCGCCGGTTTTTGGTCATGGCCTGCTGGGGGAGTTAGGCAACGACCTGATTCACAACTTTGCCCAAGCGGGGCAAAGTGCGATTGGCCCGCGCATCATCGTGCATGGGCGGGTGATGGATGAAAGTGGGCGCGCGGTGGCGGGTGCGCTGGTTGAGTTCTGGCAAGCCAATGCCGGCGGGCGCTATCGCCACAAAAAGGAAAGCTATCTCGCCGCCCTTGATCCCAACTTTGGCGGATGTGGGCGCACGATCACGGACGAGAATGGAAACTACGAGTTCCGCACGGTGCAGCCCGGCCCATACCCCTGGCCCAATGGCATGAATGATTGGCGCCCCGCCCACATCCACTTTTCGCTGTTTGGCACGGGCTTTGCCCAGCGGCTGATCACCCAGATGTATTTCGAGGGCGATCCGCACATTGCCCTGTGCCCCATTGTGGGCACCCTCAAAAGCCAGGAGGCCATCGATGATCTGACGGCCGCGCTGGACATGAACCGCACGGTTCCAATGGACTCGCGCGCCTACAAGTTTGACATGGTGCTGCGCGGCCGCCGCCAGACCTATTTCGAAAACCGCAAAGAGGGGCTGTGAGCATGGCGCAAAAGCTGAACACCCTCAGAGAAAGTCCAAGCCAGACCGCAGGCCCCTATGTGCATATCGGCTGTGTCCCGAATTTCAGCGGGATCGCAATTTATGGCGGTGATCTGGGTGCGGTGATGAAGACCGGCCCGGTCCAAGGTGAGGAAATCACGATCAAAGGCACCGTTTATGACGGGATGGGCACGCCGTTGCGCGATGCGATGATCGAGATTTGGCAGCCCGATGCGGCTGGCCTGTTCCGCTCGGCCAATGAAACGCGCGGGGCCGCAGATCCGAACTTTACTGGGTGGGGTCGATCGCCGGGCGATATGGTGACGGGCGAGTTTACCTTTGACACCGTCAAGCCCGGCCGCGTGCCGTGGCCCGATGGGCGCTTGCAGGCCCCTCATATCACCGTCTGGATTGTCGCGCGCGGCATCAATATCGGCCTGCACACCCGCATCTATTTCGAGGATGAGGACACGGCCAATGCAGAGGATCCTATCCTGACCCGGATCGAGCATCAGAACCGCATTCCGACCTTGCTGGCCAAGCCGGAGGCGTCTGGTGTCTACCGTTTCGACATCCACCTGCAAGGCACGCAGGAAACCGTCTTTTTCGATATGTGAGGGCCGACATGACCACGCCTTGTATCATCTGCGTTGCGATCACCGGATCGCTGCCGCGCAAGTCTGACAACCCGGCTGTGCCCATCACGGTGAGTGAGCAGATCGAAAGCACCCATGCCGCGTTTGAGGCGGGGGCGAGCATCATGCACGCCCACGTACGCAACAGTGATGAGACGCCCAGCAGTGACCCGGACAAGTTTGCAGCCCTTCAGGATGGGGTGGAAAAACACTGCCCCGGTATGATCATCCAACTGTCGACGGGTGGACGCTCCGGGGCGGGGCGCGCGCGCGGGGGCATGTTGCCCTTGCGCCCCGACATGGCGTCGCTGTCAGTCGGGTCCAACAACTTTCCCACCCGCGTCTATGAGAACCCACCGGATCTGGTGGATTGGCTGGCATCCGAGATGCTGGAACATGACATCAAGCCCGAGATCGAAGCCTTTGATCTGAGCCATATCCTGAAAGCCAAGGAGATGGCCGACGCGGGCACCCTCAAGGGGACACCGTACGTTCAGTTCGTGATGGGCGTACAAAATGCGATGCCCGCGGATCGCGAGGTGTTTGAGTATTACATCAAGACTGTGCACCGCCTGTTTGGTGCCGACGCGCCCTGGTGTGCCGCAGGGATAGGGCGCAATCAGATCGTGCTGAACGAGTGGTCGATTGCAGCTGGTGGTCATGCGCGCACCGGGCTTGAGGACAATGTGCGGTTGGACAAATCCACGCTGGCCCCATCCAACGCAGCCCTCGTGGCCCGCGCGGTCGAGATGTGCGCGACCCATGAGCGCCCGGTTGCAACCTGGCAGCAAGCGCGCGCGATTTTGGGACTGCGTCCCGTCGCGGCATAGGCGCGGCTGCAACGATCTCGATCAGTTCCGTTTCGCCGTTCCGGCGCGCCGGAAAGGTCAGTAAGTGTATCCCAACTGGGCCTCCAGCGCAGGATCGGTGTGCGCTTGCAAAATTGCGCGATCCGATACGCTCCAGTCTTTGGAGGTTTCCGGGCGGGTCGGTACGGCGGGTTTGAATTTGGATCCCAGCCGTTTGACAACCGGCCTGAATGCGGATGTCCGCGGCGCATGTCCCAGCCCGCGCAGGACCGCGTCAAGCGTTTGTTCCGGCTCTGCCTGCGCCGTTTCCATCCGCACAAACAGACATGTGCAATCGCGGTCGAGCATGCTGAGCAAAGTGGCCAACTTGCCAGAGCGCAGCGCAAACAGGTTGGCATAGCGTGCGCCCGTAACGGGGTCGCGGTCGTGCTGTAACGGGGCACCAATCGCGCCATCCGGCACCAGCCCTTCGAAATAGCGCGGGCGGTCGATGATCGTGTCCCACTCAGCGGTCAGGAACGCCTCAAACGGCAGCGCCTGCAGTATCTTTGTTGTGTGCCAGGGTTTGGCAAACATCGATTTGGCCCAGGTGTCGGCGCTGCGCACCACACAAATGACAGCCATGTCCTGCGGCACCGCCATCATGTGGGGGTGCCCGTGTTTCCAGCCCAAAGCCTCGGTCGGTTTGAGGTCCGTGTTGCGTCCAATCAGCCGTTTGACAAAGTTTGTGCCGGACGAACGTTCGCCCATCACCTGATAGCGTGAAATGGCGGCACTTTGTGCGCGCTGGATGTGCAGTCCGGTTTGGGCAAAGTCAGAAGGCAGGGGCATGAACGGCCTTTGTCGCAAATTAACGATTCTCTTGGCAGGTTGGATGCATTAGAGTGCGTGAAAAACAACCTATCCAGCAGGACCTTAGCAGATGCAGACAGTGGCCGCCCTGACCATGGTGCGAGATGACGCGTTTTTCCTCAAGGCGTGGCTGCGCCACTACGGTGAGATGTTTGGCCGGCAGAATTGTTATGTGGTGAACCACGGGTTCGGGGCTGAGGTGGCAGAGCTTGCCGCTGGGTGCAACATCATCGGCATACCGGGGGATCCGCACAAGAATTTCGACGTCAAGCGGTGGGGATTGCTGAACGGTCTGGTCGGCGGACTGCGCCGGTACTATCGCCACGTGATTGTCGGGGATGTGGACGAGTTGGTTGTGCGCGACCCGCAGGCGGGGGGCACGCTGCTGGAGTTTCTGGAGGCCGCCCCAGATGGGCGGGTGTTTACTCCGCTTGGTCTTGAGGTGATCCACCGCATCGATGTTGAGCCGGACGCCATCACGGATCAGATCCTTGGCCCGCGCCGTCATGTGCGCCCGGCACCGCATTATTCCAAGCCGTGCATTGTGTCCGCGCCCGTCAAGATCGCGCGCGGCGGGCATTTTACCCAAAGTGACACCCTGTACACGCCTGATGAGTTGTATCTGATGCACCTCAAGTTCTGCGACTTTGCGGCCTATGTCGGGGTGATGGATCACCGCAATATGGTCACCGAAGAGGTACAGGCAGGCGTCAAGGAAGCCGCAATCGGACGCCATTGGTTTGCAGAGGCGCGCGGCGAAGATCGCGCGGTCTTTGATGCTTTTGCCGGGCTTGAGATGATGGACGAGTTCGATATGCGCCCGCTGCGCCGCAAGATGCAGCGCAGTTTCAAGCCGCGTGGCGACACCGGGTATTTCCAGTTTGATCGCCCGGACTATGGCACGCAATATGTGTTGCCGGACCGCTTTGTCGGCGTGATCTGATGAATGGCGGCAGGCGCAGCGGCGTTAAGTGAGCCCTTTCTGATTTGCGCTTTGCCTCAGGACTGTTCGACAAGGAATGTGTGTAAAGCCTGCGCGGTCTCGCTCGGGTGCGTGTCGGGAAAGAAGTGCCCGCCGGGCAATCCGACGCTTTGCATGTTTGCGAGCCGGTTTGCCCATGTCGCCGCCACATCATATGCCCGCCCCATAACCCCGTCCGCGCCATAAAGCACCAGTGCAGGTGCTGTGACTGATCGATCAAGGTCTGCGGCGTCGAGCGCAAAATCGACGTCGATGGCTGCGCGGTAGTCGTTGCACATGGTTCGGATACAGTCAGGATCGCGCCACGCAGCCCGGTAGGATGCCAGTGCCGCCGGGTCAAACCCCGCCATCCCGCCGCCCCATCCCGCCAGGCAGCTTTCAAAGAACGCGTCTGGATCATGCCCGATCATCGTTTCAGGAAAAGGCGCGGGTTGGGCCAGAAAAAACCAATGATAATAGGCGCGCGCGACCTCTTGAGTGAGCTCATCGAGCAGCAGATGAGTTGGCACGATATCCATCAGCGTCAGCGTTGTGACGGCATCCGGCGCATCCAGAGCAAGGCGGTGTGCCGTGCGGGCACCGCGATCATGCCCGATCAGGTGAAAGGTGCCATGTCCGAGGTGCCGCATCAAAGCGCGCTGATCTGTTGCCAAGTGGCGAAAGCTCATCTGCGCTGCATCGTTTGGTTTCGTGCTGTCCCCGTACCCGCGCAAATCGGACGTGACGACGGTGAAGTCACGGGCCAGAACCGGGACAATGGCGTGCCACATCGCGCGGGTTTGGGGAAAGCCGTGCAGTAACAGGACAGGGGGTCCGCCGCCAATCACATCATATGCGATGGTTGTGCCGTCCGCGGTTGTGAAATGGGCCATATGTTTGGGTTTCATGTTGGAGGTGGGGGCCAGCCCCCACACCCCCGGGATATTTTGGGCCAAGAGAAAGGGATGATCAGGTCAGTGCGGCGAGGATACGCGCCCAGCTCCGGATGCCTTTGTGGAAGCTTTCCATATCGTATTTTTCGTTTGGAGAGTGGATTTGGTCGTCATCCTTGCCAAAGCCAACAAGCATCGGGGTTGTGCCGAGGATGTCCTGAAAGTGCCCTGCGATTGGGATCGACCCGCCGCAGCCCACATAGGCGGCTGGTATGCCCCACTCATCTGACAGGGCGCGGCGCGCAGCCTCGAATGCGGGGTCGGTTGTTTCTGTGATCGAGGCCTGACCTGCGCCATGCGCCTTGAAACTGACTGTGCAGTCGGCGGGCAGGGCATCTTGCACCATCTGGCGGAAGTTTTCGCGGATCTTGTGCGGGTCTTGATCGCCGACGAGGCGAAAGCTGACCTTGGCGCTGGCGTGCGAGGGGAGCACGGTTTTGAACCCTTCGCCTGTGTAGCCGCCGATGATCCCGTTCACTTCGCAGGTGGGACGGGACCAGATCATCTCGACCGGCGTGCGGTCATGTTCGCCTGCTGGCACAGACAACCCCACATCGCCCAGGAACGTCGCGTGATCAAAGGCCAGCCCTTGCCATTGGCTGCGGATGTCATCGGGCAATTCGGGCACGCCGTCGTAGAAATCGGGGATCGTGATGCGCCCCTGATCATCGTGCAGCGATGCCAGCACCCGCGACAGCACGCGGATTGGGTTCATGGCCACGCCGCCATACATGCCGGAGTGCAGGTCCTTGTCGGGGGCGGTGATTGTCAGTTCCTCGCCCAAGAGCCCACGCAGCATGGTGACAATCGAAGGCACGCGCGATTCAAACATGCCTGTGTCGCAGATCAGTGCAAGATCCGATTTTAGCTCGTCCGCGTTTTCGTTCATGAACGGGACAAGGGAGGGAGATCCGGATTCCTCTTCGCCCTCAAAGAAAAAGGTGATGCGACAGGGCAGAGCGCCATGTTCGCTTTTCCATGCGCGGCAGGCTTCGACGAATGTCATCAGCTGCCCCTTGTCGTCGGCGGCCCCGCGTCCGCGGATCACAGCCCCTTTGTCCGTCTGTTGCACTTCGGGGTCGAACGGATCCTTGTCCCACAGTTCAAGCGGATCAACAGGTTGCACATCATAGTGCCCGTAAAACAGCAAGTGCGGTCCAGTGCCGTCGATATGGCCGATGACCATGGGGTGGCCGGTTGTGTCGCGTTTTTCCGCTGTGATCCCAATGCTTTGCAAGTCTCGCACTAGCCAATCGGCTGCGGTTTGGCAGTGCTCTTTGTATGCAGGGTCCGTTGAGATGGAAGGGATGCGCAGCAGATCCAGCAGGCGGTCTGTGGCGGCCGGCAGATCGGTGTCAATGCGGGCGAGGACGGCGTCGAGGGTCATGGCGGCTCCTGAATGTGTGTTTGGGGGCAGAGTACGTGGTGGTGCCGGGGTGTCCAGAGGTGTGGGTTGATCTGGGTCAACGCCAACGCCGATTTCTCATGCGACATATGGTCGGGAATACCGGACCTGCGACATGACGCCCTTTTGATTAGCATTGAAGGCGCAATGTGCAGTCTATATTCATTCTAAGAACCGCGTCAGGGGTCAGTGAGCGACCCGGACAAAGACCAAGATGGAGCGCCCGCGTGGACTATACCGCCAAGTTGGATGATGCCCTGCAACGCCTGCATGATGAGGGGCGGTACCGCACGTTCATCGATATCGAGCGTCAAAAGGGGCAATTCCCCCATGCGACGTGGACCAAGGCAGACGGGACCAAGAAACCCATCACCGTGTGGTGTGGCAACGACTATCTGGGCATGGGCCAAAACCCTGTTGTGTTGCGCGCCATGCATGAAGCGATTGATGCAACAGGTGCCGGATCTGGCGGGACCCGCAACATTTCGGGCACCACAGTTTATCACAAGCGTCTTGAGGCCGAGCTATCGGATCTGCACGCCAAAGAGGCTGCATTGCTGTTCACCAGCGCCTATATCGCCAATGATGCAACGTTAAGCACGCTTCCCAAGTTGTTTCCTGGGCTGATTATTTACTCGGATGCGCTGAACCACGCATCCATGATCGAAGGGGTGCGCCGCAATGGCGGGGCCAAGCGTGTGTTCCGCCACAATGACGTAGAGCACCTGCGCGAACTGCTCGCAGCTGATGATCCGGCGGCCCCGAAACTGATTGCGTTTGAATCGATCTATTCGATGGATGGCGATTTTGGCCCGATTGCTGAAATCTGCGACCTTGCTGACGAGTTTGGCGCATTGACATATATTGACGAAGTGCATGCGGTTGGGATGTACGGTCCGCGCGGCGCGGGTGTGGCAGAGCGTGATGGCTTGATGCATCGCATCGACATCATCAACGGCACCCTTGCGAAAGCTTACGGCGTGATGGGTGGATACATTGCCGCATCGGCCAAGATGTGTGATGCCATACGGTCTTATGCGCCGGGCTTTATCTTTACCACTTCGCTGCCTCCGGCGATTGCCGCGGGCGCTGCGGCGTCGGTTGCGTTTCTGAAAACGGCGGAGAATTTGCGCGCGGACCATCAGGCGCAGGCCAAAGTTTTGAAGCTGCGTCTCAAGGGGATGGGGCTGCCGATTATCGATCACGGCAGTCACATCGTGCCGGTCATGGTTGGCAATCCTGTGCACACAAAACTGCTGAGCGACATGCTGCTCGACGATCACGGGATCTACGTTCAGCCCATCAATTACCCTACGGTTCCGCGCGGAACCGAACGGTTGCGGTTCACGCCGTCCCCTGTACACGGCCCGCGGGAAATGGATGCGCTTGTGTTAGCGATGGACAATTTGTGGTCTCATTGTGCGCTTAATCGCGCCGAACACGCCGGATAATTTACTTAAATTCGCAAATGGCGTTGCGATATGCTACGGTCTGTTAATAAACAACGGTGAGGCGAATCGAGTGGGACTGGTTCGTTAACACGGGACAACAGGGGCATGGGCATGATCGGGCGTAAATCCGACAGCACAAAATCGGTGGAAGACGTCGAACCCAAGGGCTTTGACGACTTTGAACTGCGCCTTGGCGATATCATGCGGGGCGAACGCGCCACCCTCGGAAAATCTCTTTTAGACGTCCAGCGCGAGTTGCGCATCAAAGCCAGCTACATCGCTGCCATCGAAAGCTGCGATCCGGATGCGTTCGATACGCCTGGGTTCATTGCCGGGTATGTCCGTTCCTACGCCCGCTACCTCAATATGGATCCCGACCGTGCTTTTGCGACGTTCTGCGTCGAAAGCGGGTTTTCCGTAGCCCACGGCATGTCAGCCGAAGCGTCCGTGGTCAAGAAACCGACCCGGGAAGAGCGTTTGGGCCGTGGTCCGGGCGCTGATATCTTTGCCGCCCCCGCCACCCCCTTTATTCCCGCAGGCGAGGCGATGTGGTCCCGCATCGAACCGCGCGCCATTGGCTCGTCCTTGGTGTTGCTTGCGCTGATTGGCGGCATCGGATTTGGCGGGTATTCGGTTTTGCAAGAAGTGCAGCGCGTGCAGGTTGCCCCCGTCGATCAGACACCGGTTGTGTTGTCCGATCTTGATCCTCTGAGTGGTGCAGCACCTTTGGCCCCGACCACCGGGATCGAAGCCGGGCCATCGATTGAGACGCCGCGCGCTGATGCGCTGGACCGTTTGTATCGCCCGCAAGCATTGGATGTGCCGGTACTTGTGGCGCGGGATGCGCCGATTGCAACGCTGGATCCACGGGATCTGGGCACATTTGCGACGCCGTCTACGGATGGTGAAGTGGATGGCAGCATCATTTCCGCGCTGACTTTGGCCGGCGTGCCGGATGTACCGCAAGTCGTCGAAGATGCTGCACCGGCTCTGACGATGGTTGCCGTACGGCCCTCCTGGGTTCGTGTCCGCGCCGCCGATGGCACCGTAATCTACGAGGCGACAATGCAGCCCGGCGACACCTGGGAAGCACCGCTGACCGAAGAGGCCCCGACATTGCGCACAGGCGAAAGTGGCGCGATCTATTTTGCGATGAACGACAAGTTCTATGGGCCGGTTGGGGACACAGGGGCCGTGACATCAAACCTGCCGCTTGAAATCGCAGGTTTGAAAGAGACCTATCTGCCCGTCGAGGTCGGCACAGACGAAGGTCTGGTGCGCTACGCCGAGGCCAAGGCCGCAGCCATCCTGCAAGGCAGCGAATAACGCCGGATCTGCGCCAAACCCGCCTTGCCGCCATCATCCTAACTGTCTATTCTGGTTGACAACTGCCACCCTTGCACAAGGTTGCTGATATGTCGCTGAACCACATCCGTCCGTGGCGCAATATCTATCGCCGCGAAAGCCGCCAAATCATGGTTGGCACTGTGCCCGTCGGTGGGGATGCTCCGATTACGGTCCAGACCATGACCAACACGCTGACGACGGACGCCAAGGCGACGATTGCCCAAGTACAGGCGGCGGCCGAGGCGGGGGCGGACATTGTGCGGGTGTCGGTACCCGATCAGGACAGCGCCATCGCCATGAAACAGATCGTGCGCTAAAGCCCGGTTCCCTTGTTTGCGGACATCAATTTTCACTACAAACGCGGGATCGACGCTGCAGAGGCGGGGGCGGCCTGTCTGCGTATCAATCCGGGCAACATTGGCGATGAAAAGCGCGTGCGCGAGGTCATCAAGGCTGCGCGCGATTACAACTGTTCGATCCGCATCGGGGTCAATGCCGGAAGCCTTGAGAAACACCTGTTGGACAAATACGGCGAGCCGACGCCCGACGCGATGGTGGAGTCCGGCCTTGATCACATCAAGATCTTACAAGACAACGATTTTCACGAATTCAAGATCAGCTGCAAAGCGTCGGACGTGTTTATGGCGGCGGCGGCCTATCAGCAACTGGCCGAGGCGACAGACGCGCCGATCCACCTCGGGATCACCGAAGCGGGTGGGCTGACCAGCGGCACGATCAAATCCGCCATCGGCTTGGGTCAATTGCTGTGGATGGGCATCGGCGACACGATCCGCGTGTCCTTGTCTGCGGACCCGGTCGAAGAGGTGAAAGTCGGCTATGAAATCCTGAAATCGCTTGGCCTGCGCCATCGCGGCGTCAACATCATCTCGTGCCCGTCCTGCGCGCGCCAGGGCTTTGATGTGATCAAAACGGTTGAGACACTTGAAGAGCGTCTGGCGCATATCAAGACGCCCATGAGCCTGTCGATTATCGGCTGCGTGGTGAATGGTCCGGGCGAGGCGCTGATGACGGATGTTGGGTTTACCGGCGGCGGCGCGGGCCACGGCATGGTTTATCTGGCGGGCAAGCAAAGTCACAAGTTGGACAATGCCGCCATGGTCGAACACATTGTCGAGCAGGTTGAACAAAAGGCGGCCGAGTTGGACGCAGCGGCGGCAACCGCAGTGCAGGCCGCCGAGTAGGCTTTTAACTCTCGACACATATTCGTCGAATACATATCAATAGATATGGTGTCGGAACTGGACAATTCGCATAGATATGCCGAATTCTTCTGTGGAGGAGGGATGGTGCGCGCGGCGCTCGATGCGACGTGGTCTTGTGTTTTGGCCAATGACATTGATCCGTTGAAATGCGCTGTCTATGGCCGGAACTGGGGCGCTGCAGGCCTGATCCCCGGAGATGTTGCAGAGCTTGATGATACACCACTGCGCCAACCGATTGATTTGTATTGGGCATCCAGCCCCTGTCAGGACTTTTCGCTGGCTGGGGCAGGTCGTGGCCTGAGTGGTGCGCGCAGCGGCGTGTTTTCCACCTGGATCGACAAGATTACGCCTGTGGTCGAGGCCGGATTTGCCCCGCGCATCATCGCTTTTGAAAATGTGGTTGGCTTGATGACACGCCGGGGCGGCGCTGACTTTGACGCAGTGCTCGGCGCGCTGATTGCCTTGGGCTACCGCGTCGGAGTGATGGAAATCGATGCACGTCGTTTCGTGCCGCAAAGCCGCCCGCGGCTGTTTGTCGTGGCCGTGCGCGACGATGTTGAGGTTGCGCATCTGAGCGCACCGGGCCCAAGCGGCCCGTTCCATACGGCAAAGGTCGCGCGCTATCACGCTCGCCTGCCCAAGCGTATGCGCGCCCAGTGGGTGTGGTGGAAACATGCGGCACCCGTGCAAACGGCACCAACGCTTGAAAGTGTGCTGGATGCGGAGCCTGATACCCCGTGGCTGAGCAAGCGGGACGTCAAGGCGTTGCGCGCGATGATGTCCCCAACCAGCCTGGCCAAGGTGCAAACGGCGCTGGATCACGGTGGGTTTCAGGTGGGCACGCTCTACAAACGCGGTCGCCCGGACGGGGCAGGGCGCACCCACCAGCGGGCAGAAGTTCGGTTTGACGGCATCGCAGGCTGTTTGCGCACGCCTGCGGGTGGGTCATCGCGCCAAACGCTGTTGATCGCTGATCAAGGGGCCTTGCGCGCACGCTTGATTTCATCGCGCGAGGCGATGCGGTTGATGGGGCTTGCGGACAGCTACGCGCTGCCGGGCCGCTATAACGAGGCGTACAAGGTTGCGGGCGACGGTGTGGTTGTCCCTGTCGTAGCGTATCTCGAGGCGGCGATTTTCCGGCCCGTCCTGGCGGCCTCGGCGCGCAAGGCTGCTGCGTGAGCGCGACCCAGGCGTATCGCAAAACGGCGCTAAAGGCGTTGACCAATCAGATCGGCGTCTATGCACTGTGCGACTTGGATGGCACGCCGATTTACGTGGGCCAATCCACGGACGGCATTCGCGCCCGCGTTCTGCGCCACCTCACCTCAGCCCGATCCGACATCATTGCCAACCGGCAAATCGATGTGTGGGAGATCGCGTATGTCTGGGCCTGGCCCGTGATGGATGCGGGTCAGATTGATCCGCTCGAGGCGACGCTGTTTCAGGAGTTTGACCAACAGCTGCCCTTGATGAACGGCAAGGCATTGGCGCTGCCGGATGTCGCGCCGCCGGTTCCGGATCGCCAGGTCGTGCAGGTCATCGAGGAAAGCGACCGCTTGACCCGTCTCGACCCAAGCCAGCGTTTACCACGCCAGATCCAGCAATACAGTCTGCTGGTCGACTACATCCTGAACGTCAAGGACGCCGCCCACCTCAAACGTTCGCTCAACGCGCATTTTGATCGGCTGGTGCGCTATCACGCGCGGTTTCTTTAGCCGCGCTTTTCTTCGACCAGGGCCATCATCTCGTCATAGGGCAGGAAGCCGCGCAGCAATTCGTCCTGCAGCACAAACGTGGGCGTGCCCGTGATGTTGAGTTGCTGGGCCAGCGCCCGGGTGCGTCGGATTTCCTCGGTCACTTCCTCGCTGTCCATGCGCGCCTCGATCGCGTCGGCGTCCAGACCAAAGGTGGACGCCATGCGGAGCAACGTGCGCATGTTTACGTCGCCGTTCATCGTCATCAAGGCGTCGTTCAACCCTTTATACGCATCGGGGCCAGCAACCTGTTTGGTCGCCACAGCAAATCTGGATGCCAAAAGCGACTGGTCCCCCAGGATCGGAAATTCCTTGACGATCAGGCGGATGTTACCGTCCGTTTCCAGCATCTTGGTCACTTCGCCATGCGCCCGTTTGCAGAACCCACAGCGGTAGTCGAGGAATTCGACCAGCGTGATGTCACCGTCCGGATTGCCCCCGACAAAGCTGTAGCCGTCGTCAAAGATCTCGTCTGCATTGTCTGAAACAAGGTTAAGGTCGGCCTCGGCCTGCTGGGCCTGTTCACGCTGTTCGAGGACCGCAACAGCCTCCATGATGATCTGCGGGTTTTCCAGCAGATAGGCGCGGATCTCTTCGCGGAAATTGGCGCGTTCCTCATCGCTCATGTTGGTCAGATCCAGGGCAGCGGCGGGCAGGGCCAGTGCAAGGGCGAGGGCAGAAGTAGCTAGCGTGCGAAACATGGGCTTATCTCCGTTTCTTTGCGGCGCGGTTAGAGGCAAGGAGCACATCATGCGCCCGTTGCCAAGGGCCGGATCCTTCGGGCAGCAGCCCGGTGGCGCGTTTGGCGTGAATTCCCGCATCCTTGAGTCGCCCGCGCAGCGCGTACCGTTCGGCCGTGATCAAAGAGGCCATGCCGCGTTGTCCTGTCTTGGCATAAGCCACCGACAGATCACGCAGCATGGATCCGTCGCGAAAATCAATGGCGCGGGCGCGTTCCAGCGCGCTTAGGGCGGACTTGACGTTGCCATTGGCCAGCAGCGCGCGCCCGTAACTGGCTTGCAACAGACCGTCGCGCGGGCGCAATTGCACCGCGCGCGCTGATGTGTTGGCAGCGGCTGCAAATTGGCGCGTTTCCATCAGGATCTGTGCCTTTTGATCATAAAGGAAAGGATCTTTGGGGCGCTGCGCAATGGCTTTGTCGATGGCGCTAAGGGCTTGGCGGGTTTGGGAGTTCTTGTGGCGTGCAACCGCTTCCCTGAGCAGGGCAACATCCCGGTACCCAGATTCGCCGATGCGGTTCAGCGTCCAACTTGGTCGGCGTTGATAGGCCGTAAGCTTGCCCTTGGCCCGGGCAAACCAGTAGTCGGAAGACGATGTATCGCCCTGAGCTTCGCCATAGGCCGCCGCATACCCTTCGATGGCGCGCAGCCGGTCGCGGCTGAGGGGGTGCGAGCGCACATAGGGGTCCTGACGGCTGTCAGACAGCGCCTCTTGCCCGCGAAACAGGCGAAACACATCAAGCATGCCCGACAGCGGTACGCCTGCGCTGCGCAAGTAGCGTGCGCCGGACTGGTCTGCTGCACTTTCTTCGGCGCGGGTATGGCGCAGGAATGCGCGTTGGGCCGCACTTTGCGATCCGATGGCGATGGCGGCGGCCCCTTCGCCGGCACCGGCGGCGGCCGCAATGACGGCAAGCGCTGTGCCAAGGCCCGCGGCGGTGCGCGCGTTGCCAAGGTTCGTCAAACGCCGCGTGATATGCCCGTTTACGATATGCGCCGTTTCGTGCGCAATGACCGCTTGTAGCATGGCCGCGCTGTCCATCCGCCCGATCAACCCGGAATGGATGTAGATGGCATCATTGCTGACGACAAAGGCGTTCAGCGAGCCATCGTTCACCACAAGGATCTTTGTGCGCGCCGCACTCAGCCCAGCCGCCTTGAGCACGGGGGCAGCCACTTGGGACAGCGCGTATTCGAGATCGGCATCGCGCAACAGCGTCACCGCCCGCGCAGGGATCGCGAGCGTGAAGGTCAGGAGCAGGATTGACGCCATGCGCGTCACAGTATGAAAGGTCATGGGAGCGATCATAGGAGTGCCCATGCGAACCTCAACCCGCAGTGACGTCGATCCTTTTATTGTGATGGACGTGATGGAGGCCGCGCGCGCCGCCGAAGCGTCCGGGCGTCATATTATTCACATGGAAGTGGGTCAGCCGGGTACAGGGGCACCACAGGCGGCAATCCGCGCACTGAAGGACGCGATGGACGCAGGCCCGTTGGGCTACACGGTCGCCTTGGGACTGCCCGCACTGCGCGCACGCATCGCCCAAGTGTACCGCGATTGGTACAACGTCGATCTGAACCCGGATCGCGTGATTATCACGCCCGGTGCGTCGGGCGGGTTCATTCTGGCCTTTAACGCGCTTTTTGACAGCGGGGATCGGGTGGGCATCGGCGCGCCGGGCTATCCCAGCTATCGCCAGATTCTCAAAGGGTTGGGGTTTAGCCCTGTCGATCTGCCGACCTCGGATGCGCACCGGTTGCAGCCTGTTCCGGCAGACTTCGCAGGGCTGGATCTGGCGGGGCTGTTGGTGGCCTCACCCGCCAACCCGTCGGGCACCATGCTGGATCACGCTGCCATGTCTGATCTGATTGGTGCCTGTCAGGGTGCGGGGGCCAGTTTCATCAGTGATGAAATCTACCACGGGATCGAGTACGAGGCCAAAGCCGTCAGCGCCCTTGAGGTCAGCAATGATGTCTATGTGATCAACTCGTTTTCCAAGTATTTTTCGATGACGGGCTGGCGCGTTGGCTGGATGGTTGTGCCAGAAGACCATGTGCGTGTGATCGAGCGGATTGCCCAAAACATGTTCATTTGTGCCCCCCACGCCAGTCAGGTCGCAGCCCTTGCCGCCATGGATGCTACGCCAGAGTTGGAAGCCAACATGGCCGTGTACCGGGCCAACCGGGCCCTGATGCTCGACGGATTGCCCAAAGCGGGCTTTAGCAGCTTTGCGCCGCCGGATGGTGCGTTCTATGTCTATGCGGACGTGTCTGAATACACGGATGACAGCCGTGCGTTTGCTGCCGAAATCCTTGATCAGTCAGGTGTGGCCGTCACACCGGGCCTCGATTTTGACCCGGTACGTGGCGGACGCACCTTGCGCTTTTCCTATGCCCGCAGCACGGGCGATATCAAAGAAGGGCTGCGCCGATTGGCGGAATTTATGAGCGCGCGGCGATAGGGGGATTCCCGCCCTGGCGATGATCGCCTATGCTGGCTGAAAAAGGGCAGTGTGATGCGGGCGATTTTCGTTGGATTTCTGATCTGGGCGATGGCGGTCTGCGCGGTGGCGCAGGATCTGTCGGGGCTTGCCCGCGTGGATGTTGCGGGCAGCGGGATCGAAGACGGCTGGTCGGGGCAGACCACGCTGACCCTGTCGTTGAGCCAGGGCGTGCCGTTCCGTGTGTTTGTGCTGGATGCGCCGGCACGGCTGGTTGTCGATTTTCGCGAGGTTGATTTCCAGGGCGTGACCCAAAACGCTTTGCTTGCCGAGGCAGGGCGGGTCGCGGCGGTGCGGTTTGGTACGTTCCAACCCGGATGGTCGCGCCTGGTCGCAGATCTGAACGCGCCGATGCTGCCGCGCGAGATTGGCATGCCTGTGGACGCAGCATCGGGCCGTGCTGAATTGCGCATCGTGATGGAAACTGTGGCAAAAGATGAGTTTGCGGCCCGCGCCGCTGCGCCCACCCATGCTGGCTGGGCTGTTCAAGCTGCCGCGCCACTGCCGCCCACTGCCAAGGACAGTTTTGTGGTGGTCATTGATCCAGGCCACGGCGGCGTTGATCCGGGTGCCGTGCGCGATACCACGTCGGAAAAAGAGCTGATGTTGGGCATTGGCCTTGCCTTGCGCGATGCTCTGCGCCGCGCGGGAGAGATCGAGGTGGTGATGACGCGTGACCGTGATGTGTTTGTATCCCTGCCTGGGCGTGTCGCCCTGGCGCATCAAGTCGGGGCTGATGCGTTCATTTCGCTGCATGCGGATGCGTTGAGCCAGGGGCGGGCGCGCGGCGCAACCGTGTATACGCTGTCAGAAGAAGCGAGCGATGCAGCCTCTGCCCAATTGGCGGCGCAACATGACCGGGCGGATATCCTTGCCGGTGTGGATTTGTCGGGAACCGATGATGAGGTCGCATCGGTCTTGATGGATCTGGCGCGCACCGAAACGATGCCACGCACCGGCACGCTTGCGACCGCACTGATCAGGGCGATGGCGCAAGCGGGCGGGCCAATGAACAAAAGGCCCCGGCGCGAGGCGGCGTTTTCCGTGCTGAAAAGTGCCGATATCCCGTCGGTTCTGGTCGAAGTCGGGTTTTTGTCCGACGCACGCGATCTGGCCAACCTGCGGGATCCGGTCTGGCGCGCTGTGATGGTCGAAGCCTTGGCAGCGGGGATCTTGGACTGGCGCGACGCTGATCTGGCGACACGGCCCTTGATCCGTCAGTAACGCGCGCTCATCACGTCGGCGAGATCGCGCCATAGTTCGGTTTTGACGCTCCCCTGTGGGCGCCGTATACCAAAGGAACAAAGCAACCTTTGACAATCAGGTGCGGGCGGTCATGTTTCGTTTTATTCTCTCCTTTTTTGGCGGCATCTTTACCACTGTAACGATGGGGGCGGCGATGATTGCGCTGTCGATCGGGGCGGTGTTCTGGATGTATGGCCGCGATTTGCCCAGCCACGAAAGCCTTGCGCAGTACCAGCCCGCCACGATCAGTCGGATCTATTCCGGCGAAGGGCAGATCATCGACGAGTTCGCACAGGAACGCCGCCTTTTTGCGCCGGCAGACACCATTCCGCCGCTGGTCAAACAGGCCTTTATCAGCGCCGAAGACAAGAATTTTTACACCCATGATGGGTACGATCTGCGCGGCATCGGCTCTGCGGCTTATGATGCGGTGCGCTCGCGCGGGCGCGATGTGCGGGGCGCGTCGACCATCACGCAACAGGTGATGAAGAACTTTTTGCTGTCCGGCGACCGGCAGGCCGAACGCAAGATCAAGGAAATCATCCTGGCCGCCCGTGTCGAAGAGGCGCTGAGCAAGGAAAAGATCCTTGAGCTGTACCTGAACGAGATCTTTTTGGGCCAGAACTCCTATGGTGTGGCGGCGGCAAGCCAGACCTATTTCAACAAAACGCTCAGTGATCTGGCCCCGCACGAGGCAGCCACGCTGGCGTCGTTGCCCAAGGCCCCATCGGATTATCACCCCGTGCGGCGTAAGGACCGACTGCTGTCGCGCCGGAATTTCGTCCTGAAAGAGATGATGGAAAACGGGTATCTGGACGAAGAGGCCTATGGCTCCGAAGTGCAGATGCCGCTGCGCTCGGTCCAGAATGGCGATTTTGAGAGCTTTAAGGCCGAGTTGCCACCGCGCGACTACTTTACCGATGAGATCCGCCGCCAGTTGAGCGAAGATTTTGGCGAAGGCGAGTTCTTTACCGGCGGCTACACGGTGCGCGCCACGATTGACGCTGAAATGCAGCCCGTCGCTGCGCGCGCAATGCGGACCCAGCTTGAAGGCTATGATCGCGGGCAGGGGACCTGGCGCGGGACCGGCGAGAAGATCGAGGCAGATCAGCTGGAAAATTGGCGTGCCGTGCTGGCCAATCTATCAGTGGCGCGTGACATTGATCTGAACGGTGTGTGGCGCCCCGCGGTGGTTCTGGACGTGGGCGAACAGGAACTGCGCATGGGCATCGAAGGCTGGAGCGAGGACGAGCCCGCGCCAATCGTGCCGCGCGCAGACATCAAATGGCTCAAAGGCGATTTTTTCGAGAATTTCGAAGTGGGCGACGTGGTGCATGTGCGCGCGATGACCAATGACAGTGATGGCGCATTCCTGCGTTGGTCGCTGCGCCAGGTGCCTGAGGCCCAGGGCGGGTTTGTGGCGATGGACGTCAACACCGGTCGCGTGATCGCGATGCAGGGCGGGTTCAGCTATCAACACTCCGTCTTTAACCGTGCCACCCAAGCCAAACGTCAGCCGGGTTCATCGTTCAAGCCGTTTGTCTATGCCGCAGCACTGGACAGCGGATACACACCGGCGACAATCGTTGTGGACGCCCCGATTGAGATCAACACACCCCAGGGTCTGTGGCGGCCCCGAAACTCGTCCAATAAATTCTATGGGCCCACGCCGCTGCGCACAGGTATTGAACGGTCACGGAACCTGATGACCATTCGACTTGCGGAAGAGGTCGGCATGGACATTGTCGCCGATTATGCCGAACGCTTTGGGGTTTATGACAATATGGGCAGGTTCCTGGCCAATTCGTTGGGGTCCGAAGAAACCACGCTGTACCAGATGGTGTCGGCCTATGCGATGTTCGCCAACGGGGGTGAGCGTGTGCAGCCAACGTTGGTTGACCGGGTACAGGACCGGTTCGGGCGCACAGTCTACCGCCATGACACGCGCGAATGCCGCGACTGTCTGCAACTGGCAAGCCTTGATGCGGGGTTTGCGCCCGAGGTGGTGTCGAACCGCGAACAGATCATGGACCCGATTACGGCTTATCAGCTGACCTCGATGATGCAGGGCGTTGTGGATCGCGGCACGGCCGCGCGCACGGTCAACCTGCCGGTGCCGATCGCGGGCAAGACGGGCACCACCAACGACGCCAAGGATGTGTGGTTTATCGGCTTTTCCAACAACATCGTGGCAGGCTGTTACATTGGTTATGACCAGCCCCGTTCGCTGGGTCGTGGCGCGTCGGGGGGTGGCATGTGCGGCCCCGTTTTCCAGTCGTTTATGAAAGAGGCGATTGGCAAGTTCGGGGGCGGTGCGTTTGACGTGCCACCGGGCGGGTACTTTATCAACATTGACCGGTTTACGGGCGCGCGTCTTAGCGACTCTGCGCGCGGTGACAATGTGGTGGCCGAGTATTTCCGCGAAGGCGAAGACCCAACATTTGGCATCATGTTCGATGGCGGTTTTGCCATGGGATCCGATCTGCCGTTGTTTGAGGAAGCTGGCGGAGGCGGACGTCAGGTCACAACCTCGACTGGGAAAAAGGCGATTGTGGGCCCCAAGGCCAATTTTGGCACGCTGAGTTCCGGCGGGTTGTATTGACGATGTGTGACGCTCTTTGCCCCGGGCATTCGCCCGTGCAAAGACGCCCCACCCACCGTCCCAAGGGCGTCTGATCACATGGCATGTGACCGCTTGTGGCGCGGCGGGCCATGAGCTATCTCGATGGCTCTGTTAGAGGATACGTGACATGCGCGCCGAAATTCAAAACATCGTAGGTGATATCGAAAAGTCGGTCGCCCTGCTTGCGCAGCGTTTGGATGTTGAAACCGCACCCCACCGTCTTGAAGAGTTCAATGCCCGCGTCGAGGATCCCAACCTGTGGGACGACCCGGAGGCGGCTCAAAAGCTGATGCGCGATCGCCAGATGCTGGTGGATGCCATGGACACCCATGATCGCATTAAACAGGATCTGGCTGACAACATCGAGTTGATCGAGTTGGGCGAGATGGAAGAGGACGCCGAAGTCGTGGCTGACGCCGAAGCCGCCATTGCGTCCCTTGCCGCGACCGCCGCCCAGAAAGAGCTGGAAGCCTTGCTGGATGGCGAGGCGGATGGCAATGACACCTTCCTTGAGATCAATTCAGGTGCAGGTGGGACGGAGTCTTGTGATTGGGCCTCCATGCTGGCCCGGATGTATGTTCGCTGGGCCGAAAAGAAGGGGTACAAGGTCGAGTTGCAGTCCGAAAGTGCGGGTGAAGAGGCGGGAATCAAGTCCGCCACCTACAAGATCAGCGGCACCAACGCCTATGGCTGGCTGAAATCGGAATCCGGTGTGCACCGGCTGGTCCGCATCAGCCCCTTTGACAGTGCTGCCAAGCGCCACACGTCTTTCACCTCGGTCGGTGTGTACCCGGTAGTCGATGACAATATCGATATCGAAGTGAACCCGGCTGATATTCGTATCGACACCTATCGGTCCTCGGGTGCGGGGGGGCAGCACGTGAACACCACAGACTCCGCCGTCCGGATCACCCACGCCCCCACTGGCATCGTGGTGACCAGTTCCGAAAAATCGCAACACCAGAACCGTGACATCGCGATGAAGGCGTTGAAATCGCGCCTGTATCAAATGGAGCTGGACCGTCGCAACGCGGCCGTCAACGAAATGCATGAAAACAAGGGCGACGCCGGCTGGGGCAACCAGATCCGATCCTATGTTTTGCAGCCCTATCAGATGGTCAAGGACCTGCGCACCAACTTTGAAACCTCGGACACCAAGGGTGTGCTCGATGGCGACTTGGATGGGTTGATGGCGGCCACACTTGCGCTGGATGTGTCGGGCAAATCGCGGGCCGAGGCGCAAGGGGCCTAAGCGCGCCTTGAACTTCCCGGACAATCGGACAACGCTGCCGGGATACCACCTAAGCAAGAGGCGTGTGATGATCGAAGACGGGGCACTGGCGCTACGCGCGCGGATGGATGCGGGCGACGTGTCGGCGGTCGATGTGATGCGCGCCACACTCCAACGGATCGAGGACGCCAACGGCCAGGTCAATGCAGTGGTGTCGTTGCGCGATCCGGATGACTTGCTGGCCGAAGCGGCGGCGGCCGATGCCACACCACGGCGGGGATGGCTGCACGGCATCCCGATGGCGATCAAGGATCTGGCCAATGCCAAGGGCTTGCCAACTTCGATGGGGTCGCCCTTGTTTGCAGGGCAAGTGGCCGATACGGATGACATAGCGATTGGACGTCTGCGCGAGGCGGGTGCGCTGATCATTGGCAAGACCAACACGCCCGAGTTCGGCCTTGGCTCGCACAGCATCAATCCCGTCTTTGGGGCAACGCGCAATCCTTACGATGTGACGCGCAGTGCGGGGGGATCCTCGGGCGGGGCAGGCGTTGCGCTGGCGTGTGGGATGCTAAGCATCGCGGATGGGTCGGACATGATGGGCAGTCTGCGCAATCCGGCGGGGTGGAACAACGTCTATGGGATGCGACCCAGTTGGGGGCTCGTGCCGTCCGAACCTGTGGGCGATACGTTTCTGCATCAACTGGCAACCAACGGCCCGATGGCACGCTGTCCACGTGATCTGGCCGCGCTTCTGGACACAATGGCTGGGCCGGACCCGCGTCAACCCCACGGACTACCCCACAGCCCGACGCTGGCGCAAATTGAGGGCGACGTGTCCGGGATGCGCCTTGGCTGGCTTGGCGATTGGGGCGGCGCGTACCCGTTTGAGGATGGTATTTTAGGTCTGTGCGAGGCGGCAATTGCCCAAATGTCCGACATGGGTGTGCAAAGTGACACGTTGGACGCGCCCTTTGATCGCGATGCGCTGTGGCAGTCGTGGATCATGCTGCGCAGTTGGGCCGTAGCGGGCGGATTGGGCGCAATCTATGCCGACTCCGGCAAACGCGACCACCTCAAGGACACCGCCATTTGGGAGGTAGAGCGTGGTCTGGCCATGTCTGCACTGGATGTGCACGCGGCCAGCATGACCCGCTCGGACTGGTTCAAGACCGCCGAAGCGTTATTTGAGCGGTACGATGTTCTGGCCCTGCCCAGTGCCCAGATGTGGCCCTTTGATGTCAATCTGGACTGGCCGCGCGAGATTGCGGGGCAGGGGATGGACACCTACCATCGCTGGATGGAAGTGGTGATTGCGGCCAGCCTGATCGGCTTGCCGGCGGTCTGTGTCCCGGTTGGCTTTGGCGGGCCGCACGCGATGCCGATGGGGTTGCAGTTGATCGGGCGGCGGGGCAGCGACGCGCAACTTTTGCGGCTTGCACAGGTCTGGCACCAACACACGGATTGGCCAGGACGCAGACCGCCCACGTTTGGGTGATGCAGATGCGATGACGGCAAAAGGTGGCCGCGAACCCAACATATCTGCGCTCTAAACCGGCGTTTCACGTCCCAATTCGATCAGGGCTGCACGCAGGGGCGACACGTCCGGGTGGCCCATCTCAAGCGCAAAGACATGCGCGTGGGTCAGATAAAACCCGCGTGCCTCCTCGGTTGGGGCGATGGCTGCGGCCTCTTGATACAAATCGACAAGGGCGCGTGTGTCCTGCGCGGTGTGCGCAGCAAGCAGCCGCGCATCCAACGGTGTCATTGCGCCGCTTGGGCGCTGGCGCGATGTGCCGATATGCGCTCCGCGACCCACTCATGAAACAGATGTGTGGGACCGTCCATGGCAGGCGAAAACCGGCCCCCGTCAAACATCGGTGCATGGCGGCCGCGCTGCATGCCCTCAACGACAAAGATATCCTCTTTGAACACCTCCTTCCAAAGGGCGGTGTTTTGGGCACGCATGTCTGGATCTGTGTCGGGTTGCGCATAAAACAGATGCACCTGCTCAACGGTTTTACCCGGGGCCTCGGGGACCAGAATGATGGCAAAGGCGTGATCGCGGTGAACGCCCAGCAAGACATTGGGATAGGCGGTGATGTATTCTGCGGCGGTGTCCCACGTGTCACTCAGCCCGTCAAAGTCGGGAAACGTCGCATCGTCCGCCCCGCGCAACTGGCGATAGACCAGCGTGCCCTGACCGGAAAAATGCCCCGGAGCCTCAATGTGGTAGTGATCTTCAAGACGGGAATAACTGTTCAGACCCGGATGGACCCAGGGCAAGTGATAGCTTTCGCAGTAGTTTTCGACGGCCAGCTTCCAATTGCAATTCACCTCAAGCTCAAACGCGCTGTCGGCACCGCCATGATACAGCGGTTTGTCAAACTCAGACCACCGGGCCAGCAGATCTGCGTTGACCACTTCAAAGGATGGGGCGTCGCCCGACAAGTTGATCCAGACAACGCCCAACCAGATGTGGCTGCGCACCTCGATCAATCCCAGCAGGGCACGGTCGATACCGTCGACCGTATTTTGGCCGGGCCCACCCACATGGGGGGTCGCGACCAGCTTGCCTTGGGTGGAATAGCACCAGCTGTGATATGGGCAGCGGATGGCCCCTTCGATCTTGCGCGGGGCATCGACAAGGATCATGCCGCGATGGCGGCAAATGTTCTGAAAAACGCGCACAGTGCCGGCAGTGTCACGGATCAACAACAAGGGCATGCCCAGAAAGTTCAGCGGTTTGGCGTCGCCCGGTTCGGGCACATCTGCAGCCACGGCCAACCCGGACCATCCCGACATCAACAAAGCCACGCGTTCTTCGTCAAACACGGCTGGGTCGATGTAATGCGCATTTGGCAAACCATGAGCCGCACCTATGGGCTGGCGCACAGAGGAAAGATCTGAGGTATCCATATCAACGCTCCGATAGCTGTGAGGTCAGCATACGCGCGTCGGCGTGGATCAGATGTTGTATTTCGACCAGACTTGGCCTTTCACGACACGTTCAGACATATGCTGGCTAACCGCGGCGCTGCTGTTGGGGGATGCTGGCGGGAAGGGCGCGCGTGGCGTGTTCGATCCGGAACGGAATGATCTCTGCCGTATTGCTGGTTGGCATATCGCTCGTTTGCAACGAGATGGCCTGCAAGCCGTCGCGCAGCCCCGTGCCACAGTTTTGATCAACACGCATCGCGTTTTTGGCAAGACGCATATTGCGATCCGCAGTGACGTCAAACTTTACAACGTCTCCGACATCAAAAAACTGGTCGGGCAAGTGAACAGTATCCGCACTCGAAAGGAATGCGAGGTCGCCCTGATCCTCGCACCAAATCACAGCCGTATTGTCGGCTGCGTCACTCCATAGAATTACACCAATCATTTTTCTACCCGAAGTTGGTTCGCGATTATAAAACTCAATTCTGGACTTTCGTGACATGGTTAAGTCGGTAACGTCCGCTTGCATTTTGTGTCCATGAGAGTATCCTTCCGATGCACTACCACGTCACGGTTGACGCGGACTGGCGTCAAAATCCCGTTAAGTGCATGGTCAAGAGCGTCTAGGTACCCCTTTCCGACAATTGGATTGAGTGTGAAGAAGAGCGAATAATGTCTAATACGCCGCGATCACCAGCGGAACTCCGCAGTATGTTCGGCGCAAATCTGCGGATTCTTGCCAAGTCGTACCCATCAATCTCGGAATTGTCGCGCCAGCTTGGGATCAACCGCACCCAGTTCAATCGGTATTTGTCGGGCGAAAGTTTTCCGCGCCCGGATGTTCTGGCGCGTATCTGTGCCTTTTTCGGTGTTGACGCCCGCGTGTTGCTTGAGCCAGTCGAAGCGATCTCCAAAAGCGACGATCTGCTGACAGGCCCGTTTCTCGAGGACTATATCGGGGCAGGGGTCGAAGACGTTGATGAAGCGGTGTTTCCAACCGGGTTTTACCGCTTTTCGCGCCGCAGCTTTTTGGACAGTGACCGGTTTGTCAGTGGCCTGGTGCGCGTGTTCCGGCAGGGCCGCGCCACATTCATCCGCGGATACGAAGCGCGCGCCGCAATGACGGCCCAAGGCCTGCCGCTGACCCGGGAAGCGCGGGAGTTTCGTGGCATGGTCATGCAACAGGAAGAGGGAGTCGCTGCGTTGATCTCTCGGCGCGGTGCAATGACAGCATCGTTCAATTTCCTCAACCGGGTGACGTCATTCGAAAACAACTACTGGGTTGGGTACGTGGCGCGCACTGTGCGCGAAACCCCGGATGGGGACCGCGTCGTGCGTATGGTCTATGAACATCTGGGCCATGATATCGGGCGTGCAAAGGCGGCTGGCAAACAGGGGGGGTATTGCAGCCTTGAAAACCTGTTGCCGTTCCATCAGCGCCTGTTGCAACCAGATGCCGCGTTCCGCTAACGCGGCCCCCTTGACGTCAGTGGCATAAAATCAGTCGCCGCGCGGCAACGCTGCGACACCGGTCCGTGCCACTTCGGTCAACCCAAGTGGGCGCATCAGGTCGGCGAATGCGTCGATCTTGTCTGGTGCGCCCGTGATTTCGAAAACAAAGCTTTCAAGTGTACTGTCCACGACATTGGCACGGAAAATGTCGGCAAGACGCAAGGCCTCGACCCGTTTGTCACCTTGGCCGGTTACTTTGAACATCGCCAACTCGCGCTCAACCGACGGGCCTTCGACCGTCAGATCGTGAACCTCGTGCACCGAAACGATCCGACCCAGCTGCGCTTTGATCTGCTCGATGACTTGGGGTGTGCCCGCAGTCACGATTGTGATGCGGGACAGGTGGCCTTGATGGTCCACCTCCGCAACGGTCAGGCTTTCGATATTATAGCCCCGGCCCGAAAACAAGCCGATAACACGGGCCAGAACGCCCGGTTCGTTTTCGACGAGCACGGCGAGGGTGTGTTTCTCCACGACGTCCGAAAACGTGGGGCGTAGGTTATAGGCGGAATGGCTGGTGGAGCCTTTTTTGAGTTTTAGTGCGGACATTGTAACTGCCTTTATTGGCTTGTTTTGATAGGGCGGGGTGAGCCTGCGCCGAGCGATCGGACAACGGACTCAATTGAGGCGCTTAAATCAATGTTGCGCGTGCCAGCGGGAAAGCTCTGATCCCGAA
>JBCCBC010000078.1:0-11108 GCA_039814435.1 Pseudomonadota bacterium
CCCGAAAAGATCGACGATCTGAACGAGCACAAGCTGCTTCATTATTCCAACCAGTCTTCGGGAAAAATGTGGAAGCTGACCGCACCATCGGCTGAAAAGCTTCAGGTGCGCACCGCAGGTTGGCTGAGCGTGAATGACGGCCAATCGCTGCTGAACGCCGCGATCTCGGGTCTTGGCATCGCGTATCTGCCCAGCTTTCTTTATTCGGACGCCATGGCACAGGGCCTGATCGAGGATGCGATCCCCGATCTGCCCATGGAAACCCAAGGCATCTATGCCGTGTACCCCCCGGGCCGCTTCACCCAGCCCAAAGTGCGCGCGTTCATCGATTTCCTCGTCCACGCCTTTGCCGACAAGGGCCCTGCGGACTGGTAAGACATTCTCCCCGCCAGCCTCGGACACCGAGGTTGACCTGCCCCGGTGTGCAAGCATCGGGGTATTTTTTTGCGTAGGGTCGCAGTGGTTTAAGAACGCGGGGCGCTGCGTGGGCGTTTACGTCTGAGGTCGTAGTTTTGGGGAGGGCGGTGCCCTGGTCGTGCAATTAATCCTCGCGCACCACGATCACTTCGACGCGCCGGTTGGCTTGGCGCCCTTCGGACGTGAGGTTGGTCGCGATGGGGGACAGATAGCCCATACCCTCGGCTTCGATCCGGGATCCGTCCGCGCCGTGGGTGTTGATCAGTGCGGTACGCACAGCGCGCGCCCGTTCGCGCGACACAGAGATGTTGGCATCCAGCCCCCCGACCGTATCCGTGTGCCCAACCACTGCGATCCTGAGGTTTGGCCGCGCATCGAGCAGGGCGGCGAGTGTCGCCAGTTCGGAGGACGAGCCGGGGCTGAGCGTCGTTGTTCCGACCGCAAAGTCCAGGCTGTCGAGCACCACAGACCCCGTGCCCAGCAGCTGTGCCTCGACATCACGTGCGGGTCCGGTGGTGACGGGTGCGCCCGTTTGTGATGGGTCGGTGATCGCCGGCACGGCGACCTGTGCCTGGGTGCCGACCTGGACGACTTGCAGATAGCCCGCCCCGGCCGCCGCGCTGGCCAGCAGCGTCACCACGGCTTGCGTATCGGGGTGGCGCGCGCTGACGAACTGAAAATCGCGGATGTTGACGTACATGTTGGGCGCGGGCAGCACATCGATCGCAAACCGGAAATCAAAGCCGCCGCACACGTCCTCGTCACAATCCAGCAGGATGTCATACCCGGCCTCAAACATCTGGATCCGCAGCGGTTGCAGCACTTGCAGCGGCGTGACGTCGCTGGCCGGGATCCGATAGGCGCGGCGCGTGACGGCCCCCTCGCTCCGCTCGGTTTTCAGGGTGCCATCGTGGAAGGGTGCAACGGGCACTGCGACCTGTTCCAGTGCGCTGTCACGTGCAGCCGTTTGGCGGGCGTTGGTGGGCAAGGTCAGTTGCAGCGCCTGCGCAGGCAGCGCAGCACCGCACAGCAGCGCGCACAGGCTTTGCCGCGCCCAGCCCACGTCTAGCGGGCCTGTCCGTGATAGTCCGGGTTGGGCATCATCCCCGTTGCGCTGGCCACCCGGTTGGACATGTTAAAGAACGCCGCCACGTTGATCAGATCCCAGATGTCGCGGTCAGAGAGGCCCACATCCCGCAGCCCTTGCCGGTCGGCTTCGTCCACCTGCGCTGATGTCAGCGTCACCTTTTCCGCGAAGATGAGCATCGCCCGCTGTTTGTCCGTGACCGCGGCCACGCGCCAGTTCATCACCAGCTGTTCGCCCAGGATCGGATCCCCCGACAGGTGCCGCACCGCCGCCCCATGCGCGGCGAGGCAGTAAAAGCACCGGTTCGTGGCACTGACCACCACCGCCACCATTTCCCGTTCCAGCTTGGTCAGTCCGCTGTCGGTCAGCATCAAATCGTTATAAAGCCCGGTGAACGCGTTCAGCTTGTCGATGTCAAAGGCGTGCGCCTTGAGCACATTTGGCACCATCCCCAGCTTGTCCTGGCAGATGTCAAAATACTTTTGCGTGTCGTCCGGCAGCGGGTCGACCATCGGCAAATCGAGGGCGGTGGGGCGGTCTGTCATGTGTTTGTGTCACGTCTGTTGCTGAGCGGCCCGGTAATGATAGCCGGAGAGTTGCTGAAAGCCCAACTGTTGATAGAGCGCATTTGCGGGGCCGTTGCTCGCCGTGGTCAGAACCGCAAGCGTATCGGCCCCGTGCTCTTGCGCCCAAAAGGCAGCGCGCCGCATGATCCATTGCGCCACCCCTTGCCGGCGCTGATGGGCCAGCACCTCGACCGCGTGCACCATCGCGGTGCCCTCGTGGATCGCGACAAATCCCACCCCGGCAGGTTTCTCGTTCCAGCGCGCCAGAATGCCGGTCTTTTGTCTGGCCCGCGCCATAACCTCGAGCCGCGCAGGTCCGATGCCGCCCTTTCCCCACACCTCACCCATGATGGCGAGCGGTTCCCAGATCGCAAAGGCCGTGACGCGCGGTATCGCCACATTCGTCAGGTGTTGCGTGGCAATGGCATAGCCGTTGGTGGGGTCGATGACGTCGTATCCCTGCGCCTCCAAAAGCGCATCAAGTGCTGTGTCCGTGTCCCGGATCATGAACAAGGGTGCCTGACCCACAGCCCGCATGGCGGCTTCTGCCCGGGGCAGATCATCTGCGCAAACCGGTCCATTTGCTGTCGCGGCAGAGACCCGTTTGCCACCCCCCTGCCCGTCGCGAATGGTCCAGGGCCCGACCGTCTGCACCGTTGCGGGCGGCCAGGTCCCTTCGATCGCGTCATAAAAGGCAGAGGCCGCGATCATGCCGGGAACTGTTCGGCCAATGCCGCGATGGCTGTGCTGACCTGATCCCCGTCGGTGCCCCGCACCACGATGTTGGCCCCATACCGCCCGTCTTTTTGGAACGGGTAGGATCCGATGCTGAGGTCCGGATAGGCCCCAGCCAAATCCCCGAGCGGGCCTGCGATGTCCCCTTCGCCCCGATCAATGCGTAGGGTTTTGGAGATCAGCGGTGCCCCCCCTGTCAGCGTGGGCAAGACCGAGGCGACCATGGCCTGAAACACCGATGGCACCCCCGCCATGACATGGACATTGCCCAAGGTGAACCCGGGCGCGGACGACACCGGGTTGTCGATCAGCGTCGCCCCGGCCGGGATGCGGGCCATGCGCAAACGCGCGGCGTTCAGCTCGAGCCCGGATTTGTCGTAATGCGCCTGGAGGATCGCGCGCGCATCATCGCGCACATCGATATGCGCCCCAAAGGCTGCCGCAATGCAGTCGGCTGTGATGTCATCATGGGTCGGGCCGATCCCACCGGATGTGAACACCGTGTCATAGGACCCAGACAGGGCCTGCACGGCCCCGAAGATGGCGTCCCGGTCATCGCTGACAATGCGCACTTCGGTCAGAGAAATCCCGTGATCTGTGAGGTGCCCGGCAAGATAGTGCATGTTGGCATCCCGCGTCCGGCCCGAAAGAATTTCGTCTCCGATCACCAGCATGGCGGCGGTTGGGTTTGGCATTGTCTGGCCTCCTTGAGCAGCGCTGTCACACGGTATAGGGCTGCCCCCATGCGCTTTCAAACCGAACTTGTGCCCGCCACCCTGATCCGCCGCTACAAACGCTTTCTGGCGGACTGTCGGCTGGAGGATGGGCGCGAGGTGGTGGCGCATTGTGCCAACCCCGGATCGATGATGGGCCTCGCCGATCCCGGACTGCGTATCTGGCTGGAACCCAATGACGATCCCAAGAAAAAGCTGAAGTTCGGCTGGCGGTTGGTGGATCACGGGCACGGTCACTTTACCGGTGTGGACACGGCCGTGCCCAATCGCGCGCTCAAGGCCGCATTTGAGGCCCAGAGTGTGCCGGGGTTTGAGGCCTATACCACCGTGCGCCCGGAGCAGAAGTACGGGCAGGCCAGCCGCATCGATTTCCTGCTGCAGGGGCCAGACCTGCCGGACGCCTATATCGAGGTCAAATCGGTGACCCTGTCGCGCACGCCCGGTCTGGCCGAGTTTCCCGACAGTGTGACCGCGCGCGGCGCCAAGCATCTGGACGAACTGGCAGATATGGCGCGCGCCGGGCACCGCGCCGTCATGCTGTATCTGGTGCAGCGTACGGAGTGCGACCGGTTCACCCTGGCGGGTGATATCGACCCGACTTATGCAGCGGCTTATGCGCGCGCGTCCGGAGCGGGGGTAGAAACCCTGTGCCTTGGGACCCATATCACCGTGCAGGGTGTGGCCGTGGCCGCCCCTATTCGTATCAGCATCTGACATCTGCTGGCGCTTTTCGCCGCAGTGCAGTATCATGACGCCAGAGTTTTTGCGCCGATGGAGCCGAAATTGGATCACGACAACCGCGCCCGTCTGACAAAGGACGGCATTCGCATTTATGACCACGCTGACGCCGCCGGGATGCATGCGGCGGGGCGGCTCGCGGCCGAAATTCTGGACGCCATGGCCCCGCATGTGTTTCCCGGCCAGACCACAGGGGCCATCGACAAGATCATCACCGATATGGTGGACGCCGCCGGGGCCAAATCCGCGACCATCGGGTACAAGGGCTATAAACACGCCAGCTGCATCAGCGTGAACCACGTGGTGTGCCATGGGATCCCGGGGGACAAGGTCCTGAAGGATGGCGACATCCTGAACATTGATGTGACGGTGATCGTGGATGGCTGGTTTGGTGACACAAGCCGGATGTATGTGGCAGGCAAACTGCCCCGCAAGGCAGAGCGCCTGATCCAGGTGACCCACGATGCGCTGATGCGCGGGATTGATGCGGTGAAGCCGGGCAACACCTTTGGCGATATTGGTCACGCCATCCAAAGCTTTGTCGAGGCGCATCGCATGTCCGTGGTGCGCGATTTCTGCGGTCACGGGCTGGGGCGCGTGTTTCACGCCCCGCCAAATGTCTTGCATTACGGGCGTCCGGCCACGGGTGCCGTGCTGGAACCGGGCATGTTTTTCACGATCGAGCCAATGGTGAACCTGGGCCGCCCTGAAACCAAGACCCTGGCAGATGATTGGACGGCGGTAACGCGCGACAAGTCGTTGTCGGCGCAGTTTGAACACTCGGTCGGGGTGACAGAAGACGGGGTGGAGATTTTTACGCTGTCGCCCGCAGACACGTTCCACCCGACATTTGGCTGAGGTGGGGCGGAGGACACCTCCGCCTTACGGGTGTTGATCTGTAAGGGGGACCTTGGTCCGCCATATCCAACGTTGGTTGGAACCCCTGGGTCTTTTTGGGTAAGGCGCATCTTGATGCGCCCAGGCGGAGGACACCTCCGCCTTACCTGCGATGTGGTCCCAGCACGGCGGCAACCGCGAGGATCAGCCCCGACACCGTGGCAATCATGCCCGCAGCACTGACCGACGCAGACGCCCCGACCCATAGCGGCCCATAGCCTGCCAGCACATAGCCGACCACCGCAGACATTGCCGCAAACCCGGCTGACCACGCCACCTGATGCCCCAACCGGTTGGTCATCAAGCGCGCTGCAGCCGGCGGGCAGATAAACATCGCGATCACAATGATCGATCCCACAGCGTCAAAGGCCGCGACAGCCGCAATTGCGGACACCACCACCAGCGCCATGCCCAGTGGCCCCGTCCACAGGCCAAGACCGCGCGCAAACCCTTCGTCAAAGGTTGCCAGGGTCAGTGGTCGCCAGAACAGCCACAGGAACGCCGCAACGACCAAAAGCGCCAGGACCATGCGCGGCAACTCAACCGGCAGTCCGCTGAGCGCCTCCGGGTCCAGCAGTGACCCCCAGCCCCGCGCATCCAGCCAGATCAGGCTTTCCAGATTACCAAACAGTGCGTGTTCCACATCCAGGTGCACATTCGATGTGTCCGAGCGTTCCAGCAACAGCACCCCGCCCGCAAACATCGCCGTGAACACCACGCCCATTGCCGCCCCTGCTTCGATCCGACCGAGGCGGCGGATCACCTCGATGGCGACCACGGCCAGCACGGCTGCGCCCGCTGCCCCCAACAACATCGGCCCGGTGGCCACAACCCCCGTCAGCAGAAACGCGACCACGATCCCGGGCAGCACGACGTGGCTGATGGCGTCCCCGATCAGGGCCTGGCGGCGCAGCAACAGGAAGTTGCCCGGCAGCGCGCAGGCCACAGCGACGCAGACCCCGATCAGGATGGGTGTCAGTGACAGCGCGACAAATTCGGCCCCCATCACGACACCGCCTGTGGCGAAGGTATGCGCGCATCGACCGCGTTCAGCTGGTCATGGGTCAGTACGGTTTCGATCGGGGTCAGCCCGTCATAGCGCGGGGCCACAGCGGCAAAGCTGTGATCGCCGCGCACGATGGACCAGCGCGTTTCGTCCAGCAGCGCCTTGGCCGCTGCCGCCTGACCATCTGGCGTGGCCACCCCGTCGGGCAGGATCAGCCCCGCGCGCAGCAGCATGCGCCGCGTCAGCGCCTCGTAGATCGGCTGCCCCTGCGCCAGCGCCAGCAGCCCCTGGCGCATATGCACCCGTCGCTGGTAGCGCCAATGCATCAGGACCGAGGCGAGAACCCCGCGCCCAGGTGCCAACAAAAGTGACACGATGAACATCCCAAACCCCACAAGCACCACGATGGGGCCCGTGGGCAGCGCAGGTGCAACCGCCGAGGCAGCAGCACCGACATACCCCGACACCCCGCCAACCGCCCCCGCGATCACGACCACATACCCGGCCCGATCCGTCCAGAACCGCGCCGTGACCGCTGGTACGATCAACAGCGCCACGATGAGGATCAACCCAACAACCTTGAGCCCGACAACAGTCACCACAAGCACGATCCCCATCATCGCAAGGTCAATGCGCGTGGTGGACCAGCCGGTGGCCTGTGCGTATCCCGGATCAAATGCCGCCAGCTCCAGCGGCCTGCGCAACACCAGCACCAGCGCCAAAACGAGGGCCGCGGACACCGCAAGCAACACCGCGTCACCGCGCAACATGCCGGCAGTTGATCCCAAGAGGAATCCTTCGAGCCCGGCTTGTCGCCCGGCATTCATTGTCTGGATCACGGTCAGGATCACGATGCCAAGGCCAAAGAACACAGACAGAATAGCCCCAATGGCTGCGTCTTCGCCCAGCCGGGTGCGCGTGGTCAGCCATTGCACGCACAAAAGACCAAGCGCGGCTGATATCCCTGCCCCCACCAGCAGCCCGAACAGTGACCGACCGTCGCCGCCCAACATCACCATCACGATGAACCCGAGCCCGATACCAGGCAATGTGGCATGGCTGATGGCGTCACTGACCAACGCCCGCTTGCGCAAAAACAGAAACGTCCCGGCAACGCCTGCCGCGATGCCCAGAAGGGCGGCGCCAAGGGTCACCAGGGTTGCGTTATACCCCAGCTGCAACAGCAGCGCGTCGGCCAGCATGGCCTAGCCCGCCACGCTTTCGGGATCGATGCGCGCGGTGGTCAACCGCCCGCCATAAGCCGCGTTGAGATTGGCGTCTGTGAATGTCTCGGCCACGGGACCTGCGGCGATCACTTGCGTGTTCAGCAGGACCAAGTCGTCAAAATACTCGGGCACGGTCGCCAGGTCGTGGTGCACCGCCAGAACGGTGCGCCCGGCATCGCGCAGCTCTTTCAGCACGGCGATGATCGCCTTTTCCGTGGCCGCATCCACCCCGGCAAAGGGTTCGTCGAGCACGTAAATGTCCGCCTCTTGCGCCAATGCGCGGGCCAGAAACACCCGCTGTTGCTGCCCGCCGGACAGCTGCCCGATCTGGCGCGTGGCAAAATCCGCCATACCGACCCGAGCCAAACAGGCCATGGCCGCCGCGCGGTGCTTGGCCCGAACCCGGCCCAGCATGCCAAGCTGGCGGTACATGCCCATCATCACGACGTCGATGGCACGCGTCGGGAAATCCCAGTCAACGCTGGCGCGCTGCGGCACATATGCGATCCGGTCACGCATCTGGTCCAGCGGTTGACCAAAGACGCGAACGGTGCCCGCCAGTGGCTTGATCACCTGCAGCGCCGCCTTGAGAAGCGTCGACTTGCCCGCACCGTTGGGCCCGACAATCGCCGTCATCGCCCCCGCGCGGATCGTAACATCCACAGAAAAGATGGCAGGCGTCTGCCCATAAGATACGGTCAGACCGCGCACAGCCAAGGGGCTGGCATCCTGGGCTGCAGCCTCGGCGTGCATCCCGTCGGTGACAAGCGAAATGGTCATGCGGCCCCCTTGAGTTTGCCCAACCGTCCGGTGGCGGACACATCGGCACCTAGCGCGCGGGCGATGGTCGTCACGTTGTGATCGATCATACCGAGCCATGTGCCCTCGTAGGTGCCATCCGGCCCCATTGCGTCCGAAAACAGCGACCCGCCGATCGACACTGTGTGCCCTTGTGCCGCCGCCCCTTCGATCAGGGCCCGGATGTTGCGATCAGACACTGAGGTTTCCACAAACGCCGCCGGCAACTGGCGCTCCACGAGCGTATCGACAAGCGTGCTGATCCGGTTCAAGCCTGCTTCGCTTTCGGTCGAGATCCCCTGGATACCCATCACTTCGAACCCGTACGCCGCCCCAAAGTAGCTGAAGGCGTCATGGGCTGTCAGCAGCACCCGCCGCTCTTGGGGCACCTGCGCCAGCGTTTCGGCGGCATAGATGTTCAGCGCCTGCGCCTCGGCGGCAAACGCGGCTGCGTTGTCTTCGAACAGGGCCTTGCCCTTTGGCTGCAATGCCGTCAGCGCACGTACCACAGCGGGAGCACAATCGGCCCACAGCGCCGGATCCATCCAGATATGGGGATCGTAGCGGCCCGCGTAATCCTCGTGCGACAGCAACCGCGATGTATCGATGCTTTGTGCAATGGCGTGCACAGGGCGGCTGGTGCCCAGATCCTCGAAAAACGTCTCCATCTGCGCCTCGAGGTAGAGGCCATGCCACATCACCGCATCCGCGCGGGTCATGGCAACGATATCGCTGCGGGTTTGACGGTAGGCGTGGGGATCAACACCCGCCCCCATCAGCCCCTGCACCTCGACCCCGGTGCCACCGATGGTGCGCACCAGGTCTGCGATCATGCCCGTGGTGGCCACGATGTTCAGTTTTGAAGCCGAAAAGGCGGGGGTCGCAGCCAAAGCGGCGATGCCAGCCAGAACAGCGCGGCGCGAAACGGGGGAGAGTGGGTGCTGTGTCATGTTACGAATGAATATGAGAGTCATTCGCAAGAAGTCAATGAGAATGCGAATGATTCGCAAAAACAGCGCCTTGAGGCTGCGGATCTCAATCAAAAGTGATGAGAAATGCAGCACCTTGGGTATCATCCAGCAGGGAAATCCGCCCGCCCCGCGCCTGAACAAGGCTGCGCACGATGCTGAGCCCCATGCCCGTGCCCCCACTGGCGCGCCGTGTTGTAAAGAACGGATCAAAGATGCGATCCCGGTTGCCGGCAGTGATGCCCGGGCCGTCATCGCCAATCTGCACCCCGCTTGGCGTTGCGGTCAGGGTGAATGTCTTCGCCCCATGTTCCGCCGCATTGCGCGCCAGTTGCGTCAGGATCGTCACCAGATCAGCGCGGCTGAGCGGCACAGCCCCGTCTTGATCAATCTGCACGCCCAGGGCGGTGTCCAATGCCGCGACAGCGTCGCTGAGCGTGGTCTGCCCGGGCCCCGAGGTGGTGGCGGCGCGCGCGTGGTGACTGAGGTCCTCCAGCAGTGCTTGCATCCGGTTTGTGGCGTCCTCGATGGTTTGGGTCAGCGCGCGCGCATCCTGCGCGTCCGCCCCCGCATCAAGCAGTTCTGCCGCCCCGCGAATGGCCGTAAGCGGCGAGGTCAGTTCGTGGGTGACGTGATCGGCATAGGCCTTGAGCCCTTCGGCGCGGCTGTGCAGTGCGTCGCCCATATCCATGACGCTGGTGCCCAGACGGCTGAATTCCGGTGTGCCGAATTGGGATGGTGCGGGTGCCACCTGCCCTGTCTTGCGCGCCCGTGCATAGCGGGTCAGCGCATAGACCGGGTGCAGCACAAGCCGCCACAAGAGAAACCCAAGCACAGCTGTCGCGACCACTGCGATTGACGCAACCAGCCACGCCGCTTCGCCCCACCCCAGCACATTGCCCCACAGCCGGAGGTAAACAATACCAAGCAAGGGCAAGGTCAGGACCGCCGCGAGCGTGCCCCCAATGACAAGCGCCAGGGGCGGGCGCCATTTGCGCGCCACGCCTTTTAGTGCCCCTGACATTGGCCCATCCTGATCCCGATGCCGTGCACTGTCTCTATCGCGTCGCCACAGCCCGCCTGCGCCAGTTTGGCCCGCAGGTTGCGCAAGTGGCTGTCGAGCGTCCGGTCACTGACCCCGACCCCAACCCCGTACACCGCGTCCGTCAACGCGGGCCGCGCGGCCACCCGATCTGGGTGCGCCAACAGGTGGGCCAGGATCTGCATCTCGCGCGCCGTCAGGGCAACGGGGTGTTCATTGACCTCGCACAGGTGACGCGCAGGATCGATGCGCAGGATCCCCCGCGCCAACAGCGGCGTACCGCGCGTTTGGGTCCGTTTCAGGATCGCCCCGATCCGTGCCGCCAGTTCGCGTGGGGAAAACGGCTTGGTCACATAGTCGTCGCCCCCCAGTTCAAACCCCAACACCCGGTCGATTTCGTCTTGTCGCGCCGTCAGGAACAGCACAGGCGTGTCGTCACTGCTGCGCAGCGCGCGGCACACGGCCAGCCCATCCATTTCCGGCAACCCAATATCGAGAACGATCAGATCAAACCGCCCGCTGCGCGCCTTGGCGAGGCCCTCGGCCCCGTCCCCGGCTTCGACCACGTCATATCCCGCCTGACGCAACCCGATGCGCAGGACGGACCGGATGTGGGGATCATCGTCGATGATCAGCAATTGGCCTTTGGTCATGGAACGGCAATTTCAGCGAGCGTGACAGTCATGGCCGCAAGGCTACGGCGCACCCGCCAGTTGCGAAAGCCCCATTCGCGCCAGTCCGCAGGGTGAAACAGCGTAGGGGCATAGTAGTGTTTGTCTCGGCATCGCTGAACCGCATCGTTCCCCCAAGCTGCTGTGAGCGCGGGCAGCGCCCCCTCGCTGAGCTGGCAGAGGGCAAAGTGATCCGGCCGCACGTCACCATTGAGGTTGTGGC
>JBCCBC010000167.1:0-6573 GCA_039814435.1 Pseudomonadota bacterium
CGCAGGATCCGCTGCGGGTGGGGAGAGTGGAGCCTTGTTCAGGCGACCCTGTACGCTGTGGAGAGTGCGGTGAATGCCTTTCCGCGCGCGACCCATTTTTACATGCTGTCGGGTGACTGCATGGCCATCAAACCCGCCGAATACACGCACCGCTTCCTTGATGACAACGACGCCGACTTTATCGAGAGCTTTGACTATTTTGAGAGTGATTGGATCAAGACCGGCATGAAGGAAGAGCGGCTGATTTACCGCCACTTCTTCAACGAACGCACCCAAAAACGCCGATTCTACGCCAGTTTCAACGCCCAGCGCCGCTTTGGCATCACCCGCGACATTCCCGCAGACATCCAGGTGCAGATTGGCAGCCAGTGGTGGTGTCTGCGCCGCCGCACAATTGAATGGGTCCTCGATTTCACCCGCGAACGGCGCGATGTGATGCGCTTTTTCCGCACCACCTGGATCCCGGACGAGACGTTTTTTCAAACCATCGTGCGCCATGTCGTCCCCGAAGACGAAATCAGGGTGCGCACTCTGACCTTCCTGATGTTCACGGACTACGGGATGCCGGTCACGTTCTATGATGATCACTACGATCTGCTGCTCAGCCAGGATTTCCTGTTTGCCCGCAAGATCAGCGCCGAGGCACGCGACCTCAAACGCCGACTTGGTCTGCTGTATGCTGCCGAGAACGTCCCCTTCCAGATCTCAAACGAAGGGGCCAGCCTGTTCAAATTCCTTACCGGGCGCGGTCGGATCGGGCGCCGATTTGCCACCCGATTCTGGGAAACCGAGAGCACGCTGGGCCGAAACAGAGAGCTTTTGGTGATCATCTGCAAGAAATGGCATGTCGCCAAACGCTTGCTGGAACGGATCCGGATCATGACCAACGTCCCGGCGATGGAGTACCTCTTTAACGAAGAGCACACACCGCTGCCCGACCTCGGCGGCATTCAAACCACATTGGAAAAACGCACGCGGCACCGCCGTGCCTTGATGCGGATGCTGTTTGATTACTACGAAACGGACCGGCTGATCGTATGTATGGACCCCGGCAACCTCGATTTGTTGCAGGATTTTGCAGGCGATCGATCAATCACGCGTATGCTGGAAATCCAGTGTGATTTTACCGATGACTACCTTGTCGGCCACGCCATGCGTGTTGGGTTGGCCGGTGAACAAACCTCGCCCGAAACGCTGGAACGCTTGTTGCCGACCATCCGCAACGACATGGTGTTTGAATCCGACAGAATCCGCGACGCTGATTTCGAACATTTCGACAGGATCCGCGAATCCGCTGATCTGGATGACAATGCCAAGGCGCTTGCCAAATTCCTGACGATGCCCGAGGACAAGGCCCGCGAAATTGCGTCCGTCGACTACCTGTTCTCGGATTGACCGGCGGCGCAGCAGGTGAGCGGAGCCAAGCGCCTGCCATCGCATCTTGATCCTCGGCGTGCCTGGGTTCCCTTCCTCGTTGTGGCGGGTGTGGTGCTGACGCTCGCCTTTGTTCTGATCAACCCGGCCAGTGCCGCAGTGTTGCCCTTTGGCGTTCGGGCTGTGTTTTGGGCGCTCCGTATCTTTCCCGCGCTCGCGCTGTTGCAGGCTGCACAGAGATCGCTGACGGCTTTGCCCGGATATGGGCGCGGGTCCATGTGGATATGAGTTGCGCTGGCTGGTGTGGCCGGTGCGGTTCTGTTCACGCCGTGGGCCTTTTGGTTGGATGCCGTGTTTGGCCTTGCCGCTTTTGACCCGCTCGACGCGGACACGGACACGGACGAAACCCTGTGGTCTGAGTTTACCAACCTTGCCCCGGTACTGGTCGTCGTGTGGCTGGCCCTGAACGCCGGGCAGGGCTTGCGGTTGCAAGCGCCCCCCGGGCCCTGCCCCACCGCCCGCCCCTGACCCCACGCCTGTCGGCATCAGGGCACGCATGCCTGCCGCAATTGGCCCCGATCTGATCGCGATCTCGGCCGAGCTGCACTATCTCCGGGTCCGCACGCCCATGGGTTCTGATCCGGTGCTGTATTCCTTTGGCGCAGCGATCGATGAGTTGCGCGATGCGCCGGGCATGCAAGTTCACAGATCTCACTGGGTGATGTTGGCCCATGTCAGGGCCATTGAACGGGTCGGCCAGCGCGGTCTGTGCCACGTATCGGACGGCACGCGCATACCCGTCAGTCGGTCCTATCGTGCGGCCTTGGAACAGGCGGTGTCAGATCTTGGGTCGACTGGTGCACAAAGCCGGTTAACTGGTGCAAACGGGCTGGTCCGCATAGCTGGCGCGCCGCAGGTCTTGGGCGAGTAGCAATCGCACCCAAAGAAAGAGACCCATATGCCCCGCACCCTGATGTCCGCAACAGCCCTGTCCGTCGCCCTTGCGACATCTGCCACAGCCGATGGCACCTTCTACGCCAAGGTGTTTGGCGGTGTGTCTGACCTTGGCGGCGACGCGTTGACCTTTGGCACCGCCACAATCGGCGTTGATTATGACACCGGCACCAGTCTGGGCGGTGCCATTGGCTATGATTATGCCGCCAGCCCGTGGCGTGCAGAGGTTGAGTTTACTTGTCGCTCAGCCGACGCAACACCAGCCGCGTCGGTTGGCACTGCTGGTGATTTTGCGTCTACGTCCCTGATGGTGAACGGCGTCTATGCCTTTGGCACCGCCGGGGCTGTCACGCCCTATGTCGGCTTTGGCCTTGGGGTCATGACCGAAGTGGACTTTGACGTGGACGCAGGCCCCGCCGCGGGGGAATACAACGACACCGGATTTTTGGCCGCAAAGGTGATGGCGGGTGCCGAATTTGCCGTGTCCGACCGCGTCGCACTGTTTGGAGAGCTGCGGTACTTTACCGCCGGGTCACAAACCCTGGAGGGGCCAGGTGGCACCGTGATCGAGGCCGATTACGACAGCCTCGACGCCTTTGTCGGATTGACCGTCCGGTTCTGAGGCGCTGCAAAAAACCGCTCGAACCCCGGGCGGCAAGCCGGTAAGCAGACCGCCATGTCGCCTGATACGCCCCTCACCATCTTTGCCATCACCCTGCCGGGGTTGGAAGAGACGTTGGCCGAAGAAGCCCGCGCGCGCGACTTTGACGTGCAAGGGGTGGAGCCCGGCGGCGTGACCCTGCAAGGCGATTGGCCTACCGTCTGGCGGGCCAATCTGGAGTTGCGGGGGGCGACCCGCATTCTGGTGCGCATTGGGACGTTCATGGCGTTTCACCTCGCCCAGCTCGACAAACGGGCCCGCAAGTTTCCCTGGGGCGACGTGCTGCGTCAGGATGTGCCCGTTCGGGTCGATGTCGCCACATCGCGCAAATCCAAGATCTATCATGCGGGGGCCGCCACCACGCGGATCGAAGCAGCGCTGCAAGAGACGGCAGGCATGGTCGTGGCGGCGGACGCGCCTGTCATCCTCAAGGTGCGGATCGACGACAACCGCGTGACCATCAGTGTCGATACATCTGGCGACCCGCTGCACAAGCGTGGGCACAAAGTGGCCGTGGGCAAAGCCCCGATGCGCGAAACACTGGCGGCGATGTTCCTGCACCAATGCGAGTTCGATGGCACGCAGCCGGTGTTTGACCCGATGTGCGGCTCGGGCACATTCGTGATCGAAGCGGCAGAAATCGCAAGCAACGCTCAGGCCGGACGGTCACGCACCTTTGGGTTCGAACACCTCGCAACCTACGACGCAAGCGCCGAGGCGATGCGAGACAGTGATCGCAGGCGCACGCCCACCGCGCGGTTCTACGGCTCGGACAGGGATGCCGGCGTCATCGATATGGCGCGCGCCAATGCGACCCGGGCAGGTGTAGGTGATCTGGTCAGCTTCGATCAGGCCAACGCCGGAGAGATGGTGCCACCCGACACCCGGCCGGGCCTGGTGATCGTCAACCCACCCTACGGGGCGCGTATTGGCGATAAAAAAGCGCTCTACCCGGTCTATGGACGGCTTGGGCAAGTGCTGCGTGAACGGTTCTCGAGATGGCGCGTCGGGATCGTGACAAGCGAGGGTGGATTGGCCAAAGCATGCGATCTGCCGTTTTTACCCGATGGGCCCAGTATCGCACATGGTGGGCTGCGCGTGCGGCTCTATCGCACCGCAGCTCTACTTTAAAGCGCCCGCCCTAAGAACGTAAGGCGGAGGTGTCCTCCGCCATCTCGGGCCGAAAACCGGACGCTGGTTCTTTTTAAGGTAAGGCGCACGTCTCCGTGCGCCCGCCTTTGGCTACTTGGCTTTCCAGGTGTTCAACCACCGCCGCACCCGCCCGCGCCTGGCCTCAACCGCATCACCAGCGGCTTCCCAGTTATCCTGCAACTCTTCCAGCTTGGGGTCGATCCGCGCCTGGCGGAACCTGCGCCACCGCACCCAGATGGCATAGAAAAACGCCGCCAGCAGAGTCAAAATGGTGATGTTGACCCACGGTATGCCCTTGGACACATCCGGCCCTTCCACGGGCCTGATGCTGATCGCATTGGCATAGATCGACAAAAACGGACTGCGCCAGCCGTAATGCGTGACCACCACCCACTGAGGATTGGCTTTGGTCGACACGACTTCGGCCGCTTCGGCCTGCAAGTTGGAACTGTCGAGCTTGAAATAGGGGGGCCAGCCAAACCCCGTATCTTCGTTACGGTATACGCTGACCCGCCCGTTGGCTCGGGTGGTCGTGATCAACCGCAAGTCCCGATTGCCGACATCCGTATCGCCACTGTCGGCCTGCGCGTAAAACAGGCGCGACACGCCGGAAAAGTCCTTGCGGATAATCTCTGTTCCCGTCACCCGCACCAGGTCTTTTTGCGGCAGGGTATAATGCAGAAATGCCGCAAAAATGACCCAGAACGAGATCAAAAGTGTCCAGCCGATGTAGCGCATGTCCGCACCCCTTTCAGGCAAAATTCACAAGATAGATGGTCAGGCCCACAAGCGTCATGGGCACGATGTAAACGCCAAGGATCAGCTTGCGGCGCAAGGACCCGTCATAGTCCGCAAGCCCCTCGCGCACAAACGCTTCGCGTGGGGTGGTGATCTGCCCGGCATCCCATTCGGCTTCCAGCCGCGCCCGGCAGCGCGCGCGCGAATACAGCGACACGCTCAGATAAATGATGCTGAGCAGCACAAAAACGATGAATAACAGCCGGATCAAGGCCATGTCCCTACCTCCGAATTGCGCCCCAGGGACCAACACGTGTGATCATGTCGACTGATTTGGGCTCCGGCGCGCGCATTGGGGCATCATGCCCAAACAGGGCCGCCCGTGCACCCACTTTGTCCGCCTTGTATTCTGCCTCAAGAAAGCGGGCGACATAGTCTTTCTTGACCTCGGGCCATTCCGCATAGGCCTGATAAAACGCCTGTTTGTGGCAGATAAACAGCTGACGCACATCGCGCGGGCTCAGCTCGGAGAGCAGCATGTTGACCAAACCTGCATCCGGCACATCCGCCGCCCGCAGCGTATAGAAATAGGCCGGGTGATCGGAGGATATGCGCGGCCACGTTCCACCGTTTTCGGCCCAGTTGACCAGATCCGCCAGCCCGTGAAATTCGTCCGGTAACAGATCCACATGTCGGCGCGCCAGCATCCGCATATCGCGCCGCGTCGTGCCATCCAGATCAATACCCGCCTGCGAGATGACCGAGATCAGGATAAAATCCATCTTTTGGCGCAAGATCGCCGCCCCGTCCACGCCACGTGCTTTGACGACAGGTTCGACAAGATCGTTGTACTCCAGGAACTTTGCAATCCTGTTCCGTTCACTCAGATCAAAGGTGTATTTCGTCGGCACATCTGCGGGCTTGTCCCCGCTTGCAATGGTGGCGGGGTGATCTAGCGCGTGAAAGACATAAAGCCCGCCAAAATGCGCCGTCCAGAAATTGCCCTGCTCCACTTTCAGCGGTTTCAGGCGGACAGGGTTGCGCGTCACATCCCCGGTTTGCCCGGCCAACGTGATCATGTCCGCAATCAGCACATCGTCAAACCACGCATCTTCCTCGTTCAGAAAGGTATCGACCTTGCGGGCGAGATCAGCCGCATTGCGCACAGTGCCCCCGGTTGTGTCCGCCTCGACCGTGATGGCGCGGATGTCGAACAGGCGTGCCGGGGTCGAGATATCATAGACCGAGTTGACCAACTCCCCCGCCACCGCATCCCGCGCAGTCAGGGCAAAAAGTGCCGCCTCATTCTCCGCGATAAAGCGTTGCAGGATCGGATGGCTGGTCGAAAATTTCGCATCAAGCAGCGGGCATTTGCGCTGTTCCGTGCTTAGCATAATGAACTGCCGGTTGACCCCGTTGTGGTTGAGGTAGAGCGGATCATCGAGGTCATCGCCCACCTCGGGGGAGAAGCCGGAGATGTCGATGTAGAAATCGGTGAGCGTGGTGGTCTGGCCCGTGAGATGCTTGAGCGCCCGGTTATAGCGGTCGACCAGCGCGGGGCTGGAGACGTGGAAGAGGTTGCCGTACATGAGGCCGGATTGGATGAGGCGGATCATTGGGTGTCACCTCCAAAACAAAGCCTTTGGACCCAAGTGGTTACATAGTATTGGCACAACTCTAGAGATCGGAAGAGC
>JBCCBC010000166.1:0-6731 GCA_039814435.1 Pseudomonadota bacterium
CATCAACCTCGCCTCCCAGGCGGGTCACAGGGGCGAAGCCCTGGTTGCGCACTACTGCGCCACCAAGGCGGCTGTGATCAGCTACACGCAGTCGGCCGCACTGGCGCTTGCGCCGCACAAGATCCGGGTCAACGCAATCAGCCCGGGCGTGATCGACACGCCCATGTGGGACACCGTGGACGCGCTGTTTGCGACATTCGAAGACAAAGCGCCCGGGCAGAAAAAACGCGAAGTCGGCGCCGCCGTGCCGCTTGGCTATATGGGGGCACCCGACGATGTGGCCCGCGCCGCTGTCTTTCTCGCCTCCGATCAATCCGCCTATATGACCGCCCAGACCATTGGGGTCGATGGCGGGAACGTACTCAGGTAAGCCGATGTCGATTATTGAACCCGAAATCGAAATGGTCGACCGCAGCACGCGGTCCATTCGCTATCTCGAACACGGCTGGCCAACCGAGCTGTGCCGCTGGCACGCGCATGAAGAATACGAACTGCACCTGATCGTGGAAACACGGGGCAAGGCCTTTGTCGGGGACTACATCGGCGACTTCAAAGCGGGCGATCTGTTCATGACGGGCCCGAACCTGCCGCACAACTGGATCACCGACCAGGTCTGGTCGGAACCGGTGCAAACCCGCGATATGCTGGTCCAGTTCAGCCACGAAAGTGTGGAAAAACTCGCCCACGGGTTTCCCGAATTCTCGCATGTGCTGCAACTGCTGAACCTCGCGCAGTCGGGTATCCTGTTCGAAGGGTTCAACGCCACATTCGCACGCGGGCACATGGAAGCGATCCGCGAAAACAAAGGGGCCGAACGTATCCTCGCCTTTGTCCGCTTTCTTGTCCGGCTCAACGAACACGCCGAGAAAAAGACACTGTCGGCGGCCAAGCTGATCCACCCCGAAGGGGGCAGCAAACAAGCGCGCATTGCGCATGTGGTGGACCACATCACCAAAAACTTCAGCGAACCGTTTTCGGTGGCCCAGGCGGCCAAGATGGCCAACATGACCGAAATCACCTTTGGGCGGAACTTTCAGTCTGTCACCGGGCACGGCTTTGTTGAATTCCTCAACCGGGTGCGGATCGGGCAGGCCTGCGGAATGCTCTATGCATCAGACGACCAGATCACAACGATCGCACCCAAGGTCGGGTTCAAAAACCTGGCGAACTTCAATCGGCACTTTCTCAAGGTCAAAGGTATGACACCGTCCGAATATCGGGACACTGCGCGCAAGGATCTTGCGCCAACACTGGCAACATCGTCATGAATTCAGCAACGCGCGCCCCCATCTCAGCGACAAATTACGCAAGGTCTGACTGCGAGGTGGGCGTTGTCCACCTCGGCTTTGGAGCGTTTCACCGGGCGCATCAGGCCGTCTACCTTGATGACTATATCGAGGTCTCCAATGATCTGCGGTGGGGCATTGCCGCCGTCAACCTGCGCGCCAGCGAGGCGGATCAGTTCCGCGCCGTGCAGGATGATATCGCACGCCATGACGGGTATTTCCTCAAATCCTACTCCTCCGAGGGGCACGTCGCATTGCGCCGGGTGCGCAGCCACGTGCATTTTGAGGACTGGAGCGTGGACGCAAAATCCGCCGAAACACTGTTGGCGCGCCCAAGCGTGCATATGGTGACAATCACCGTCACCGAAAGCGGGTACTATACGGATGCGAACGGCGCGCTGAACAAGGCGGACCCAACCATTGCGGCGGAACTCGACGGCGGCCCAGCCGAAAGCGTTTACGGCTATCTGCGCGCCGCATTGGCCGCGCGGGTGGCCGCAACTGGTGCGCCGCTGACAATCGCGTGCTGCGACAACATCCGCCAGAACGGCAAGATGCTGCAGCGCAACCTCCTGGCTTATCTCGTGGCCTGCGGGGACCAGGATCTGGCCGATTGGACCAGCCAGCATGTCGCGTTTCCCTGTTCCATGGTGGACCGGATCACGCCGCGCAGCCCCACAGATCTGGGGATCGAGTTGTCGGCGCTTGTGGGCTCGCCCGTGACGTCTGCCGTGATGGCCGAAGATTTCATGCAGTGGGTTTTGCAAGATCACGCCACAGGCGACATGCCCAACCTCGCGCAGGCCGGGGTGATCGTCACGCCGAATGTGGACGCATACGAAGAAACCAAAATCCGGGTGCTGAACGGGGGCCACACCGCGTTGGCCTATCTTGCCGCCCTGGAAGGGGTTGAAACCTTTGACGCGGCCATGCGCACCCCGCATCTGAACGCGCATTTCCACGCCTTTGAAGAACAGGAAGTGCTGCCCGCGCTTGCGCTTGATCTGCCGTTTTCCAAGCAGGACTACGTTGGTCAGATTGCGCGCCGGTTCGCGAATGTGGCCATTGGGGACACGGTTGCGCGCATCTGCGCGGACGGCATGGCGAAATTCCCGATCTTTATTCGTCCTACGGTCGCGGGGTGTTTGGCGCAGGGCTTTATGCCGATCCACGCCATTCACAGTATTGCGGGCTGGTACGTGTTTGCCCGCCATGTGGCCGCCGGCAAAATTCCATTCATTTATGTTGAGCCAAGTTGGGATGACCTGACTGCGATGCTTGGCAATGACAGTTTCATCACCAGTCGCCAGTTATGGGGCGACCTTCCCGAAACCTACCCTGAATTCGCCGCAACCCTGCGGCGCAAGATTGCAGAATTGGAGGCAAAATGGCCGGTTTGACACTGCGCGACGTGCGCAAAAGCTACGGTGCCACGCAAGTGATGCATGGTGTCGATCTTGACATCGAAGATGGCGAATTTGTTGTGTTCGTTGGCCCATCGGGCTGCGGCAAATCCACATTGCTGCGCATGATTGCAGGGCTCGAGGAAATCTCGGACGGATCCGTTGCCATTGGCGATCGGGAAGTGAACGAAGTCGCCGCCTCCAAACGCGGTGTGGCGATGGTGTTCCAGACCTACGCGCTGTATCCGCACATGACGGTCTACAAGAACATGGCCTTTGGTCTGAAACAGGCCAAGACCGACCCCGCCGAAATTGATCGCCGGGTCAAAGCCGCAGCCGAGATTTTGCAGATCACCGACTATCTTGATCGCAGCCCGCGTAACCTTTCGGGTGGTCAGCGTCAGCGCGTCGCCATTGGCCGCGCCATTGTGCGGGACCCACAGGTGTTCCTGTTTGACGAACCCCTGTCCAACCTTGACGCGGCCCTGCGCGTGCAAACCCGGCTCGAGATTGCCCGCCTGCACGAACGGCTCCAGACCACGATGATCTACGTGACGCACGATCAGGTCGAAGCGATGACGCTCGCTGACAAGATCGTTGTTCTGCGCGACGGTCGCATCGAACAAGTCGGCTCACCGATTGTTCTGTATGACACTCCTGCGAATGCTTTTGTGGCGCAGTTCATCGGCAGCCCGAAAATGAACTTTTTCGGCCCTGGCGATCTGGCAAGTGGTGCGGCGGCTGCGTTGCAGCGCGACGTCCAGACGGGTCAGGACATTGGCCTGCGCCCCGAGCACCTCACTCCGGTGGAGGGTGAAGCCGTCGTCGAAGGACGCTTGGAGCTGGTAGAAAACCTTGGCGAATACGCGCTTGTCCACCTTGTGACGGCAACCGGGGTGGAATTCATCGCCAAGACCGAAAAGCCACCAACCCAAGCCAAGGGCGAAACCATCGGTTTCACTATCAAGCCAGAGCTGGCGCACTATTTCGACAAAGCCACAGGCGCGCGCCTCTAAAGCGGACCTGGCTTGGCTGCACGTGCGGTCAGGACGCCTTCCATTTGATGGAACAGCCCATGGATGGGGTCTGTGCGTCCGGCCCGCGGCCTGTCTCAGCGACCTGTTTCATAGCCTCAAAGAGGTCACGGGGCAGGTCGGCGGGGCCCGGTGACATGCGCGAGGCGTCCAGACGTCCGCGATATTGCAGGCCCAGATCCGCGTTAAATCCGAAAAAGTCGGGGGTACACTGCGCGCCGTACGCCCGGGCAACGCTCTGATCTGCGTCATGCAGATAGGCAAACGGAAAGCTGTGCTGCGCGGCAAGGGCTGCCATCTTGTCAAAACTGTCGGCGGGATAGGCAACCGCGTCGTTGGAACAAATCGCGGCGACCCCCACACCCAGGGCCTGCAAATCGCGCGCATCCCGGATGATCTTGTCCAGAATGGCCAGCACAAACGGGCAGTGGTTACAGATGAACATGATCAGGGTGCCGTTCGGCCCGCGCAACTCACTCAGGCTGTGGGTGCGCCCATCCGTACCCGACAGGGCAAAGTCAGGGGCAGGCCAGTCAAATTCACACACCGACGAGGGCAAGGCGACCATAGTGGATCCTTTCGGGTCTATGCCGCGCTATAGGTATCGCGCAGCGCGTTCTTTTGCACCTTGCCCATCGTGTTGCGGGGCAATTCGGGGGCAAAGACGTATCTGCGCGGATGCTTGAAGCGGGCCAGCTTGTCCTTGACGGTCGCTGCCAAACTGTCTTCGCCCAGGTCAGCCCCGGGCTCGGCAACCACAACCGCCACGATGGCCTCTCCGAAATCAGCGTCCGGCACGCCGACAACGGCGGATTCCGATACGCCTTCGATGTCGTTCAACACATCCTCGATCTCTTTGGGATAGACGTTGTAGCCGCCCGTGATGATCAGATCCTTTTCCCGGCCCACAATCGCCAGATAGCCATCGTCGTCAAACTGACCCAGATCACCGGTGATGAAAAACCCGTTGTCGCGCAGCTCGGCGGCGGTCTTTTCCGGCATCTGCCAATAGCCCTGAAACACGTTGGGGCCGCGGACCTCGACCATGCCAACCTCTCCGGCCGGGACAGGCGTGCCTGTCTGGGCATCAGTCAGGCGCACCTCGACGCCGGGCAGGGGGTGGCCAACCGTGCCGGGCCGCCGGTCGCCCTCATACGGGTTGGACGTGTTCATATTGGTTTCTGTCATGCCATAGCGTTCCAAAATCGCATGACCCGTCCGGGCAGTGAACGCCGCGTGGGTCTCGGCCAGCAGCGGGGCACTGCCTGACACAAACAGGCGCACGTTCTGCACCAGATCAGACGTCAGGCGCGGATCAGACAGCAGGCGGGTGTAAAAGGTCGGAACGCCCATCAACATCGTGGCACGGGGCAGGGCGGCCATCATCGCATCCAGATCAAAACCGGGCATGAAATGAACCCGGGCACCAGCCAACATGCACGTGTTCAGGGCGACAAACAAACCATGGGTGTGAAAGATGGGCAGGGCATGGGCCAGGACATCTGCCTCGGTGATCTGCCACAGATCGGTCAGGCTTTGAGTGTTGGACAACAGGTTGTCATGGCTCAGCATCGCGCCCTTGGATCGCCCCGTGGTGCCCGAGGTATAAAGCAAGGCGGCCAGATCATCAGGGCCCCGATCAACTGTGTCAAAGCGGGTGGGCAGATCATCCAACCCCTCGGTCAGGGACCCGGTGCCATCGGCGTTCAAGGTCAGCACCGTGGCGCCCTGTGCAATCTCGGTCATCTGCGCAGCGTCCTTGCCGTCACAGACGATGATGGACGGGGTGGCATCCCCCACGAAATAGGCCACCTCGTCACGGGTGTAGCCGGTGTTCAGGGGCAAAAACACACCGCCCGCCTGCACCGCAGCGCCATACAGGGCGACCATTTCAACAGTCTTTGGGGCCTGCACCACGATCCGGTCGCCGGGGGTCAGACCAGCCGCGCACAACCGATGCGCGGTCTGGGCAACCATGTGCGCAAACCGGGCAAAGCTGATGTCGGGGTGGGTTTCACGGGACAAGAACGTGGCGGAATTGCCCGCATGGGGGGCAATCAGATGGTCATAAAGGTGGTTGGCCACTAGGCGGACTTTCTTTGTTTCTTGGTCTTGGGGTCGGCCAAAGTGGCGCGGAAGGCATCCGTCATCGACACGGCACCTTCTTGTACAAACCGTTCGTGGTTCTGTTCAAGCAAATCGAGGTCATAGTGATAATTCACCATGGCGCCACTGGACTGGTGCTGGCCGTTCTCGCTCAGGTCCGCATCGCTGTGGACGGCATAGATCTGGGCGCCGTTGCCCAGATGAAACCGGGCAACCGGGTCAAAGGGCGCACCGCGCCCATTGCGGGCCGTGGCCAGATAGCGCGCCGCCCGGTCCCGGATCAGATCGGCATCGGCGCGCCCTTGCAGGATCTGGCGGGCGGCCTCGTCGCCGTCTTGTTCAGACAGCCACAGATTGAACTTGGGGATCGGTGACAGGGTCACAAACGTATCAAGGTTGGGCAACTCCTGGCGCAACTCGTCCACCACCTGCTTGATCAGCAGATTGCCAAAGCTGATGCCCTTCAGACCCGTCTGGCAATTCGAAATCGAATAGAACACGGCCACTTTGGTGTCATGGGGCTTTCGCGTATCGCGGTCATCCGCCAACACGTGCTGAATGGATCCGGGCACCGTCATGGTCAGCGCGACTTCGACGAAAATCAGCGGCTCGTCGGGCATGGTCGGGTGAAAATAGGCAAAGCACCGGCGATCCTGAGGGTACAACCGACGGCGCAGATCATCCCAATCGCGGATGGCATGCACGGCCTCGTATTCGACGATCTTTTCCAGAATGCTCGCCGGGGTCTCCCAGCTGATCTGGCGCAGCACCAGAAATCCACGGTTGAACCAACTGCGCAGCAGATGGCGGAAATCAAGGTCGGTGCGCCCAAGTTCGGGCAGGTCGCGCAGGGCGGACAACAGGTCGGTGCGCATCGCAACCAGTGCGCGTGTGGCTCCGGG
>JBCCBC010000054.1:0-12822 GCA_039814435.1 Pseudomonadota bacterium
GCCATCCTTGGCCGGGTACATGCGTCCTTCATATTTTAGGACAATCCTGTCAAGGTCGGACAGCAACGCAAGCGTGGATGCCCCTTTGTTTGCAAAGTCGAGCGCCAAAGACGTGCCATCCATGCAAAAGCTGTTGCGCCCAGGCGACGTTTCTTGCGCATGCTGTTTGAGGACGGCCAGAAACGATCCCTGACCGGCCTCGGCAATTCTGTCCAACAGTTCTCGAATGGCGTTTGGCGCGACGTCTTTGGGCACAACGCATTGATGCTGGAAAAAGCCCTGGCGCCCATACATCCGGTTCCACTGGCTGATGCCGTCCAGCGGATAGAAAAAACCACCATAGTGTTGATCACCACACAGGCTGGCACCCGGCCTGTTGCGGTACGCCGCATTAAAGGCTGAGATTGAGGCTTTGTTCAGCATCCAGCTTGGCGACTCTGTCCGCCAGGTCAATTTAGCATCCGTTGAATGGGTCTCCAACGCTTGGACTTGCGCACTGTGCCGGGCCCGCGTGAATACACCACGGCCCAATGAGGCACCCGTGGCAAAACAATCGACCCATGCAACACAATAGGGCCAGTTTTCGCTCGCTGCACTCAGTTCATAGAACGCATCAAGGTTCTTCATCTTGACGTTTTCGACAGCCATGAACGGTGACGTGATGGGTATCAACTGCAGTTCCACCCAAGAGATAAAGCCCGTCAGCCCCAACCCACTGATGGTCAATCCAAACAGATCGGCGTTTTGCTCTCTGCTCAGCGTCATCATCTCACCGTCACTGCGCACAAGGCCAAGCGCAGAGACATGTGCGCCGAAACTGCCAACAGCGTGGTGGTTTTTGCCATGCACATCATTGGCCACCGCGCCGCCAAGCGAGACAAATTTCGTCCCCGGCGTGACAGGGACAAACCACCCACGCGGAACGCTTGCGCGCAGCAATTGATCCGTCGTCATCCCCGCCTCGGCGCGGATCTTGCCAGTTGTCCAATCCGCCTCAATGAACCGGTTCAAATCATGCGTCCGAAGTACAGTACCGCCATCATTCAGCGCAACATCACCATAAGAGCGACCCTGACCAAAGAACGTCAGCGACCGGTCCTGTGCGACAGCGACGGCCACATCGCTACGATAGCGCGGACTGGTCTCACTATGCGAAAAATGGTGCGCTCTTCCCCATGCAACGGCCATCGTGTCACCCCGCCGCCGGTACAAGCTGCTCGTACATCACAGCGACGACAATGCCGAACAGGACAAGCGCGCTTGTTCTGTCTTTGAGCGCAAAGATAATCGGGTCGTCATGCACCTCGTCTCGACCAACCAGCAGCCAAAAGCGCAGTTGCCAGAACAGAAAGGTGACAGCGATGATAACGGCGCTGACGTCACGCGTGATAACTGTGCTTTGCTCCATCAACGCATAGATCAGGACGATGACACTCATGACAAAACTCGCCGCCAAGCCTGAGGTTTTTACGACGTCCAAATCCTCTACCCGGTAACCGCGCCCGCTCAGCACCGTTGCACTGACCTTTGCGCGATTGAGCTCGATTGCGCGTTTGCCCAAGGCCAGGGACAGAAAGAAAAAGCCTATGGCCGCCAGAAACCAGACCGAGTTCGACAATCCCAACAGCACACCGCCCGCAATCACGCGCCAGCAGAACAGGAAGCTCAAAACCATCGTGTCGAACACCGCGATTTTCTTGAGTTTGAAAGAATAAAGCAACGAACACACGGCATAAATCAGCAAGCAGGCAAAAAACGGGGCACCCACCAAAAGCGCAAGAACAAGCCCGCCAAGGCCCAATCCGACCGTCGCCATCCCGCCGGTTGGAATACTCAATGCGCCAGATGCGAAGGGGCGATTGCGCTTTGTCGCGTGCACTCGATCCGCTTCCAGATCAAGCAGGTCATTCAACAGATATGTCGCACTCGTCACCATGCAAAAGGCGATCAAACCCAGCAAAAGGTACACAATCCAAGACGCCTCAAACAACGAGACGTTCAGCAGCGGCGTTACGAACAACAGGCCGTTTTTGGACCACTGATGCGGGCGCATGCCCTTCCACAGCGCAGGCATTTCCGAGGGGCGCGTGTTGAGGCGCTCCAGGTTTATGCCGTGTTCCTGTGCAGCTTTGACTGTCGCGTCGCTGGCGTTGTAGGCAAACGCTTTGCGGGCATCACGCCAGACCGGCACATCCACCAAAGCATCGCCGACATAGTCATAACCGTCCGGGAATTCCTGTTTGAGGTACGCGGCCTTCGCCTCACCCGTCAAACTGCGCGTCCGATCCGAGCCCTGGACATGCAAGAACGCACCGTGATCCTCGGCCACGCGGGTGACCAGCATATCGGCGCTGCCTGAAACCAAAGCGCGCTGGTCATACCCTGCCAACATCTCGTGGTCTAAAACGTCAGAATACGGCAATCCGTCGATCGCGATGCCATCACCGTGCGCGCGTGCCAACATGTCCTTGGTCGCTGCCTTGTCCGACAGAAAGCCGGACAAAAGCCGCCACCAACCGCTTATGGGATGTGCCATGAGGTGCAGCAGACACAGCTCGAACGTGATGTCTGTTCTGATAAGTGTGCCATCAAGATCGCAGACCAGCGGAACAGGCGGCTGTGCAGCATGCGTTTCTGCACGGGGCTGTAAGTTCGGATCAGTCAAAAGCGGTCTCATCGCGTAAGCAGATTACCATGCGGTGCGATCTATCACGCGGTCTTCAAGAAAAAAACGTCATTCTCGTTCTTTTGCATGGGCGGCGCGCGCGCCCCGTGCGCGTTCATTCAGCCCGTCAGCCAAAGTCGATGCCGCAACGGCGACGCGACCGCTCAGCGCCCTTTGATGTTTACCCGAAAATCCCGTTGCGCGCCCGTGGGCGGTTTGGGAAAGGGGGCCGCCTTTTGCACCACGCTGAGGGCCGCCTGATCAAGATGGGCCGAGCCGGAGCTGCGCGCGATTGACGCGGCCGATAACCCCCCATTGCTCGCAACCCGAAAGGCGACCACCGCAGTTCCCCGGCTGCCAACACGGGGACGGGACACACGGCTGAGCCGTTGCATGACTTGGCCAGGGTAATTGCTTGCGCGCGCATTCCCATTTTCGGCGCTCTTGCCTTGCGCGCCTTGCCGCGCCGCCGTGGCGGTTTCATCGCCGGTTGCACTGCCCTTGGCCGCAGTTTTTTGCGCATTGCCTGTGGCGCGCGCAGGGGTCGTGTTCGTTTTCTTCTGAACCGTCCTCACCGGGGGCGCATTGCGTGTTTCGAACGCTTTACTGCGCAGATGCGGGCGGGATGACACCCGCGGTGCCGGATCGTCGTTTTCGACAGATGCAAGAACGTCTGGCGTCGGCGGCGCGGTGCGTGTTTGGACCGCCACCGATGCAGCATTCGAGACGCTCGGCGCGGCTTGCGTCACAGTCTCTGCGGTATGCGTCACGGGCGCTTCCGGCTTAGGCGGTTGGGCAGTAACGCGTGCCACAGCCGTCTTTGTGTCAATCAGTGGACCCACCGGCAAAGACTGAACAGGGGGCGGGCCGATGGGCGTTTTGGCGGGCTCTGGATCCGGGGGCGCGGCAGGTTTGTGTGTGGTCTGCGCAGGGTCCGTCACATGATCAGCACGCAGGTGTTGCGTCACATCGCGCGCAGGGTCCGCACTCAGGGCACCTGCAACCATATCCTCAAACGCGCCTCCAAGCCGGGCCATGGGCGCGCCCGCCGCCCCTTCTGTTTCAACGTCAGGCAAGGCGTTTGGGGCAAACCCAAGGGCGGCAACATGCACGCCAAGGGCACATACAGCGCACACGACCGCGATACTGCGGGATGCGGCGATCATTGCAATGCCCGTTGCGTCACTATCACAACGCGGCCCGCCCCCGCGTCGCGCAAATGACGCCCCAAACGAACAAGCGCAACAGCGGGCAGGTCACGGTCCGGCACAATGCGCACAACATCCCGATCTTCCGGGGCAATCTGCGCCCAAAACGCGGATGCATCTGCAATGGTCGCACCACGGTAACTCATGCGCCCGTCGCGGTGCATCACCAGCGCGTCGGCAGGCGCATGCCCTTGCATGTCGCGCGTGTCCACAAGGCGCATGTCGGGGTCCAAAGATGGGGCGAGCGTGCCGGACACCATGAAAAACACCAGCATCAGGAACACGATGTTGATCAACGCAATTGTCGGCTCGCGCTTGGAGCGGCAGGGGCGGGGCCGCCGCGCGTTCATTCCAGCACCGCAATGCGCAGACCGGGTGCCGTGCGCAACGCCACCAGAACATCCGTGAGCCGCTGAGCGCTCACACCCGGCATCATGCTGACAAGCACCGTTTGAGGGGCCGCGTCCGTGCCAACAGACCTGTCCGCCAATGCATCGGCAAGGGTATCAAGCCCAACCTCTGATCCGTTCAACCCCAAACGCTCACTGCTCAAACGCAAAAACAGAGGGGCAATATCGGACGTCGGTTGCGTGCCAGACGCCGCAGCAACCAAATCCACCTCAGAAAACTTGGAAAACGTCGAGGTCAGCATAAAGAACAGCAACAGCAGGAAAATAACGTCAATCAGGGACGTCATGGACAGCCGCCGCCGGGCCCGCGCCGCCCTAGGCATGCGCCAGCGCGCCGGTCGACGGGTCCGGCACCGCGCCACGGGCGTCCATCGGATGCAAGACGGTCAACAGCAGGGTCTCTGCGGTCACGCGTTCCGCCTGCATCCGGCCCTCAAACCAGGCAAGGATCATGGCGGCAGGCATGGCCACAACCAACCCAACGGCCGTCGTCAGCAAAGCAACCCAAATTCCGCCCGCCAGGATCGAAGGGTCCACTTGCGCCCCTGCGTCCTGCAACGCCTGAAACGCATCGATCATGCCAAGGACAGTGCCAAACAAACCAAGCAGCGGGGCCAGCTGCGCGACCGTGTCCAGAAACCTGAACCCGCGTTCCAGACGCGAAAACCGCATCTCAGCCTGGGCAAGCAGGCGGTCCTGCGCCTGCCCCGAACTGGCAAAGGCCTCTGCAATCACGCTTGCCAAATAGCTGTTTGAGGCGCGCAAGTCCTTTTGTGCCTGCGCATGCTGACCAGCATCCCAAGCCGATACAGCCGCCTTGAGCGCCTTGTGCCGCCCAACACCTGCCGCCGAAAACTGCCAGAGTTTGTACAGCACAAGGGCAACCACACCCACCGACACGCCAAGCAGCACCATCACAACCGGGCCACCCAGTTCAAACAGATAGCTCATGCGCGCAATGGCGCTCTCTATCGCGGCCTCCATCAGCCCAGCACCTCAATGTCGGTGCGCGAAGAGGGCGATATGCCGTTGCCACAGATTTCCACGCTGTCGCTTGGGGCCTCGCAGGTGTTCATCCCGTTGAACAGAATGCGCTCCAGACTGGCGCAGTCCACATCAGCAACGGCAAACTGGCGCACGCGGGGCAGGGCAGGCGGCAAGGCACCAAAGTCAAACAGGGTCAGCTGCGTGACCTGCCCGCCCGTGTCAAAAAGAACGGTTTCATAGACCAGCTTGTCGATGGCGCCCGGATTGGCGTTGGTGATGACAAAGGTCAGCGTGCAAGCGCCCTCGGCTTGCGTCACCGTGTTCAGCTCTATCGAAACCCCACCGGTGGACGCGTCTTGTGCAAGTACGGGCCGGACAAACAGCGCGCAGCCCATCGCCAAAAGGGCACAGAAATGATGTGAAAGTTTGGCCATTGTCCATCCACTGCAAATTTGGAAAAACCCTGGCGCCGATCCTGTGATCTTGGCTGGAGCGCCCTTGTTGTCTCACTTTTTTCAGGCGGACTCAATACCCGATAAAAAAAGTTGGATTTGCAGCTGCCGATCTGTTGATGGGGGGCGCACCATGAAATAGGATGGCGATACCCAAGCACACTGCCAGGCCATTTAGCACTGAACCTTTCGACCAGGCGGGTGGGCTCCATATGTTTTTCAAATCAGTGTCGTATGCATTTTGCGGTGTGTGGGTGATACTCATGGCAAACACGACACGGGCGGACACCGTCCGGATCCCCGGCCCCGATGGCCCGCTTGAGGGCACGTTGAGCCGCAGTGCAGACGCCGCCCACATTGCGCTCATCATCCCGGGCTCCGGCCCGATTGATCGGGATGGAAACAGCCCCGAAACGGGCCTCCACTCCGATCTCTATCAGCAGATGGGCGACGCGCTCGCTGCGCGCGGCATTGCGGCCCTGCGCATTGACAAACGGGGCTTTGCGGGCAGCAGCGGCGCAGTTGCAAACACGGATGAGATCACGATCGAGGGTTACGCCGCCGACATGCGGGACTGGGTCGACTTTGCGGGGGGCATTGCACCCTGTGTCTGGATCGCAGGCCATTCCGAAGGGGGGTTGGTGGCGATGGTGACAGCAGCGAAATCGCCCGAGGGTCTATGTGGTCTGATCCTGATGGCCAGCCCCGGCCGGTCGGTGGGCGAGATCATGCTGGAACAGGTCATCGCGAACCCGGGCAACGGACCACTATTGGCGGACCTCAAGGGGATCATCGCCGATTTGATGCAGGGCAAAACGCGACCAATGCAGGATGTTCCGCCTGCGTTTCATGGCCTTTTCGCGCCGGGGTTGCAGCGATATATGATAAACCTGTTTGGCTTTGATCCGCTGGATATCGCGCCAAACATCACGGTGCCTGTGCTGATCCTCCAAGGAGACGCCGATCTCCAGATCACCGTGCAAGACGCGCACGCTTTGCATGCGGCCTTTCCTCATAGCACGCAGCACATCCTGCCAAATGTCACGCATATGATGAAACAGGACGTGGCAGGGCAACCGCTTGCGACCTACGCGAACCCCGCTTTGCCACTTGCCCCGGATATGATGTCAATTGTCGCTGCGTTCATCACACAGGCCCGGTAAAACCGCGCAGGCTTCAGGGCGAGGTTTTGAGAGGCGCGATTATCACTTGCTATTTCTGATTGTTTTTGTCAGTTAATATCACGCCCAGTCAAGTCTGCCAGCAGAATCGCCCGGTCGCTCTCATCCCGTCACGAAACGGTACACCGCGAAACAAAAGGGGCTGACATGTCTGCGACACCCAAACTTGCACGTAATCCGCAACAGTGCCGGCAGGTGGCGCGATGACGCGCGCACGAACCTCGGCGCAATGTAACCGTGTCGCCCATGTGCATGACCGATTGCTGAGTGACACAGGGTTCGACATCGAGGAACGGATGTGCCTCGACATTGCGCGTCTGTTTTTCAGCACGTTCGCCGCCCCGCAGTCCCAGAACTGGATGCGTGCATTCGAGTACGCAGAACACGTGTTTGACCACGGTGTTGGGCCTACGATGGCACCCCTGATCCTCAAGGTGATCCAGTCCATTCGCACCTCCCGGACCTCGGTCTTTACCTTTTCAAACCCGGATTGCTCTGGCTGCGCGCGTATCCTGACAGAACACGAACGCCGCTTGATGACGGCCATCACCAGTGCCCGGTACGGGCGGACAGAACGCGCCCATATCGAGATGATGATGCTGTGTGAGGGCAACGATACAACGGTCGTGATGGAGTGGCTTTCCCAACTCGCCGATGCTTTGCCGACGCCCTGTGCGCCGCTTGGCAGCCGGTCGGGCACGCGGGTATGACCGGCTTGCGCGACCTGTTGGCCTCAGATGAGATCGCGCAGCGCTACGGATGTGGGCTGCACCCCAAACTCCGCGCGGCGATGCTGGCAGATGCGCAGTTTCCAAGCCACGCGGCGTCGCCAAAACCACCGCGCGGCATTGACCGCGTAACTCTGCCGCCCAACGTGACGCCCATGGCTGCGAAAGCCGCGCCGCCAAAGCGGAACAAGGCATGACTGTTCCCGCGCCCGTGCCCGAGTTGCAGCGCCTTGGCTGTGATGAATTTGAATGGGGCATGTTGGCGGTCGCGCGGTACTTCCTGACAGCGTTTCAGGACCCGGCGGGGCAGGCGTGGCAGCATGGGTATACAGTCGCCACGCAACGTTGGGGCGAGGCGATTGGCCTTCCCGTGGCACATGCAACCGGGCAGCTTGTCCGTGCGGTCCTGCGCTGTCGCTCGGATGGGATCTGCTTTCACGACCCGCTTGATCAGACCGCGCGCATCCGTGCCTCCCGTGACGAGGTTGACCTGATTGCCATGCTCCACCACATGCGGCGCAACGAAACGGACAAAGCCCGCGACGCTGTGCACGCACTGACACATGGGCGGATGGACCCCGACGTCATCCGCACGGGGTTGTCGCTCGCAACACGGTTCAGTGCAGGGGCCGCACCCGCGCAGACCCGCCGGCCTGCGCTGTCGATTGTCCCCTGACCGTCACGTCAGGTGCTGGATCGCGGCAAATCCCTCAAAGGTCGGGGCACCCTCATGCAGTTTGGCCGTTTGACCGGCATTGCGATGGGCATCGCGAAAGGCTGCGCTTTTGGTCCAGGCCCGAAACGCATCCTCTGACGCCCAAACGGTATGCGAGGCGTAAAGGACGTGGCCCTCGGTTTCCGGCCCCTTCAGCATATGAAACTCGACAAACCCCTCCATCTGCTTGAGGTGGCTGTCACGCCCCAGCCAAAGCGCCTCAAACGCGGGCGCATTTTCCAGACGAACTGTAAAACGGTTCATTGCGATATACATGGGGTCTCTCCTGATAAATCGGGCGCGACAAGATCAAAGACCGCCGCGCCCAAAGGTCAATTAGAACGTCTTGGAAACGGTCAAGACATAGCTGCGCCCGGTGGCGTTGCGGGTCGAAAGACGGGGTTGATAGGTCTTGTCGAACACGTTCTCGACGCCAAACCGAATTTCCGTACCGTCCAGGATCCCCGATTGCGGGATGTAGGTGGCGCGCAGGTTGCTGATGCCAAACCCGGGGCTGACATCTGTGGGGTCTTCGTCATACCGACGATTGGCCACCAGTTCCCAGCTCAGGTCCAGCTCATTGCCGAACTTCTTGCCGATGGTCAAACGGGCGCTGTCAGCCGGGTTCAGACGATAGTCCTGGCTCAGACCCGTCAGTAAAACCTCTTCGCCACTGCTGACAGAGGCATTCAGATCCACATAAAACCCAGACTCCATCGCATAAGAGGCCTCAAGTTCGACACCCTCCCGGTCAATCTGATCCACCGAACTCAGCGGATTGGCAAAGGAGCGGATGGTTGTGACACTGTCGGCGTCCTGCGTGTAAAATACCAGCTTCACGGCCAGGGCGTCGCCAAAGGCCAAGACATCCTGATTGTCGAAACTGGCCCCCAGTTCATAGGTGGTGGCGCGCTCTGACTGTTGGATCAGATTGGTGCCGATGCCGGTGGGATCGTTGCTGTTGATATCATCGATAATCGGCAGGTTTTCGGTATAGGCGGCCGAACCGAACAGGGCAAAACCGCTGGCAAACTCATAGCGCAACGCAAGGCCGCCCATCAACGCATCGTCACTGTAGGAGGCCGATCCATTGAGCGCGTCTTCGGTGATGTCCTGCGTTTCAAAGCGCAGCGCGGGTGTCAGGGTCCAACCGCCAAATCGCATGTCATCCACCGCGTAGACGGCATAGCTTTCCTTGGTGCCACCGGGGGCCGAACCATCCGTGGCGTCCTGGCGCGTGCGATGCACATACTCAAACCCGGTGCGTAGCTCGTGATCAATCGTGCCGGTGGTGAACAACGCCGTGTTGCTCACCCGAAACGTTGTCGTCTCATAGCGGTTGTCCGCATCCAACAGCGCCAATGTGAAGGGCGACAGGGTGCGGTCAACAGCCTCGCTTTCAACCAACTCATCGGAATAAGACAACTCAACCGCCAGATCGAGCAGATCAGAACTGTTGGGATTGTATGTATAGCGCACCACCGCCACCTCATTCTCGATGCGCCGGTCGACATTGCCGAAATCGGCCAGGCCAAACGTGTCATAGGGCACGTCGAACTGGTCCTGCTCTGTGTTGGAATAGGTAAAACTCACAGCATGGTCGCGGTTCTGGCCAAAGGTGTACTTGCCCTTCAGCAAATAGGATGGATCGTTGATGCCACCTGCCGCTGCATTGATGTCGTCGCCGTCACCGTCCGTGCGCACATCCAGCTGTCGGCGGGTGTAGTTCAACAGAAACTCCACATCTTCGGTTGGCTGCCAGGCCAAAGTGGTGGACGTGTCGAACCCGTCGCCGTTGGATGAAAATTGCAAAGTCTGACGTCCCGCAAATCCAGGCACGCCGCCGGTCAGATCAGACGCATCAATGGTCTCCAGGCGGACAACGCCGCCAAACACTCCCGATCCATACTCAAAAGAGCCGATGGTTCCCCGGATCACCTCCACATTCTTGTAAAGAAACGGGTCAGTATAAAGCTGGGACCCGATGCGGTAGAGTTCCTCGCTGCCCTTCGTGGCACCGTCAATCTGGATCAGAACCTTTTGGTCGGTGCCGAAAGTTCCCGTCGCTCCGTATCCGCGAATGTTGATGCCGGAGCCGGCGGCGGTCGCGCCGTTGACCAATGTCACACCGGGCACCGAGTCAATCAAACCAGCAACTGTGCCGGCCTGACGATCCTCGATTTCGGTCTGATCGATTGTCGTGGTTGCAACCGCAGTGTCTGTTGCGACCTCGCGCTTGCTTTCGCCCAGAACGATGGTTCCAAGGTCGATGCCCTCACCCTCTGTCTGATCTTGTGCATGGGCTGAATAGGGTGCGCACAGCATCGCTGCGGTGGCCCCTCCTAGTATAGTTGTGACGCGCAAAACTGTGCAAAGCGAATGCTTTGGCATGATTGTCCCCTCATGAGCTGGCTGATGCCCTAAGCTCGCGACAGGCTGGCTTTGGCCTATTTTTTGGATTTCTGCACGACCAATACGGTTGTGCCTTGAATGGCGTAGGTAAACTTACTAAAACTGTCAAGTATAGAGAGTGCAAAGTCTCTCCAAAGCCAGGCCGCTGTTGCGCCCAAGCCATTATCCCCTTTTGCGAAAGATATGATGGCATGCCTCAAGACACATCCGTTCACCCATCCGATATTCGCGCCGCGCACAGCGAATACACCCAAATGCGCGACCGCGATCTGGCCAAACAACTGGGTATTTCCGAAGCAGAGCTGGTGGCGGCCTTTGTGGATCGGGGGGTGACACCCATTCACCCACACCCCGATCAGGTGATGCACGCAGCCCAGCAATTGGGAGAGGTCATGGCACTAACGCGCAACGCGTCCTGCGTGCACGAAAAGGTCGGGCGGTACGCAAACTACCACTCCGGCCACCACGCCGCGATGATCCTGACCGATGACATCGATCTGCGCCTGTTCCCGGCGCATTGGCGGCACGCCTTCATGGTCGAACGCGAGGTCAACGGCGGAGTGCGCCGCAGTCTGCAGGTTTTTGATGCGGCAGGCGACGCGGTTCACAAGATCTTTGTCACGGACGCGGATGCAATACCGCAATGGAGCGCGATCAAGGCAGAACTGGCCTTGCCCGACCAAAGTGATGTGTTGGCCGTTCAAAGCAGGCAGCCCAGCGAAGCGCCCAAATCAGATCCGGCCAAGGTCGGCATCCTGCGCAAGGAGTGGGCGCGCCTGACGGACACCCATCAGTTCCTGCGCCTGACGTCCAAGCTCAAGATGAACCGGCTGGGGGCCTACCGCATCGCGGGCAGCCCGTTTGTGCGCGCATTGTCCACCCACGCAGTGACAGACATGCTGCACGCCGTGCAACAGCGCGAGATCGAAGTCATGCTTTTTGTGGGCAATCGCGGCTGTATCCAGATCCACACCGGGGCGCTGACCACACTCACGCCCACGGGGCCGTGGCAAAATGTGATGGACCCGCGCTTCAATCTGCATTTGCGGGCTGATCACATCACCGAAGTCTGGGCTGTGGAAAAACCGACACAACGCGGCCCCGCAGTTTCGGTTGAGGCTTTTGATGCGGACGGCGCATTGATTTTTCAGGTGTTTGGCGTCGGCAAAGAAGGTCGCGACAGTCGCGCAGAATGGCGCAAGGTGGTGGAGGCTCTGCCCTCCGCAGCCCTGGCCGAGGTGGCGTCATGACCCGGTACAGAACCACCATCCGTCGCTTCCGCCTTGCGGACCAAATCGGGCTGACGCTGACAGTGGTGTTGTTCTGCCTCGGGGCCTGGGCCTCGGGGGCCCGGGCGATAGAACCGCCCAGCCGGGTCGTCTCGCTTGGCAGCTCGGTGACCGAAATCATCTACGCGCTGGGCGAACAGGGCCGCCTGGTCGCGCGCGACAGCACATCGACCTTTCCACCGGCTGTCCTCGAGATGCCGGATGTGGGCTACCTGCGCGCGCTCTCGCCAGAAAGCGTGATCAGCATGCGCCCCGATTTGATCCTGTCCGAAGAAGGGGCCGGGCCGATCGAGGCCATCGAACTGTTGCGCAGCACGCAAATCCCCTTTGCCGAAGTGCCCGAAGACTATTCCACCCAAGGCATCGTCGACAAAATACGATCCGTGGGGGCCGCGTTGGGCACCCCGGAAAAAGCACACCAGCTCGCCGCTGAAATCGAGACGGAGTTGCGCATGGTCGCGGCCGAAGTGGCCTCCGAAACGCGGCCCCGCAAACGGGTCATGTTCGTGCTGAGCACGCAGGATGGGCGGATCATGGCCTCGGGCGTGGGCACGTCCGCAGATGCAATGATCGCAATGGCGGGCGGGGACAACGCGCTTGCCTCGTTTGATGGGTACAAACCCGTCACGCCCGAGGCGATTGCCGGGGCGCGTCCGGACGTCATTTTGATGATGGACCGCATGGGGGATCATGCCACCAGCAACGCAGATCTCTTTGCGATGCCGGCATTTCGCACAACCCCCGCCGCACAGCACAACGCGGTTATCCGCATGAA
>JBCCBC010000162.1:0-6849 GCA_039814435.1 Pseudomonadota bacterium
AAGTGGTGCCCGGGGGCGGAATCGAACCACCGACACGAGGATTTTCAATCCACTGCTCTACCCCTGAGCTACCCGGGCACGGAACAAAGGCAAACGCCTTTCAGGGTGGACGCGTGATAGGACGAAGACGAAACGCTGTCCATAGGAAAACCGACAAAAACCACCCACCCCGGAAATCGTGCGATCAATGTGCCGTTGGGGCCGCATCCTCGGGTGGGGTCTGGTCCTCTTCGCGCTCAGACGGCATGGCGTACCCGCCCGTCATCCAGCGCGACAAATCAATATCAGCGCACCGGCGCGAACAGAACGGGCGGTACTCTTTGACCATGTCCTCATGACAAATCGGGCAACTCATACCAGCACCTGTGTCAGGGGCAGGCGGGCGCGCTTGCGTTGCAGCTCAAAACAGCCCAGCGGGGTCCAACCCGCCAGCACGGTTTCCACGTCATCGTGGCGCAAAGCCGCGCGCAGGGCCGCCTCGAACGTGCGCCGCTCTTTTTTGGGCATCGGGGCCAGATCGATCGAGATCTGCCCCCCCAAGCCACGCACCCGCAATGCAGCCGGCAGGACGCGCGCACACGCGATGTTGGCGCGCAGCCCGGCGGCAAAGGACCCATCCGCGCCAGTGTTGACGTCAACAGCAACCAAGGCGCGGGTCGGCTCAATATACATGCCAGCGGCACCACCAAGGGGCACATGCGCCCCGCGCGCCGCATCGATCAAATCCAGCACGCCGTGGGTTTCAAAACAGCCCTCGTCGGTCACCACTTCGGCCGGCTCCACCCAGTCGCGCCAGGCCCGCACATGCGGCCCGTCGCCTTGGGTCAACACCGTCGGGGTGGTGCTGGTATCTGCCTCAACCTCCTCTGCCAGGGCGCGCATGGCGGCGATATCCTCGGCCACGTCTTCCGGATCAGCACCCGCAGCGGCAGAGCGTAAGATCAAGCCCATCTCGCTGCCCTCCATCCCCTCGCGGGCCACCACCATCAGCTCATCGCGCATGTCATCATCGCGGATGCTGCGGGACAGGTTCAGACCCGGCGCGTTTGGAGTGACAATGGCAAAGCGGCTCTTGAACAACAGCTTGTGGCTGACTGGAATGGCCTTGCCCGGCTCAGCGTACCCGCTGACTTGCACGCGCAGCACCTCGCCCGGGCCAATCCCCTTGACCCCGCGCAAATAGGCAGAGCCATCCGGGGTCTTTACAAACACACCGCCCTGTCCTTTGACAGGGCGATCGGTGACGGCGGTATAGATCGTCCCGGGACGCGGCACGTCCGCATCAATCAGCAGATCACTCAAGGCACCGTCAACAATCAGCGCAGCAGCCTCGCGACCATCCATATGGTCCAGCAGGATCTGGCGACCCTTCATGCCCACACCCGCAGGCCAGCAGCGTTCAGCAGGCCAGCGGTCTCGGCCAGCGGCAAACCGACAATCCCGGTGAACGAGCCGCTGATCCAGGGAATCAACGCGCCAGCGGGGCCTTGAATGCCGTAGCCACCCGCCTTGCCCTGCCAATCGCCCGTGGCGAGGTAGCCAGCGATCTCACTGTCCGACAGGTTTTTCATGCGTACCACGCTGACAACATCCTTTTCCCAGATCTGATCATCCTTGCGCACCGCAACAGCTGTGATGACGCGGTGGCGACGGCCCGACATCAGGCGCAAGAACGCGTCGGCCTCGGCACTGTCAGCCGGCTTGCCCAAAATGCGGCGGCCCAGGGCCACAGTGGTGTCAGCACACAAAACGACATCGCCCGCATCAGCCGACACGGCCGCAACCTTTTCGCGGGCCATACGGGCACAATAGGGGCGGGGCAGTTCGCCGCGCACAGGGTCTTCATCGATGTCAGGGGGGCGCACAGCGTCCGGCACAACGCCCAATTGCCCGAGCAGCTCCAAGCGCCTCGGGCTTCCCGATCCCAGAATAAAAGCCATCAGGCTGCGCTATTTAAAGCGGTAGTTGATCCGACCCTTGGTCAAATCATAGGGGGTCATCTCGACCTGCACCTTGTCACCCGCCAGAACGCGAATCCGGTTCTTGCGCATCTTGCCTGCCGTATGTGCGATGATCTCATGGCCATTTTCTAGCTCGACCCGAAACGTCGCATTGGGCAGGAGTTCCTTTACGACACCGGGAAATTCGAGCGTATCTTCCTTGGCCATGGTCTCTCCTAAATTGCTTAGCCCGCCAGACGTGCGGACGCGCCACTAAATGCGCCTCTCGCAGCTATAATTCAAGGGGTAATCAGGCCAGCGACGTCACTGTGACTGGATCGGCACGCACGGCACTGGCTGCCCAGTCGCGGCGGTTCAAAACGCCACCGTCGCGGCGAACATGGGCGACTGCGCTCAGGTCTACGTCGCCGTAGACCCATCCGGGCGCGTTCATCTCGCCTTGGGTGATGACACCGGTTGGGGGAAATCCAACGTCAGGCGGGCCAAACACGCCCCCTGCCCCTACCGATATGTCCACCGCTTCTGACCAAGGTGCGGCACCAACAACGGACGACATGACAGTCACGCACTGGTTTTCCAGCGCCCGGGCACGCGCGCCAATCTCGACCCGGGTAAAGCCGGTGATCGCTTCGGTCACCGACGGGACCAGGATCAGATCCGCCTCTTTCAATGCGTGCCCCAGCATGGGGAATTCACTGTCATAACAAATCAGTATGCCGATCTTGCCAAGGGCCGTGTCAAACAGCTGCAGTGGGCCGCCGGGCACAACATCCCAGACCTCAGCTTCAAACCGGGTCATGACCTGCTTGTCCTGCACGCCAACACGACCTTGCGGTGTAAACAGACGGGCACGGTTGACCGGGCGCGTGACATCGTCTGGCAATGCATCTGTCGCAGGGCCCGATGCGGCCAGAACGTGCACCCCGAACTGCTGCGCCAAATGGGCGTGCAGCGCGTCAGCCTCGCCCAACCGCTCGGCCACTGCATGCAGCGAGGCTTCGAGATCAGCAGCCACATCCGGGCCCGCCAAAGTGGCCAGCTCCATCGCGCCGTATTCTGGAAAGACCAGCAGATCGGCCCCGTTGCTGGCCGCATCATCCACCCAGCGGGTCAGTTTGTCTTCGTATGCCGCCCAAATGGGCAAAACATCCAAGGGATAGGCAGCAGTGGCAATCTTCATGAGCCGACTGTGCCTGATGCTGCAGCATCAGCGCAAGTGCAGGCGATTTATTAGGAAAACCAAATGGTGCAACGCCCGAAATCGCTTTTTTCTTGGACGAATGCCCAATACAGTTTAAGAAACAGTGAAACTGGCAAAGGATAGGATATGCTGAGCAAAGGTGTCACCCTGCGCGGCCTCGAGGTATTCGAGGCGCTGGCGGCCACCGGATCGGTTGCGCAAGCGGCCAATGCCACGGGCCTCAGCCAACCCGCCGTCAGTCAGCAGTTGCGCAATCTTGAAACCGCGCTGGCCACCGACCTGATCGATCACGGCAAACGGCCAATGCGGTTGACGCCGGCCGGGCACAGCTTTCTGACCCGGGCCGAGGCGGCACTGTCCCAACTGCGATTGGCGCAGTCGGAACTGACCGTGATGGATCTGGCGCATCTGTCCGCGCTCAGCATCGGGGTGATCGACGACTTTGAAAACGACCTGACACCGCGGCTGGTGACGATCCTGGCTGACAGCCTCACACGGTGTAAATTCACGCTTGCAACCGCACCCAGTCACGAAATTCTCCAGGCGATCTCGGACAAACGGCTGCATATCGCAATATCTGCCAGCGACGGGGCGATGCGGGACGGGGTACTTGAATACCCGCTGGCGCGCGATCCCTTTATTCTTGTGGCACCCAAAGGGGCCGTACAAGGGGACGACATTCTGGCAACGCTCGCGGACCTGCCATTTCTGCGCTACGAGCGCGACCAACTGATCTCGCGCCAGATCGAAGCACACCTGGCGCGCCAAAAGCTCGATCTTGTGGACAGGTTTGAGATCGGCAGCCACCTGGCGCTGATGGCCATGGTCGCGCGGCGGATCGGGTGGACGGTCACGACACCTCTTGGGTACATGCGCGCCGGGCGGTTCCATGACCAGGTCGATGCCTTCGCCCTGCCCTTCAAACCATTTTCGCGCACGATCTCTCTTTATGCCAGCGCGGATTGGGCCGGAAACGTTCCCACAGATGTGGCCAATACCATGCGCAGGCTGATCCAGACACACATGATCGATCCTGCACTCTCGCAATTGCCATGGCTGTCGGGCGATTTGCGGCTTCTGGACAGTTAGGGCTGCATCCGGGTTAACCGGCGGCCACCGCGCACCATGGACCAGTGCATGGCCAGGCTGGGAAAGAACAGCAGCACAAAGCCAAACGTGACAAACAGCACGATCATGGCCGGGATCCACAACAGGGCAAAAGCTACGCCCAACGCGCCGGCAACCTGGAGGGCACGGCCCTCTGGCAGGAACCGCAACAGCCCGAAAAACGCCAGCTTGCCACCGTCCAGGGGCTGCACCGGAATCAGGTTCAGCGCAAACAGCATCAGGTTCATCTCAGCCGCAAACCACAGCCACGCCGCAACATTGAGCCGGGTGACAAAATCCGCACCCACCGCCCCATGAGGGACGCTCGACCAGATAAGCTCGGCCATCAACGACAAAACCGCCCAAAGGGCGAGATTCACAACCGGGCCCATGGCCACGATAAATTCGGAAACCCGCGGGGCGGCGGCACTGTGCTGACATGTGCCGCCAGCACCGTGCAGAACAACGCGGGTCACTGGGACGCGCTGAACCAACGCACCCCAGGCATGGCCAAACTCGTGCAACAGAATAGAGCCGACGAGGATGAGGGCGACCAGCGCGCCCTCCAGCATCGCCTGGGCACCGCTGCCAGCATGCACGCCCACAATCAAAAAGATCAGAAACAGGATCGAAGGCTGCACATCCACCGGCACGCCCCAAGGGCCACGCACCCGCAAAATGGTAATGTCGTCTTGCGTCATGCAGTCTTGCCTTGGGTCAGCCGTCAGGGTCAGATGGAGGCGTAGCAACCAATCAAAGCAAGAATATGGCACACCCCTCGATTGTTATCCTTACGGGCGCAGGCATTTCCGCAGAAAGCGGGCTTGGCACTTTTCGCGACGAAGGGGGGCTATGGGCGCAACACCGCATCGAAGACGTGGCGACGCCCGAAGGGTTCGCGCGCGACCCACAGCTGGTGGTCGATTTCTACAATGCACGTCGGGCGCAAGCGGCCACAGCACAACCCAATGCCGGGCACTTTGCACTGGCGCGCCTGCAAGCCGAACACAAAGGTGCGGTTACACTGGTCACGCAAAACGTCGACGATCTGCACGAAAAAGGCGGCAGCGCCGAGGTCATTCACATGCACGGCGCGCTCAATTCTGCGCTGTGCGGGGCGTGCGATCACCGCTGGGCGGCACCGTTGGAGATGCATGTGGGCCAATCGTGCCCGGCCTGCGGGGCACCACAGGCACGTCCCGACATCGTGTGGTTTGGCGAAATCCCCTACCAGATGGAGCGGATCGAACAGGCGCTCCTGCAGGCGGACATCTTTGTGGCAATCGGCACGTCAGGCAACGTGTATCCGGCGGCAGGATTTGTGCAGATGGCCGCTCATGTCGGGGCCAAAACGGTGGAAATGAACCTCGACCCTGGCGAAACCGTAGCCCTGTTCGAAGAGACGCGGCCCGGCAAAGCGTCGGAAACTGTGCCGATTTGGGTGGACTCTATTCTGGGGACGTAGGGCGGAGGACACCTCCGCCTTACGGCTGTCTGCGTTGCGTGTAAGGCAGAGCCCGCTCTGCCGCGCCAACGTCGGTGTGGCACGGTGGAGCAAGCTCCACCTTACATAGTTAACGACCCTGCCAACGTACGGCGGAGGTGTCCTCCGCCCATGCGATCCAAATCAGTCGGAGTGCCCGCTATGTGCACCGGCCGCAGGCTTGCGCGCATTGTCCACAGGGATGGTCACAACCACCTCGCCCGCCTGTTCAAACACAAGCGTCACTTCGATCTCAGCATCCTGTTCCAGCGGACCGACAAGACCCATCAGCATCACGTGATCCGCACCGCGCACCATGTGGTGCATCGCCCCGGCTGGCAGGTCGATGCCACCCTCAATCTCGGTCATCTGCATCACACCGTCACCAATGTCGATATGGGTGTGCAGCTCGACCCGTTTGGCCACCTCGGACGAGGCCGCAATCAGACGGTCATCCTGACCGGACGTGTTGTGGATCATCATAAAGGCGGCACCGGCCTTGGCCGACGGGCTGGCCGCGCGGGCGTATGGATCCATGATCATGATGCCATCTGCCCATACAGGCACCGACAACAGTGTTGCAGCCGCAGCAGCCGCGAAAAACGTAGGAAAGGACATAACAGCCCTCCTTTTATGGGAATATCAGAGTGTTAGGTGTTTGACACAGGCCACACGACGCCCGGAGGTGCGCGGGCGCGGGCCCGTGTGAACCGATCTGCGCCGGCCCATACCGTCGCGCCAAAGTACAAGTCCTGACCCCGTGCCAAAAGGCGCGCAGCACCACCAGCATGGGGCAGGATTGCAACGATATCCTGCAAGGCACAGTCCGGACAGATATGCGGCGCCGCTGTCGGCACGCCCTGCCCGTCCACATAGATGACATAGGTATTTTCGCCGGCGCAGATCACCAACGTATCCGTCGCCGGATCGCTGTTGCGCGCCACAGCCATGCTGCTGCTGGTGATCACCAACATCAGGCTCAATAGGGCAGAGATCAGCACGCGCATCATGCTGGGCAGGGTATCGCGGCGCGGCCAGACACTCAACCGCGTCAAAACGAAACAACCCCGCCTGCGTATCTGCAGACGGGGCCAATC
>JBCCBC010000082.1:0-10821 GCA_039814435.1 Pseudomonadota bacterium
CAAGCCGCGCACCGGATCGACGCTGCGGCTCAACTGGTCGCCGGGCAGCCCGGATCAATTGGCCGCCTTTGTCGATTGCAAAACCGATCTGGCGGCTCAAATGTCGACGCGCTTTCCCGGGCAGTTCCACAATGATGGGCGGCGCGCGCTGGCCTTTGACCTGGCACATCCCCTGCCCGAGGATGCCATTTGGCACCTGGCGCACATGACCTTTACCTATCACCGGACGAAACGTCGCACGGCCTAGGCGCTGCCATGCTCATTGCCCGAACGTCATCGGCGCAGCCCGGCCGATGCGCGCGCCTGCCTGATTTCTCAGCCGCCGCGCCCATGCTAACCGACACGCCGTTCCCACCAGACTGGCCGAGGCCCCATGTCCGACACCACCAACCCGACCACTGCCGATCTGGCCACCCAGCCGCGCGCCTTGCCCTTGCGCGCGCTGCACCTGATCGGTGTGTCCGGCCCCCCAGAGGCGCGGCGCGCGTTGTTGCGCACGGCTGCGGGCAAAATCCTGCACGTGCGTGTGGGCGACACCCTGCGCCGTGGCACCGTGGTTGCCATTGATGAGGCCAGCATCATCCTGGACACCGGCCCCACGACCGAAGCGCTGACCCAGGTGCTGACCCTGCCGCCCCTGCCCACCGAACGCGCCGCCGCTTGACGCCCCGGCCCCCACAGGGCAAGACCGCCCCATGACCAAAACAGCCCTGATCACCGGTGCCTCCCGCGGCCTAGGCGCGGCCATGGCCCTTGCCCTCGCGCCCACCCACCACATTATCGCCGTGGCCAAAACCACCGGCGCGCTCGAAGAGTTGGATGACCAGATCAAGGCCGCGGGCGGGGCCGCAACCCTTGCGCCGATGGACATCACCAACGAGGCGGCGATGCAAACCCTGTGCCGGGGTGTCTTTGACCGCTGGGGCACCCTTGATCTGTGGATCCATGCGGCCATCCACGCAGCCCCGCTGGCCCCCGCAGGTATGATCGACGCCAAGGACATGGGCAAATCCGTGGCTGCCAACGTGACCGCCACCGCGACGTTGATCACCTATATGGCCCCTTTGTTGGGGACAGATGGCGCGGCAATGTTCTTTGACGACACGACTTCGGGAGCCCCGTTTTACGGCAGTTACGGCGCGACCAAGGCGGCACAAATCGCACTGGTGCGCAGCTGGCAGGCCGAAACGGTCAAAACCGGTCCTCGGGTCCACATCGCCACGCCCGCGCCGATGCCCACCGCAACGCGCGCTCGGTTCCACCCGGGCGAAGATCGCAGCACCCTGACCGATCCCAAGGTCGAAGCCACACGGCTGCTGGGCGCACTCAACAGTTGATCTGCGCCTGCTGACATGCGCCAGTAAGGCATGTTGGGCCTGCTGCCCCAGTTCGACCGCCCCCGCCTTGCCGTCCAAGCCGGGGCATTGCACATCATCTATGACCGCGCGGCGACGCGATGGCAGGATGGGATTTCCAAACTCGGCTTCCTCGGCGCATACAGCGATCTGATGCACGCCATCCCGACACCGCCGCAAACGCTGCGGGTCATGGATATCGGCACCGGAACCGGCGCCTTTGCCCACGCGTGGATCGGCGCACATGGCACCCCGCGCGCCCTGACGCTCACGGATATCTCGCCCGCGATGCTTGACGCGGCCGCATCCCGGCTGACGGCTGCGCGCACGATCACCGCTCCCCTCGGGCCAAAACCCGAAACGCTGCCACATCAGGACGTTGTCCTGTGCGCCCATGTGATCGAACATCTTGAGGATCCCGACACTGCCCTGCGCTGGCTTTTTGATCATCTCGCACCGGGCGGGCTGCTGGTCATGGCCATTTCCAAACCGCACTGGTGTACGGCACTGGTGCGCTGGCGGTGGGGGAACGCCGCCTTCTCTCCCGACACAGGCCGTCGCATGCTCGCAGCCGCCGGGTTTACCGAAATCACGGCCCGCCCCTTTGCCAGCGGGCCACCCTCGCGCGTGTCTCATGGCTACACCGCCAAACGCCCGTAACCCACACGCAACGCTCCCCCGTCTCTGGTCCAAAAAATCCCGGCGCGGCGCGCGCGCGCAGTTGCCCCACACGACCCCGCCACATAATAAGAGTCAAAGGGGCAACACATGCGCATTCTGATCACCAACGATGACGGCATCTCGGCCCCCGGTCTGGCCGTCCTTTCCGACATAGCCGCCGATCTGGCCGGCCCAACGGGCGAGGTCTGGACCGTTGCACCGGCCTTTGAGCAGTCCGGGGTTGGCCACTGCATCAGCTATTCCCGCCCCTTCATGATCCAGCAACTGGACACCCGCCGTTTCGCGGTCGAAGGGAGCCCTGCCGACTGCGTGCTTGCCGGGCTTTACCAAGTGCTCGACACCCCGCCCGATCTGATCCTGTCCGGGGTCAACCGAGGGAACAATTCAGCAGAAAACGCGCTGTATTCCGGCACGCTTGGCGCGGCGATCGAGGGCGCGCTGCAGGGCGTGCTGTCTATCGCGCTGTCGCAGTATTACGGGCCTGCCAACCGCGATCTGGACAACCCGTTCGAGGCATCCGCACGCCACGGCAAACAGGTGATTGAGCGGATTATCGCCGCCACGCCCAAAGACCAGCCCGGCTACCAGCTGTTTTACAATGTCAACGTGCCGCCCGTGGCGGCCGCAGACGTCAAAGGCATTCGGGTGGTGACCCAGGGCCTGCGCGCCGGGACCGGTTTTCACACGCAATCCACACCCTCGCCCACCGGGCGCGACTATCTGTGGATCAAGGGGGGGGATCAACAGCGGCGCACCGCCCCCGGCACAGATGCAGAGGTCAATCTTGAGGGCTACATCTCGGTCACGCCGATGCGCGCGGATCTGACCGCTCACGACATGCTCGCCCCCCTCAAGGCCATCGCCACATGAGCGCAGAAGACCACAATGACGATCTGGCCACGCGCAAAATGCAGTTTCTCTATGCGCTGCGCTCAAAGGGGGTGACAGACAAGCGCGTGCTTGGCGCCATGGAAGAGATCGACCGCGGCCCCTTTGTGCGTGGGCTTTTTGCGGACCGCGCCTATGAAGATATGCCGCTGCCCATCTCGTGCGGGCAAACCATCAGCCAACCCTCTGTTGTGGGGCTGATGACGCAGGCGCTGAATGTCAGCCCGCGCGACAAGGTGCTCGAGATTGGTACGGGTTCGGGGTATCAGGCGGCGATTCTGGCGAAGCTGGCGCGCCGGGTCTACACCATCGACCGGCACCGCAGGCTGGTGCGCGAGGCCCGCGAAATCTTTGAAGGCCTCGATTTGCACACGATCACCGCGATCACCGGGGACGGCTCGCACGGGCTGCCCGATCAGGCCCCCTTTGACCGCATCATCGTCACCGCCGCTGCCGAAGACCCCCCCGGCCCCCTTATGGCACAGCTCAAGATGGGCGGGATCATGGTGCTGCCCGTGGGCCAGTCAGACGCTGTGCAAAGCCTCATTCGTGTGCACAAGACCGAAGCAGGGCTTGAGTATGACGAAATGCGCGATGTGCGCTTTGTCCCCTTGCTCGAGGGCTTGGGCAAAGAGTGAAACTGGTGTAAAAGCGCGAAACCCTGTCAGGCGTGTACGCAGCAGGGCCCGGTAACGCCCCCACTTACGAGGGGCCCGGCAGAGGACGACGCAGATGACCCCACATTTCCACACGCGCCGTGGGCGCATGATCCTGGCAAGTGCCGGGCTGATCCTGCTGGCGGCCTGCGACGAACCGCTCGACTTTGATCTGCGCGGCGTCGGGGGCGGCTTTACCACAGCGCGCGCCGCCCAGAACGCGACCGCCGAGCGACCCCAAGCGGATGATCGCGGCGTGATTTCCTACCCCAACTATCAGGTTGCCGTGGCCCGGCGCGGCGATACGCTGACGGATGTCGCGACGCGGGTGAACCTGCCGGCCACCGAACTGGCCAGCTTTAACGGCATTGAACCCGATGTGCCCTTGCGCGCCGGCGAAGTGATTGCCCTGCCCCGACGCGTCAGCGAACCATCGCCTGCAACCGGGGCCATCGGCACCGGGCCGATCCAGCCGGGTGCTGTGGATGTGACCACGCTGGCCGGATCCGCCATCGACAACGCGGCCCCGACGCCTGCAACCCAAACCGCCCGCACTCCGTTGCCCCAAACCGGGCAGGAACCGATCCGCCACCAGGTGGAACGGGGCGAGACCGCCTTTACCATTGCGCGGCTTTATCAGGTCCCCGCGAAATCGCTGGCCGAATGGAACGGCCTTGGTGCAGATTTCGACGTGCGCGAAGGGCAGTTTCTGTTGATCCCCGTGGCGCGCGTTGCCGCCCCCGCCCGCGCGGGCGAAACCACTACGTCGCCCGGGTCCGGATCGCCCACGCCGCTGCCCCCCAGTGCCGCCACCGCCTTGCCCGAGGACGACACCGCGACCCCACCTGCCGCCACGCCGGACCCCGCCAAACCGGTGGCCGATGTCGGCACGCCCACCGCCCCCGCCAAAACGACCGATATGGCGTTCCCCGTGCAGGGCAGCATCATCCGCGACTACGCCAAGGGCCGCAACGAAGGCATTGATATCAAGGCCGCCCCGGGCACACCGGTCAAGGCCGCCACAGGGGGCACCGTCGCCGCCATCACCAAAAGCGCCGACGGGATCCCGATTGTTGTGGTGCGCCACCCCGACAACCTGCTGACCGTTTATGCCAACGTCACGGATGTGTCGGTGGCCAAGGGCGACAGCGTCTCGCGCGGGCAAGCCATCGCCAAACTGCGCAACACCGACGACGACGCCTATGTGCATTTCGAAGTGCGCGACGGCTTTGACAGCGTCAACCCGGGCCCCTTCCTGGAATAAGGCAGGACAGAGGCAACTGTGGCGCCCTGCCTACCCAAACGGGTGAACGGGCCGCATTTGCCTCAAAATGACCTTTGATTTTACTCAAACGGCACCGTACGGCCCCATCTGCGCCCTGTTGCGCATTCAGAAACAATCCAACGAAACAGTTTGGATTGGTTCAACGACATGGCCGTCTTTTACGCCTACACCTTTGCCCTGCGGGGCACGCAAACCACCATTGACGGGGCCGAGGTCAACTATGCCTTTGCCCCGGACGGGACATGGCAATACACCGGCGACACCACGTATTTTGTGGTCGAGGAAAATGACGGGGCCACCGTTTTCAACGGCGATGGAGACACCAACGAATTTGTCGACACCAATGAACGGTTTGGCGGCGCGTGGGAACAAACCGCCTTTGTCGACGGGGTCGAACGTCAGATCATCTGGGACTACACCTTTACCGTTACGGACGGGACAACGACCTGGCGCATCGGTGTGGTCGATGTGGACCTCAACAACGACAATGACCTCAATGATGCGGGCGAGGATGGCTATTTCCTGGTCTTCCCCGATGGGCTGCCCCCGCCCAACACGGATCTCACCACCGGCAGCATCGTGGAAAACGACGACAGCACGCCGCATTTGGGTCTGGGGGCACAAGTGGTGTGCTTTGCCTCCGGCTCCTTGATCGATACCGAGGATGGCCCCCGCCCGGTTCAAGACCTTGAACCCGGCGATCTGGTCCTGACCAGCGCCGACGGCCTGCAACCGGTCCAATGGTCGGGTGCAACCACTGTGGCCGCCATGGGGGATCTTGCCCCCATCGTCATCACCGCCGGGACGCTGGGAAATGACCGCGATCTGGTGGTCTCCCCTCAGCACGCGATCCTGTTGACGGACTGGCGCGCAGAACTGCTTTATGGTCAAGACGAAGTGCTGGTGCGCGCGGTTGATCTGTTGGGCATGGACGGGGTGTATCGCAAACCTGGCGGGCTGGTCACCTATTGCCACATCTTGCTGGATCGCCACCACGTTGTGCGCGCGCACGGGGTTTGGAGCGAAACGCTCTATCCTGGATCTGTCGCGATGGGCGCTGTGAATGATGCCGCACGCGACGAAATCACCGAGCTGTTTCCGGATCTGGCCACATATGGGCCGATGGCAGCGCCCTGTCTGCGCGGATACGAGGCGCGTCTGCTCGCTGCCTAAAGGGCGACGCCGCGCCGCCCCGCCAGATCACAGAAGTACTGCCAGGCCACCCGCCCCGACCGCGACCCGCGCGTGGCCTGCCATTCAATGGCCTCGGCCCACAGAGTGTCCTCGTCAATCTCGACACTATAGGCTGCGCAATAGCCCCGGATCATCGCCAGATACTGATCCTGATCACAGGCGTGAAAGCCCAGCCACAGACCGAAGCGATCTGACAGCGACACCTTTTCTTCAACCGCTTCGGAGGGGTTGATGGCGCTGCCGCGCTCGTTCTCGATCATGTCGCGCGGCATCAGGTGGCGGCGGTTCGACGTGGCATAAAGGATCACATTGTCGGGCCGCCCCTCAATCCCGCCATCCAGCACGGCCTTGAGGGATTTGTAGTGCTGATCGTCATGGCCAAAGCTCAGATCATCACAGAACAGCACAAATCGCCCCTCCTCGGCCGCACGCAGCACGTTCAGCAACCGACCCACCGATGGCAGATCTTCGCGGTGCAGCTCCACGATTTTCAACTGCGGAAACTCTTGTTCAAGTGCACCATGTATCGCTTTGACAAGGCTTGATTTTCCCATGCCCCGCGATCCCCACAACAAGGCATTGTTGGCAGGCAACCCTTGGGCAAACTGACGGGTGTTGGCCAGCAATGTGTCGCGCGACCGGTCTACCCCGATCAGCAGATCCAGCGGCACCCGTGCCACATGCTGCACACCCTGCAACCGATCCGGACCGGTCTGCCATACAAAGGCGCGCGCGCTGTCAAAATCCGGCGGTGCCAGCGGGGCCGGAGACATCCGTTCAAGCGCGGCCGCGATGCGGTCCATGGGGTCGTCGATCATATTATTTATCATTTTCTTCGGGCAGATCGCCCGCATCATCTTCGTCTTCGTCGTCAAAATACCCCTCGGCGCGCAGCTTGGCATCGCGCTTTTTCTCGACCCGACGGACCAGGAAAATCGACACCTCGTAAAGGCCATAAACGACTGTAAACAGGATCCCTTGGGTGATCACATCGGGGGGCGTGACAAGGGCGGCCAGCACCAGAATGCCCACCATGGCGTATTTGCGCACATTGCCCAGCCCTTCGGCGCTGACCAACCCGGCCTTGCCCATCAGCGTCAGCAGCACAGGCAACTGGAAGCACAGGCCAAAGGCCATGATGAATTTCAGTGTGATATCAAGGCTTTCGTTCACCTTCCCAAAAAAGGTGATGCGGATCCCGTCGCTGGTGGCCGGCGTGCCAAGGACCTCGGACAGGCCCCCATCGGGCGGCAATGGCGCGCCTTGCGTGCCCACGAAACTGCCCATCAGGTCCGCAATGATGGACGGGACATCTGCGAACCCGAGGAAAAAGGCCATCGCCAGCGGTGTCACCACGAAATGGGCAAAGGAAGCGCCAAGGAGGAACATCAGGGGCGACGCGACCAGAAAGGGCAGAAACGCGTTCTTTTCCTGCCGGTACAGCCCCGGCGCCACAAAGCGCCACATCTGATAGCCAATCACCGGAAAGGCGAGCGCAAAGCCAAAGACCATCGAGATGCGGAACAGCGTGAACAGGTATTCCTGCGGGCTGGTGTACTGCATCGTCGGGGAGGGATCGCCCAACTCGCGCAGCGTCTCCTCGATCGGTTCCAGCAGGAACTGCAGGATCGGTTCAGCCACGGTAAAGGCCAGCACGATCCCGACGATAAACGCCATGACCGAGCGGATCAGCCGCGTGCGCAGCTCGGCCAAGTGTTCGATCAGCGGGGCCGTGCTGTCATCCGTCTCTGCGGCGTCACTCATCGGGGCGTCTTTCCTTGAATGTCATTGGCCTTGAACATCATTGGCCTTGGATTTCATTGGCCTTTAGGTGTCTTTGGCTGGCGGCGCTTCGGCCTCCAGCTTTTCGGCCAGCTTCAGCGCGTCAGCGGCTTCCTTGGCCTTGCGCTCGGCAGCGGCGCGGGCGGTGGCGGCCTGGATTTTGCGGGCGTTTTCGGCGCGCTCTGCCTTTTCGGCGGCCATCTTGCCGGTCTCGCTTTCGGGATCGAGGTTGCTGAGCGAGGATGTCACATCCTTGGCCGCGTCCTTGACCCCGTCCATGGCCGAACCCACCGGGTTGGTCGCCGTCTTGATCGTTTTTTGCAGATCTCGCACGCCACTTTCGTCCGCCGCCTGATTCATGGCGGATGAAAACTCGCGCGCCATGCCCCGCGCCTTGCCCACAAAGCGGCCCACCTGGCGAAACACCATGGGCAGGTCCTTGGGGCCGATCACGATCAGCGCGACGATCCCAATGACCAGCAGCTCGGTCCAGCCGAGGTCCAGCATCGGTTAAACCTTGTCTTTGTCAGTCTCAGGGGCAGTCTCGGGCGTGATGTCCTTGGCGTCGGCGACAACGTCCGCTTCGGCGTCGTCCAGTTCTTTCTGGCCGTCATTGATGCCCTTTTTGAAGCTGGTGATGCCTTTGCCCACTTCGCCCATCAGGCTCGAAATCTTGCCACGGCCAAACAGAACCAGCACCACAACCGCAATCAGCAGAATGCCGGGCAATCCGATATTGTTCAACATTTTGGAACTCTCCCATCCTTGGCGACACGCTGCCGCCGATCGGCGTTCCTTTTATGGGGTGCGCGCGGCAACGCAAACCCAATCCCGGGCACCGGCATGCCGTTGGGGCCGCGAATCCGCAGAAAATTCGACTGGCGCGCATCCAACTGACAGGTTAGTGTCAGTTGGACCCTCCTATACCCACCCCATCAACCACTGATGAGGGATCTCACATGACCACCACTGCCGAAATCGTCACTTTTCGCCTGAAACCCGATGCCGACGCAGCGGCCTTTACCCAGGCCGCCCAGGCCATGCTGCCCTTTCTACAAGGCACCGGCGACATGATCGCGCGCACGCTCAGCTGCGATGCGGATGGTCTTTGGACCGATCATATCACCTGGACCAGCCGCGCCGCCGCCGATGCCGCCGCCAAAGCGATGTTCAAACGCCCCGAAGCGGGCCCATTCATGGCCCTGATCGATCCTGACGGCATGGAGATGCGCCACGCCACCGTGCACCTTAGCCCGGAGTAACATGCGCCGCACCGACCGCCTCTTTGACATCATCCAAATCTTGCGCGACGGGCACTTGCACACCGCGCAAGCGATTGCGGATGTCTGCGAGGTGTCGGTGCGCACCATCTACCGGGATATGGACACGCTGGTGGCCTCCGGCGTGCCCGTGCAGGGCGAACGCGGCGTGGGCTACATGATCACCGAGGCGATCAGCCTGCCGCCCCTCACCCTCACCACCGCCGAGCTTGAGGCGCTGAACCTCGGCATGGCTATTGTCGCACAAGCGGCCGATGACACGCTGAAATCCGCCGCAACCAGCCTTGCAGACAAAATCGACGCCGTGCTGCCCGAACGCACCATCGCGGATGCGGACAGGTGGAAATTTGCGGTCTACCCCTTTGCGGACGCTGTCAAAGGGTTCGCGCATATGCCCACCCTGCGCGCCGCAATCCGGGCGCGCCAAAAGCTGCGGCTGACCTATCATTCACGCGGCGACCGGATCACATCGCGCACCATCCGCCCGCTGCATATGGAGTATTGGGGGCGGGTCTGGACGCTCACATCTTGGTGTGAATTGCGCAATGATTTCCGCGTCTTCCGCGTCGATCTTATTCAGTCCGCCGAGGCCCTGCCAGAGATGTTCGTGGATGAACCCGGCAAGCGGCTTTCGGACTATGACCCGAATCTGTGAGCGCCATCCAAGGGTCGGTGGGTGGGCGCCTTTGCCTTTAGGCAAACAGAGCCACCCGCCGGCTCGCGCACATTAACGCAGGGGCAAGAACACCTCAATCGCCGCAACAGCCATCACCGCAACATCACCCGCGACGGGCACGTCCATTCCGCCCTTTTCTGCGACAACTTCGACGCTGCCATAAGGCAGCAACCCGGCGATCACATCGACATCCACCGCTTCTGGCCGAGGCGTTCCGATATGCACCACGACACGCATCACTTCACGGTCCACTCCCAACGTGCCAAAGATCGGCAAAGACGCCCCCTGCAAGGCCTGCTCTACCGCCCGCCGCGCCGCTTTGGTGTCATCACGCCCGTGCAAATCCACGCCCTGGGCCATCTCGATAATCAGCCGCTGCTCGCTCATGCCGCGCCCTCCACCGTCACGATCAGCGCGGCTTGCGCCATCACTGTCGGATTTCCGACCCCCTCGGGGCGCACCACATCCAAACCGCCGTGTTCCACAATAAACGACGTCGACCCATAGGGAAAAACATCAGCCAAAACAGAGATATCCACCTTTTCCGGGGCCGCACAGGCGATGCGCACCTCAATGACCATGTCCTCTTTGGACACCCCCATGTACTCCGCCAGGTTGATCGAATTGCGCCACAGGGCGGCGCGCACAGCGCGGGCAGCCGCCTCGGTATAGCTGCCTTGGCGCAACGATGTGCCCAAGCCAAATTCCACAATCATCGGACCACTCATGGCGTCCCTTCCCTTGCAAAGACAAAACACTTGTCGCGCCGAATGCGCAGCCACATCACCGTTTCAGCAGGGGGCAAGAACACCCCCGGCACCGTCGCCTTGATCAGCGCACCATCGCCGTCCATGGCAAACTCCACAAGGCTCTCATTGCCCATGAACCGCGCGCGCACCACCCGCGCGCGGGCCGCCGTGCCATCCGTGGGCGTCGGGCCTGGGCCCACGCCAGCGCGGTCAAAGTCGATCTTGACGTGCTGGGGCCGGAACACGATGTCCACATCCGTTCCGTCCGGCACACC
>JBCCBC010000147.1:0-7485 GCA_039814435.1 Pseudomonadota bacterium
CCAAATCGGTTCTGTCCGGGCGGCTTGCGCAGATCGTGGACAACGGGCTTGCCAAAAAGGAACCCTACCGCGATGGATCCGCGCGCACCCGGTACGGATACGCGATGACGCAAAAAGGGCGCGAATTGGTGCCGGTTATCCTGGCGTTGATGCAATGGGGCGACAAACACCTCAAAGACGGGAAATCTGCCCTCAGCCTGTCAGACAGGCGCACCGGTGAAACCGTAAAAATGGGGTTGGTTCCCGAAGGCGGGGCACTGCCGTTACGCCGTTTGGTTGCCACACCTGCCCGGGACAGCGCCGAAAAAGACGGCTAGGCCATTCCAAGCGCTTCTTTGTACATTTCCAGCACTGCCTCTTCTTCGGCAATGTCGTCCTTGTCGCGTTTGCGCAACGCAATCACTTTGCGGATCACTTTGGTGTCATACCCGCGCGCCTTGGCCTCAGCCATCACTTCCTTTTGCTGATCCGCAAGGTCGCGCTTTTCCATATCCAGCCGCTCGATCCGCTCGATAAACTGGCGCAATTCATCTGCAGTCACGCGGTAGCTTTCGGCATTTGTTGCGGTGTCGGTCATGATCTGCTCCTGCGCTTGGGTGACCTGTTGGATAGCGGGCCGCCCCTGCCCCTGCAAGAGGGATTGATGGCGCGCGCCGCCTTGCCATCCCCGCATGTGTCCGGTAGCCCTCGGCTCATGGAAAACAGCACATTCTTTACCCTGTTCGATGGCTTGATTTGGGGCGGCGTTGCTTTGTCCTTGCTTGGGTTGGCAGGCCTCGTCTGGTGCATTGTCACAGTCTGGCGCGCGCGCAAGGCACAGCTTGACGATACTGAAATGCGCGCGGTGATGACGCGTGTTCTCCCGCTCAACCTCGGGGCGCTGTTTTTGTCGGTCATTGGTCTGATGTTGGTGATCGTCGGGATCTTTCTGCAATAGGGAATACCTGATGGAAATTTCGTGGCTCTATGGGCTTATTGGCGGATTGTTGATCGGATGCGCGGGCGCGGTCTTGCTCTTGGGTACAGGGCGCGTGATGGGGGCCAGCAGCATTGTTGGCGGATTGGTTGACGGCACCGGCACTGATCGCAGCACCGCGCTCGCCTTTGTCATCGGGCTGGTCGGGATGCCGGCCCTTTTGTCCGTTGGCGGCTGGCAGGTTGACACACAAGCCACGTCGACGCCCTGGCTGTTGATCCTCGGCGGGCTCGCGGTTGGCGTTGGAACGCGCTTTGCAAATGGATGTACGTCCGGACACGGAGTGTGCGGCCTGTCACGGTTTTCCGTGCGGGGGCTGGTGGCGACCTTGGCCTATATCGGCGCAGGGGCGGTGACGGTCACAGCCTTGCGGTTGGGGTTGAGCCTGTGATGCGGGGGGCCATTGCACTGGCAAGCGGTGCGCTGTTTGGCGCGGGCCTGCACATCTCGGGCATGACGGACACGGCGCGGGTGCGCGGTTTTCTGGATGTCGCAGGGGCGTGGGACCCTACCCTCGCATTTGTCATGGGGGGTGCGATCCTGCCTATGGTGCTGGCGTGGCGGCTGACCCGAAAACGGACACCGCTGACAGGGGGCGCGTTTCCTGCGCAGCCCACACAAGAGATCACGCGACCACTGGTGGCAGGGTCTGTGCTGTTTGGGGTTGGCTGGGGTCTTGTCGGGCTGTGCCCGGGACCTGCACTGGCGTCGATCAGCTATGGCGGCTGGCCAGGCGCAGCGTTCCTCATGGCAATGCTCGCAGGCATGTTTGCAGTCCCACCGATGCGACGTGCGCTGGACAGCGCGCGCGCGGGCCAATAACTCTGTGCCCATGGATATCAGACAAATCACCCCGACCTATTTCGTGGCCCCGCAAATCGACCCAGCCGACATGGGCGACATTGCCGCCGCGGGGATCACCACCGTCATTTGCAACCGCCCCGACGAAGAAGTGCCCGCCCCGCTGCAAGCAGATGCTCTCGAAGCAGCCGCGCACGCAGCCGGTCTCGTGTTTGTGCGCCTCGCACTGACCCACCAAACCATGACGCCGCAAAACGTCGCCCTGCAAATGTCGCACGCTGCGGATGCAAACGGTCCCGTTCTGGCCTATTGCGCGTCCGGTACACGTTCAACAGTGGTGTGGTGTTTCGGTCAGGCGGGCGACATGGCAACGGACGACATTCTCGCCGCGGCACGTGCGGGTGGATATGATCTGGGGAACTTGCGCCCGACCCTGGATGCGATCGCGGCAAGCAAGTCGCCCTAACCCGCATTCGCGGCCAGATCGGGCAAGTCGGCAAGATCGGGCAAATCGGCAAGGTCTGGCAGATCGTCTAAATCAGGCAGGTCAATGTCGCTGACAGTGTCCTTAATCAGCGATGGGGGTGCATGATCGCTTACTGCGGGCAGGTTCGATACCTCTTCGAGGGCTTGCATCGCGGCTTCCAGCTCCTCTTCGGTCACGTCATCTGGCTCAACCTCGTCCGAGCGGCGGCGCGCCGTCTGAAACTCTTCGACATCGGGCATATCAACCATCGCCTCGTCGCTGACGCGCCTGAGGGGCTGAGACGCGTGCAATGGCTTGCGTTGCGGTTTGACAGCGCGCGTGCCGTCAACCTGCCCAACAACGCCGCGCCCGACAACACGCCCCGTGCGCGTTGTGATCTGAACCGAAGGAAAATGCCCAGGGGCAAGCGCCAGTTCCTGACCCACCTGCAAGTCGCGGACCGCATGCAGCGGCATGTTCAGATGGCACACGACCATGTTCAGATCCGCATTCAATCCCATCACGGTAGATGCCATATCATGCGCCCCTGACACGACATCGTCTTGCGCATCATCGTCATCGTCGTGGATGTCCACGCGTGCTTCTGGCTTGGGAAAAATGAAAGTCATCTCGCCCTGGCGCGCGCCCCGCGACACATCCACGGTCAGTTTGATCTGGCAATAGTCGGCAGCATCCAATGACAGGCTCAGCGTGCGGGCATCCTCCGCTTTGGCCCCGAATTGAAAGCCCTCGATCAGAACCTTGTCGGCGGGATCATCAAGGATTTTCGCCGCCCGTTCGATCAGGGCATCGATGACCGGCGCGCAAATTGCGGCATCCGTGCGCGTCATGGTTCGCGGGCCGCCGTCAGCCGGGCGTACTGTTCCAATCGTCTGCTGCTGGATCAGTCCCCCAACCACAACCGGGTCGAGTATGGCCGCCCCGACACATCGCGCCGGCCCATCCAGCAACATCAGCAATGATGCGTCATCAAGCACCTCTTCAACACGATCCCCGTCAAGATCCTGCACAACGACGCCAATCACAGCCATCGGCAATTCCATCAACGCTTCGGCCACTTTGGCAAGCGTGACGCGCAACGCCTTTGGCAACGTCATCGCACGCGCTTTGCGCTCATCACGGCCAGCCGCCGCAATGCGCCCCAAAACGCTGTCTGATGTGGTCTCGCTCATAGCCTTCGCCGCCATTCTGGCCCGTCACTGCACCTGAACACCTAGCGGCGAGGGGTTACCAACCACTTTACAGATCACCCTACATGCACGTTTTTACGTCGCTTTTACTGCGCCGCCAGGGCCGCTCTGCGCGGAAGATGAACGATAAACGAGTTCCCCGACGGTTCGGCGACAAAGGATACGTCACCCCCAAGCCGCGTCATGATCTCGCGACAAATCGCAAGGCCAAGGCCCGCGCCAGACCCATCCCGGTCGTCAATTCTGGCAAATTTCTCAAAGATCAGAGTGCGCGCGCCAGACGGAATGGGCGTGCCATTGTCGGAAAACATCACGGCAACGCCATCTGCGTCGCTTTGCACTTCGATCACCAGTTTGGGGTGATCTGATTTGCAGTATTTCTGCGCATTGGTGATCAGATTGATAAACACCTGCGTCAAGCGATCCAGATCGGTCGACAGGTCCACCGTCTCATCCAAATGGCGGCGCTGAATGTCGATGGTCCGTGTGCCGCTGGCCTGCGCGGTCAAAATGGCCTTGTCCAACACGTCTCTCAACGTCCCGCTTTCAAGGTTGAGGCTGACCTGACCGTTTTCCAGAACGCTCAAATCCAGCAAGTCGTCCAACAGGCGGGTCAAGCGGATCGCCTCGCCATGAATGATCGACGCGTATTTGGTCTTTTCCACATGCCCCAGCCCTTCCGTATCTCGGAGGATCTCGGAAAACGAGCGGATAGAGGTCATTGGCGTGCGCAGTTCGTGACTGATCTGGCTCAGAAACGCGTCCTTTTGAACGGACAAGGCGGTCAGCTTTTCATTGGCTTCGCGCAATTGACCGGCCGTGCGTCCCAACTCGTTCGATTTGGCCTCGAGTTGGTTGGAATACTCAAGGATTTGCGCGGATTCGTCGGCAACGGCCATCAGATCCTGCACCGACACAGATGCGCCCCCAACCAACTGGCTGATCATGGCATGCGCCGTCGCGGCCCCCACAGATCCGGCCAATTCCCGTTCCAGCTGCTGAAGGAACGCGGGCGTCGGTTCGGGCAAATGTTCTTGCAAGCCCTGGCGCCGCGCCTCGGCGCGAAACATCTGCAACGCTTCGTTGGCACCCAGGATCCGCTGGGTCATGACCATCAGGTCTTCGGACGTGGCAAGGGCCGCGTCCCACCCGCGCGCTTGTGTCGAATGGTCAAACACGTTCACAAACTGCGCGCCCTGCAACCGCTCCAGTGGGCCGGGAAACGTGAACAGCGACACAAGAACAAAGGTCAACGTGTTCAAGGTCAGCGACCACGCAATCGCGTGAACCGTCGGGTCAATCCCGCCGATCCCGAACAACGCTTGCGGGCGCAGCCACGCCAGCCCCCACAAACCGTTGTCAAAGGTCGCAACGCTCAGCACCGCACCGGGCCCGAAACTTGGCAACAGCGAACAGAACACCCAGACCGCAAATCCAACGACCAGACCCGCCAACGCCCCCCAGCGCGTCGCACCGCGCCAAAAGATGCCACCCATCATGGCGGGCAAAAACTGCGCCACCCCAGCGAATGAGATCAAGCCCATCGCCGCCAGTGCCGACCCACCGCCGGAAAACCGGTAGTACAGGTACCCAAGGCCGATGATCATCAAAATCGATGCGCGGCGTGACAGGATCACGACGTTGCGCACATCTCCTGACACCTGCGCGCCTTCCGCTTGGGTGCTCAGCCAGACGGGCATCACCACATGGTTTGACACCATCGTCGACAGGGCCAGCGTGGCGACAATCACCATGGAAGTGGCGGACGAAAACCCGCCCAGAAAACTCAAGGTCGCCAGACCCACGCGCCCTTCGGCCAGCGGAACAGTCAGGACAAACAAATCCGGATTCGCGCCGGCTGGCATCAGATCAAGACCGATGACAGCGATGGGCACGACAAACAGGCTCATCAGCATCAGATAGACAGGAAAGGCCCAGCTTGCGATCTGCAGATGCCGCTCATCTTCGTTTTCGACAACCATGACCTGAAACATCCGCGGCAGCGCAAGAAAGGCAGCAGCGGACAGGGCCGTCAGAGCCACCCAGCGACTGCGATCCATGTTCCACTCGCCAATGGGCGAGGCGTCGATACGCTCCATCATCGGGCCAATGCCACCCGCAATGCCCCACACCACAAAGACACCGACGGCAAGCAGGGCGACGAGCTTGACGATAGCTTCGACCGCGATGGCAATGACCACACCGTCATGACGCTCGTTTGCGTTCAGATTGCGGGTGCCGAACAGGACGGTAAATATCGCAAGGCCAAAAGCGACCCAAAAGCCCGCCACCAGCTGGTTCAGGCTGCCCGCCCCCTCGGGACCCGAAAAGATGGACAGGGACAAGGTCACCGACTGCAATTGCAAGGCGATGTAGGGGGTCACACCGATCACGGCCATGACGGTGACGACAATGGCAAGCAGGTTGGACTTGCCGTAGCGGGCCGAAATCAGGTCAGCAACAGATGTGGCACGATGCGCGCGGCCAATGCGGACCAACTTGCGCAAGGCCCACCACCAGCCGATCATGACAAGACTTGGACCAAGGTAGATGGTCACAAACTCCATGCCCGACCGGGCGGCATATCCGACGGCCCCGTAAAACGTCCAGGCGGTGCAGTAAATCGACAAAGACAGGGTATACACAAGCGGGGATCGCAACCAGCCACCGTTGCCACGCACGGCCGCACGCTCTGCAAAAAAGGCGATGGCGAACAGAAAGACGACATAGCCAAGGCTGACGCCGATCAGTTGGTTGACGGATGCCATCAGCCCGCCTCGCGGCCGGTGTCCTCACCTTCGCCGCTCTTTGAGCCCAACACATACCACAGCGCAAACGCAGCCGCGATCAGCCCAACCCAAACCGCAAACACGTAAATGACAGCATTGGACATCGCCAAAGGGGCCGGGGCATCCGGGCCATCCGCAGCCGTGGGCCAAAACACCGGCAGCAACCACAGCATCACACCAACAACCGGCAATATGCGCAGCGCATCCATCATCCTGCGGCGGCGATAGCTGCGCCGCTCAAGAAACACCGGGGGCTGGCGCGGATCACTCATTGGGCCAGTTGCACCAGATCGCGCACAGCCGTCATCACTTCGGTATTGGAAAACGGCTTTGTCATGAACCGGCTGACACCCGCCTTTTCCGCCTGCTCGCGGTCGCGGCTTTGGCCGCGGGCGGTCAACATCAAAACAGGCAAACGCGCGAAATCGGGATTCTCCCGCAACTCGGTCAGAATATCCAGTCCGTTTTTGCCAGGCAGCATGTAATCCAGCACCACCAGATCAGGGCGCATCGATTGGATCTTTTCCACGGCCGTGGCCCCATCTGAATGCGTATCCACCTGCCAACCCTCCCGGCTTAGCAAAAAACGAATGGCTTCAAGAATATTCACCTCGTCCTCGACGAGTAGAACATGTTTGCCCATGCCTGACGCTCCTCCCCTGATCGCATCACGTTGTGGCCTTGAGCCTATCTGCGACGCTGTCGAACTATGTGCGGTTTTCAGCCACCTGTCAAAAGGCTCAGAACCCATCGCTCAAGATCGATGGCTCGCGGCGGCCCGGACATCCGCCCACCGAACAAATGCGGCACGCCGCCCCCATTTCAGTGCCGCGATCGCCCACCCCGTGGGCCGCACTTGCAACCGGGACAATCAACATCGTGGCCTCCATCAGCGGCGCGGTGTTGAGCGTGGTCGGCCCCATCGGCTCTGCGGTGGCGAAACAGTCAAAAACAGCATCCGCGCGGCCTGCCATCTGGATGCGGTGATACAGAACCTGCCCCGGTTGGCTCAGGGCCTGAAACAGCGGCCAACGCGGGCACGCAGAGCCATAGCGCGGGATCACAAAACCCGGGACAGCCTTGCGAAACAACAGGCTCCCGGCCCGGTCCGCAACCACAAGACCACATTGCATATCCGCCGCTGACGCAAGCCTGCGCATCATACATGCAACAGAAACGCCAAACGTCTTGGCCAGTGCAAGCGGATCGATATCGGTATGTGCAACGGCTGCGCGCAAATCC
>JBCCBC010000019.1:0-18767 GCA_039814435.1 Pseudomonadota bacterium
GTGGGTGGGCAGCCGGCGGATGACTGGCGCGCGCCTTTTTGCGATGCCACGACTGCGTCCTATCCGCATATCGACTGGTGCGTTCGGGATTGACCAACCGGATCAGGAGTTGCTGGTGTCGCCGGAACACCGGATGGTGATCAACGGGCGCGTGGCACAAGACTTGTTCAACACATCCGAGGTTCTGGTCGCGGCCAAAGACTTGATCAACGGCAGCACAATCACTGTCGATTTGAAGGTGCGGCAGGTCACGTATGTGCATCTGTTGCTGCCGCGTCACGAGATTATTCGTGCCAACGGGATCGAAACCGAAAGCTTTCATCCAGCCAACGCAGCACTTTCAACGCTCCGCGATGAGGACCGCGCGCGGCTGTTGGGGCACCTGCCAGATTTGGAATACGACCCCCACACATACGGAACCTATGCCCGGCGCAATCTCAGTGCGACGGAAGCGGCGATACTCAACCACGCAGCATGACGGAACCGGAATTTTAAGGAAAATTCCGGGCCGTTTTTTGACTTCAAAAAACGCCTGTCACATGCCCGGCGCGTTTGCATCTTTGGCCGGAAGCGGATCGGAGTGCATCGGGCCGAAAAGTTGAAATGCGGTTCAGCTGCCGCCAGTTTTGATCACTTCCGAGATCACCGCTTTGGCACTGTCAGATGACCAATCCGCATCGCCGCGCAGCCGCGCGATCTCTTTGCCGTCCGGGTCAATCAAAACCGTGATCGGTAACCCAAAGATCCCCATTTGGGCCGCCAGTTTTTGCTTTGGATCCTGATGCCGGGGCAGGTTGTCCACACCAATATCGCCAAAGAATTTCACAATGGCTGCCGGGTTGTTGCGACCTGTGGCAATGGTCACCACCTCGAAAGCGTCCCCGCCCAGCTCGGTCTGGAGGTCTGAAAGCATCGGCATCTCATGGCGACACGGCGCACACCACGTCGCCCAGAAATTCAACAGCACATATTTCCCTTGGTAGTCAGCGAGGGAGCCAGTCCCGGCCCCATCCGCCAGATCGTAAGGCAAATCTGACACAGCTTTGGGTGTGCCATGAAAGATCAGTTTTTTCATATCACCGCTGCGCAGCGCCTCAGCCGCGCTGGTGTCGGCCTGCCCGGGAATTGCGCCCAAGGTCAGGGCCATGTAGAGGGCAGCAACAACAATTCTTTTCATCTTTAGTCCTCGAAGTGGGCAACGCCATGACCGACACACCCGCAAATGCCCAATCCAACCAGATGTGGGGCGGACGCTTTGCCGCTGGCCCAGATGCGATCATGGAGGCCATCAACGCCTCTATCGGATTTGACCAGCGCATGGCGTCCCAGGATATTGCAGGTTCGCGCGCTCATGCCGCCATGTTGGGCAGCACGGGCATCCTGAGTGATAAGGATGTCGAGGCCATACGGAAAGGCCTGCTCACGGTCTTGTCAGAGATTGAAGGCGGCACGTTCCAATTTTCCACCGCTTTGGAAGACATTCATATGAATGTTGAGGCACGGCTGAAAGATTTGATCGGCGAACCGGCGGGACGCCTCCACACCGGGCGGTCGCGCAATGACCAGGTGGCGACAGATTTCAAACTGTGGGTGCGCGATCAACTTGATGCGGCAGAAAGCGCGTTGCTGTCCCTGATCTCTGCCCTGTTGGATCAGGCCGATGCGGGCGCGGATTGGGTCATGCCGGGCTTTACCCACCTGCAAACGGCACAACCCGTCACATGGGGTCACCATATGATGGCCTATGTCGAGATGTTTGGGCGCGATCTGTCCCGGGTGCGGGATGCGCGGGTCCGTATGAACGAGTCTCCTTTGGGGGCCGCCGCACTGGCAGGCACCAGTTTCCCCATCGATCGACACATGACAGCCGAGGCGCTGGGCTTTGACCGCCCCGCTGCCAACAGCCTGGATGCGGTCAGTGACCGCGACTTTGCCCTCGAATTCCTGAACGCGGCGAGCATTTGCGCTATGCACCTGTCCCGCTTTGCCGAAGAGCTGGTGATCTGGTCCTCCGCCCAGTTCCGGTTTGTCACGCTGTCGGATCGGTTTTCGACCGGTTCTTCAATCATGCCGCAGAAAAAGAACCCGGATGCCGCTGAGCTGATCCGCGCCAAAGTCGGGCGCATCTTTGGCGCGAACACAGGCTTGATGATGGTGATGAAGGGCCTGCCGCTGACCTACTCAAAGGATATGCAAGAAGACAAGGAACAGGTGTTTGACGCCGCAGACAACTGGATGCTGGCGCTGGCGGCGATGGACGGGATGGTGCGCGACATGACGGCCAATCGCGATAGCCTGTCCGCCGCAGCCGGGTCTGGGTTTTCCACAGCAACTGATCTGGCCGACTGGTTGGTGCGCATGCTGGGCCTGCCATTCCGCGATGCGCATCATATTACGGGCACCCTCGTCGCACTTGCCGAAGAACAGGGCTGCGATTTGCCCGATTTGACGCTGGAACAGATGAAAACCGCGCATAATGGCATCACTGAAGATGTGTTTACCGTTTTGAGTGTGGAAAATTCTGTTGCGTCGCGTACATCTTACGGGGGAACGGCACCTGCACAGGTCCGTCTCCAAATCGCGCGCTGGAAGGAGCAGCTGACATGATGACCCGAGCCTTTTGCCTGTTGGCCATTGTCGCACTTGCTGCGTGCGGCGTGGATGGCGAACCGGTACAACCCACCGGCGCAGTCAGCGTCGGGATTGGCTCTGGCGGTATCAATGCCGGCGGTACAATCGGGGTCAGAAAAGGCCCGCTTTCCGTTGGTGTTGGGATTTTCTGATTGATGGCTCCTATCCGTGCTTTGTACCTGGGGTTGGCGATTTGGGGATCCATCCACCCGATGATCTATTTTGTGCGTTGGTTTAACGCCAATGGGTACGACATCATGGCGATGGTGGATGCGTGGCATGTCAATGACGCGACCAGCGGACTGGTCTGGGATCTGACAATTGCGGCGTTGGCGCTCACCATCTGGATTATCTCCGAAGTATCCGTGCGCCGCAATTGGCTGGCGCTGATTGCAATCCCTGCGACGTTCTGCATCGGGGTGAGCTGCGGGCTGCCGCTTTACCTGTTTTTGCGCTCGCGCCCAGTGAGCTGAACCATTGAACTGTCGCGGTGTCACCGCTAAGGGCGGGTAATGGACCATTTTCTCTATCGTGATGGCGCTCTTTACGCCGAAGACGTTCCGCTGGCCGACATTGCGGCTGCGGTTGGCACGCCGTTCTACGTCTATTCCACAGCCACATTGCTGCGCCACTTCACCCTGTTTGACGAGGCGCTGTCTGGCATGGACCATCTGGTCTGCTACGCCATGAAGGCGGCCAGCAATCAGGCGATCCTCAAGACATTGGCGCAAGCGGGCGCGGGTATGGATGTGGTGTCGGGCGGTGAATACATGCGCGCCAAGGCCGCTGGCGTGCCGGGCGACAAGATCGTGTTTTCCGGTGTGGGCAAAACGGCCGACGAAATTGCGATGGCCCTGAAAGGTGGTATCCGCCAGTTCAACGTCGAATCCGAGCCTGAGATGGAAGTGCTGAACCGCGTCGCTGGCGAGGTGGGTGTCGTGGCCCCCATCACGATCCGCGTGAACCCGGACGTGGACGCCAAAACCCACGCCAAAATTGCGACGGGCAAGTCGGAAAACAAATTTGGCATCCCGATTGCGCGCGCCCGCGAGGTCTATGCCATGGCCGGTGCGATGGCGCATATCGACGTCATCGGAATCGATGTGCATATCGGCTCGCAACTCACCGACTTGGCTCCGTTCGAACTCGCCTATCAAAAAGTGGCTGAGCTGACCGAACAACTGCGCGCTGACGGCCACACGATCAAACGGCTCGATCTGGGGGGCGGTCTGGGGATCCCTTACGCCCGCACGAACGATGCACCGCCGCTGCCCACTGACTATGGCAAATTGGTTGAACGCACGGTCGGTCATCTGGGCTGCGAGATCGAGATTGAGCCCGGTCGCCTGATCGCCGGGAATGCCGGGGTCATGGTCGCCGAGGTGATCTATGTCAAATCCGGCGAGGGGCGCGATTTCCTGATCCTGGACGGGGCGATGAACGATCTGATCCGCCCCGCCATGTACGAAGCTTATCACGATATCATCCCTGTCGTCGAACCTGCGGCGGGCACTGAACAGGTGCCGTATGACATTGTCGGGCCGGTTTGCGAATCTGGTGACACTTTTGCCAAGCAGCGGATGATGCCGCCGCTGGATGCGGGTGACCTTGTGGCGTTCCGTTCTGCGGGCGCATATGGCGCAGTAATGAGCAGTGAGTACAACACGCGGCCCCTCATTCCCGAAGTTTTGGTCAATGGCGATCAATACGCGGTGATCCGCCCACGTCCGACCTTTGACGAAATCATAAATCGAGATACCATTCCCGAGTGGCTGTGATCCGTTTACGGTCATGACAGGCTTTTGGCGCTATGGTGCGCCGCGCCGCCGGTATGGGACGCGATGATATGGCCAACTTCTCCAGACATGACGTGCGCCGCGGGCTGAGCGCTGTGCGCTGGCCGCTTGCATTCACGCGCGCCGGTATGTTTGCCGAGGCGCTGTGGCAGGCGACCTGGCCGTTGGCGACCGTCGTGCTGGCGGTTTTGGCTGTTCTAATGTTGGGACTGCAAGACAGCGTTGTGGTCGAGGTGGTGTGGGGCGCGGCTGTGATCGCTGTGGTCGCACTTGCTGTGACACTGTTTTACGCATTTCGCACATTCCGGTTGCCGACCCGCACAGCGGCGCTTGTGCGGCTTGATGAAACGCTACCCGGGCGTCCCATTCAGGCGTTGATAGACACCCAAGCCGTCGGTGAAGCGGACGCCGCGTCGACGGCTGTCTGGCGGGCACACCAGGCGCGCATGGCTGAACGCGCCGCTTGGGCAAAGGCGGTTCCCGCCAACCTGCGCATTGCGCGCCGCGACCCCTATGCCTTGCGGTATGTGGCGGCCTTGGTCTTTGCGGTTGCGTTGATCTTTGGGTCGATCTGGCGCGTCGGGTCGGTCACGACCATGACGCCGGGCGCGGGCGACGCCCTTGCCACTGGTCCGGTGTGGGAAGGGTGGGCCGAAAGCCCGCGCTATACCGGTCGGCCCACAATTTATCTGAACGACATTGCCGAGGGCGCATTGGAGGTGCCTGCCGGCAGTCTCATCACCTTGCGCCTTTATGGTGAGGTTGGCGCGTTGACCGTGGCCGAAACCGTGTCCGGTCGGATCGGAGAGGTGACGCCCGCCTCAGCATCCGAACAGGATTTCACGGTCGTCCAATCGGGCGAAATCGCGATCAACGGTCCCGGAGGGCGCACATGGTCGGTGGCCGTGCTGCCTGACGCTGCCCCGGCAGTCGCAATACTCAACGGACCCGAATCCGACGCCCTTGGCGAAATGTCACTGCCCTACCAAGCCACCGACGACTACGGCGTCGAAGCAGGCGAAGCGCGCTTTGTCCTCGACCTTGATGCCGTTGATCGGCGGCACGGGCTGGCGATCCAGCCCGACGCGCGCCCCGAACTGACGGCGTCCTTGCCGATGCCGATCACCGGGGATCGCACACAATTCGAAGAAAGCCTAATCGAGGATTTTTCAGAGCACCCTTGGGCGAATTTACCGGTGAAAGTGGTGCTGAGCGTTCTTGATGCTGCTGAACAGCAGTCAGAATCCGAACCGCGCGCGATGATCCTGCCAGGTCGGCGGTTCTTTGATCCGCTCGCGGCGGCCGTGATCGAACAGCGCCGCGATCTGCTGTGGGCGCGCGACAATGCTGCGCGCGTTGCACAAGTCCTGCGTGCTGTGTCCCACCGCCCCGACGAGGTGTTTCGCAAGGAAGTCGACCAAATGCGCCTGCGCCGCGCGATCACCCGGCTTGAAACGCTGGCAAGTTACGGTTTGACTGAAGATCAACAAGAGGATGTGGCGCGCGATCTCTGGGATCTCGCCCTTGGTATCGAAGAGGGCGACCTGAGCGATGCGCTTGAACGACTGCGGCGCGCCAAGGAACGATTGAACCAGGCAATGCGCGACGGGGCGAGCGAGGCGGAGATCGCCGAGTTGATGCGTGAATTGCGCCGTGCCACCGATGACTACATGCGCCAACTGTCGCGTCAGGCCGAGCTGGATAGCGACGCAAACGAAGAAAACCGCCAGTCCAGCAACCAAAACCAGATGCAGATGAACCAAGACGATCTGCAACGCATGATGGACCGCATTCAGGAACTGATGGAACAGGGCCGCATGGCCGAAGCCGAACAGGCGTTGCAAGAGCTACAAGAAATGCTTGAAAACATGCGCGTGACCCAAGGCGAAGGGCAGGGCGGTCAAAGCCCTGGCGAACAGGCCATGGAAGGGCTGTCCGAGACGCTGCGCGAACAGCAGGGTCTGAGTGATCAGGCGTTCCGTGATCTGCAGGAACAGTTCAACCCGAACGCCCAAGCCGGCGAAAGCCAAGGCAACGAGGGGCGCAATGGCGGCCAGGGCCGTGGCAATCAACACAGCCAAGGCGGCGAAGGCCAGGGTGAAGAAAGCGACGGCCAAAGCGGTGGCGACGGCGATCAGCAAGCCGACGGGCAAGGGCAAGGCGACGGTTCGTTGGCTGACCGCCAACAGGCGTTGCGTGATGAGTTGCGCCGCCAGCAAGGCAGCCTGCCAGGGGCCGGCACACCCGAAGGTGACGCCGCCCGCGATGCGCTTGATCGGGCCGGGCGCGCCATGGACGGTGCCGAACAGGCGCTGCGAAACGAAGATTTTGCCGAAGCCATCGACAATCAGTCCCAAGCCATGGAAGCCCTGCGCGAAGGCATGCGCGCTTTGGGCGAAGCCATGCAGCAAGAGGCGCAAAATGGCCAACAGGGGCAGGGTATGGCTGATGCGGATCGCCGCGCAGATGCCCGTGACCCGCTGGGCCGCGATCCCGGTTCAAACGGATCTGTCGGCACCGAAGAGGGGCTGCTGCAAGGAGAAGATGTTTATCGCCGGGCGCGTGATCTGCTGGACGAAATTCGCCGCCGCTCTGGGGACGGAGAACGCCCTGACGTCGAACTGGATTACCTGAAGCGGCTGCTGGATCGCTTCTGATCCGGCAAAGGCCTGCGATCTGGCGCGGCGCTTACTGGGACTCGCTGCCTTGGGATGCGGTTGCATCCAACCACGTGAGTAATGCGGTGATCTGCCCATCAAGCCATGTGCGGCCCGCATCGACCTGCGCCACAAAGGCGCTCAGGTAGGGATCAACCTGCGGCACCGCCTGGGCAATCTGCGGCGCAAAGACGTAAATTGCGCCAAGGATCAGGGCAAGAAAGATCATCAGGAAAAACCCGCGCCGAAACCCCGACTTGCGCGGGGCCCGCACCGCAGCCGCGTCATCCTGGCCGTCAGCGGCGCTGCCCGACTGCCGGTCACTGGTGGAGCGCAAAGTGGAATTGATCTCTTCGATATCGGGCAGCAGATCGCGCCGTGACCCTATTGCAGCGGCGGTTGCCGCAGCCTCGGAAACTTGGGCAGGCGCGGTCTCCTCCCCCCGCATGCGGGCCATGCGTTCGCGGGCCTCGCGGGCGCGGCGGTCGGCATCCGTCTCGGTTGCATCCTCCAAACCCAAATCCGGCTGACTTTCCAGCCCTTCGGCCGCCTGTTCGCGCGCTTGGGTTTCGAGTTCAGCCTCTTGGCGCAAAATGTCTGCGACAGCCGGATCAAGCTCACGGCGCTGAGGTTCCGGGGTGGGGGCCTGTTCTTCGTCGCTGTCTTCGGCGGGGGTGTCCGGGGCCAGGTCGGCACCCACATCGTCCGCTTCTTCGGTGGCGGGCATGTGCTCGGGATGGTGCTGAAACCACGTCTGTCCGCAGTTGGAGCATTGCACGTCTCGACCTTCGGTTGGGATAACATCATCCACAACCTCATATTGTGCGTCACAATTGGGACAAATCAGCCGCATCTGTGGTCCTGCCTCTTTTTTAAATCTTACCATATGTTGTAGCCGTAGGGCAGAAAAGTCATAATTGCGTGCAGCTGCGGCAGGCATATCGATTGAAAGCTGCATGATGCTGAGGCACAACAGGTGCCAAGAGGCGGGGGCAGGCGTGATAGAGCTGGAAAATGTGGCCTATAGCTATGGCGGGGGCGAATTGCTGTCGGACATTTCCGTCAAGCTCGCGCCGGGATCGTTCCATTTCCTGACGGGTCCGTCCGGGGCAGGCAAAACAACGCTGCTGAAACTGTGTTACGGGGCCTTATTGCCCACTGCGGGACATGTGCGGTTGTTTGAGGCTGACGTGCGCGCGCTGGAACGCGATGATATCGCGATGGTGCGGCGCAAAGTGGGTGTCGTCCACCAGGACGTGCAGTTTCTGGATCATCTGCCGGTACGCGACAACATCGCGCTGCCCCTGACAGTCTCGGGGCGCCACGCCGAAGCCGCGGGGCCAGATCTGGGCGAGCTGATGTCGTGGGTGGGATTGACGAGCCGCGCAGATGCGCTGCCACCAGAACTTTCAGGTGGGGAACGTCAGCGTGCAGCCCTTGCGCGCGCGGTCATCATGTCACCAGAGGTGGTCCTCGCCGATGAGCCCACGGGCAACGTCGATTGGGATATGTCGCAGCGGCTGCTGACCTTGCTGGTGGAACTGAACAAGATGGGAAAGACGGTGCTGATCGCAACCCACGACCTAAGCCTGATCCGTGCGGCCAAGGCGCAGGTGCAGGCCCGCGTGCTGCGAATTTCCAACCGGCGCGTTCAACTGGCAGGAGCAGACTTGTGAAGTTTGATCTTGGCGCGGTGCGCGCCCTTCTCGCCGGGGATCGCCATGCAGACCGGGTTGTGCCGCCGACAGGGTTTACCGCGCAACTGACCTTGTTTGCATCCGGTGCAATGGCATTTTTGGCTGTGTTTGCGTTGGCGCTTTCGCTTGCAAGCGGGCGGTTGGCGCAACGATGGGGGGATGAGTTGGCGCGCACCGCCACCATCCGCGTTGTGGCACCCGAAGACCAACGCGCCTTGCAAACCACTGCGGCTCTTGAGGTGCTGGCGACCACGCCCGGCATTGCCGGTGCACGCGCGCTGACAGATGCCGAGCAGCAGGCGTTGCTTGCGCCCTGGTTCGGGCAGGACTTGCCGCTGGATACGTTGCCTGTGCCGCGGTTGATCGAGATTGTGGCGAGCGATCAGGGATTTGATGCGACAGGTCTGCGCCTGCGCTTGGCCGCCGAGGTGCCGGGGGCGATCCTGGATGATCACGTGCGCTGGCGGGCACCGCTTGTGTCGGCGGCAACGCGCCTGCGATTGCTGGGATGGACTGCGGCGCTGCTGATATTGGGGGCCGTGGCCGCCATGGTGACGCTGGCCGCCAACGCTGCCCTTGCGGCCAACGCGCAAGTGGTTGCGGTGCTGCGTCTTGTGGGGGCAACCGACCGCTACATTGCGCAGGCTTTTGTGCGGCGGTTTACGTTGCGGGCACTGGTGGGGTCTGCGGTGGGGGTCGTGCTGGGCTTGGGCGCTGTCTGGCTGCTGCCATCTGGCGGCGATGCACCGGGATTTCTTACGGGGCTCGGATATCAGGGTGGCGGGTGGCTTGTTCCACTTCTGCTGCCTTTCATTTGCGCCTGTGTGGCGCTGCTTGCCACGGCGTTTGCCGCCGGGCGCGCGTTAAGGACACTGACATGATCCAATCTGTGCGCTCTGTGCTCTTCATCATCCAGATGTACGTGATGATGCTGGTGTTTGGACTTGCTTACCTTCCTATTGCATTGGTCAAGAAAGAAGGCGCACGCGCCTGCTGCAAGGCCTATAGCCGCTACGTGTTTTGGACCATGCGATGGATGGTTGGCATACGATCTGAGGTGCGCGGGCACGTGCCCGAAGGCGAGGTGCTGATTGCGGCCAAGCATCAGTCGTTTCTCGATATCATGATGATTTTCACTGCCTTGCCAAAGGCCAAGTTTATCATGAAACGCGATATTCTGTGGACACCGATCATCGGATTTTATGCCAAGCGTCTCGAATGTGTGGCGGTTGAACGGGGCAAACGCGGAGCCGCGATTGCCAAGATGGTGAGCGACGTCGAAGCCGGGCGTGCCGATCCCGGACAGCTGATTATCTATTCCCAAGGTACGCGGGTCGCGCCAGGTGTCAAAGCACCCTACAAAGTCGGCACGGGCGTTCTATACGAACAGCTTGGGCAGCCTTGCGTGCCTGTGGCGATCAATGTCGGCATCTTTTGGCCGCGCAAAGGGATGTGGCGCAAACCCGGGCTGGCGGTTGTAGAGTTTCTGCCAGCCATTGAACCGGGCATGGATCGGGACGCATTTCTGGATCATCTCGAAGATGTAGTCGAGACGCGATCCAACGCGCTCATGCAAGAAGGAGGGTTTGATCCGGATGGAATTCATTGAAGACATCGCAAGTCTTGAGGGGCTTTACGGGGTTCCGGGGGCGGCATCGATCCGCAAAGTGGCGGATCACCTGACTCCGCTTTATGCGGCATGGATCGCCAAATCGCGGTTTGTGGTGCTGACGACTGTTGGCGCAAATGGCACCGATGGCAGTCCGCGTGGGGATGACGGCTCGGTTGTGTTGCAACTGGACCCTCAGACGCTGGCGATGCCGGACTGGCGTGGCAACAATCGACTCGATTCACTGCGCAACATCGTTGAGGACGGGCGGGTGTCGTTGATGTTTCTGGTGTCCGGGTCAAACACTGTTGTGCGGGTCAATGGCACGGCGCGGTTGACGGCGGATGTTCAGATGCGCGGTCGTTTCGAACAAAAGGGGCGGACGCCCGCAACGGTGATCATGATCCGTATTTCCGAAGTTTATACACAATGTGCCCGTGCGTTTGTGCGCGCGGATCTTTGGGCGCGCGATGATGCCGCTGGTTTGCCGACAGTTGGCGAAATCCTGGCCGAAGCGTCTAGTGGTGATGAGGGCGGGCCAGAGTATGACGCCGCTTGGGCTGAACGCGCCGCCCGTACGATGTGGTGATCGTTTTCTGTCACAGAAAACGGCCCAGAATTTGTGACAAATTCTGGTACAGCGCGCGCCAGCAACGCTGCACCATGAGTGTTGTTCAGCGGATGTTGATCGATCAGCTGTGAATCGGTCCCAAGCCGCAGGCCAACGCCGCTTCGCGCACCGCTTCTGAATAGGTGGGGTGTGCATGACAGGTCAGGGCCAAATCCTCGGCCGACGCCCCAAACTCCATGGCAACACAGACTTCGTGGATCAAATCGCCTGCGCTTGGGCCAATAATGTGCGCGCCCAGGATACGGTCAGTTTTTGCATCGGCCAGGATTTTCACAAACCCGTCCGCGGCAAAGTTTGCCTTGGCTCGGCCATTGCCCATAAAGCTGAATTTGCCAACTTTGTACGCGTGCGCCGCTTCTTTTAACGCGTCCTCGGTTGCGCCGACATTTGCAACTTCGGGGTGGGTGTAGATGACGCCAGGAATGACGCCGTAGTTGACGTGCCCATGCTTGCCGGCAATTGTGTCGGCCACTGCCATGCCTTCGTCTTCGGCCTTGTGGGCAAGCATCGGTCCTTCGATGACATCGCCGATCGCGTAGATGCCAGGCACGTTGGTTTGCCAATGAGCATCCACTTTGATCTGTCCGCGCTGTGTCAGTGCGAGGTTGATTTTGTCGAGGCCAAGGCCGTCGGTGAACGGTTTGCGCCCAGTTGCGACGAGTACGATATCAGCGTCCACAACATGTTCGCTTTTGTCGCTGCGCAGTGTGTAGGTCACCTTGGCTTTGGTCTTGCTTGCTTCGACCTTTTGAACGGCTGCCCCCATGGTAAAGGACAGCCCTTGCTTGGTCATGAGCTTCTGGAATTGGCGTTGCACTTCGGCGTCCATTCCGGGTGTGACCGCGTCCAGGAATTCGATGACTTCGACATCTGTGCCCAAGCGGCTGTAGACGGATCCAAGTTCCAGTCCGATTACACCGGCCCCAATCACCACCATTTTCTTGGGGATTTTGCCAAGTTCCAATGCTCCGGTTGAGGTCACGACGACCTTTTCGTCGATCTCGACGCCGGGCAGACTTGCGGCTTCGGATCCTGATGCGATGATGATTGATTTTGCCTCGTGCACATCGTCACCGACCTTCACGCGGCCCGGTTCTGGGATACTGCCCCACCCTTTGAGCCAGTCGATCTTGTTCTTTTTGAACAGAAATTCGACGCCCTTTGTGTTTTGGCCGATTGTGTCCTCTTTGTAGGACAGCATCTGTTTCCAGTCGACTGACGGGCTTTTGCCTTTGAGGCCCATCGCGGCAAAGTTGTGTTCTGCTTCGTGCAGCATATGGCTTGCGTGCAGCAGCGCTTTGGACGGGATGCACCCGACATTCAGGCATGTTCCACCCAATGTATCGCGCCCTTCGACTACTGCTGTTTTCAGGCCTTGCTGGGCACAGCGGATTGCGCAGACATAGCCGCCGGGGCCAGAGCCGATGATGATTACGTCGTAAGAAGCCATGGGTCAGGTCCTTTTTGTCAGGTGGAGGAGGGGGCCAACCCCCCGGCGCTGTGCGCCGTCCCCCGGGATATTTTTGGCCAAGAGAAATGCATAAGGTCGGTCATCCCAAAAGTGGAACGATCATGAGCGCAAGACCTGCAAGTGAGACGAACCAAGCAACAGAGCGTGTGAATGGGATGCCGCTGGCGAATGCGGGCGCATAGGCGACGCGCGCCCAAAACCATATGGCCGCCCCAAGGGCCGTGCTGTCTGTGCCAAGACCGGTTGCGTGCAGTGTGAGTGCCAAGGCCACGAATGCGACCAGGTTGTATACATAGTTGGTAAGAGCCCGTTCAAGGCGTCCGGCAACGACACTGGGGTCGCGGGCCTCATCCTGGGATCCGATCGCCCAGTCCAAGCCTTTGGACAGCCCCGAGAATGTGGCCTGGACGAACATATGCACGACCAAGAGGATCACGGCATATGTGAGATAGGTGAGTTCCGGGCTCATCGCGACGTGTCCTTTCTACGTCAAAACCTACTTTTACCCCCACCAGTTCGGCGAGGTGTCTGTTTCGGCCGTTACCCGATGCGCGGCACCTCTTTGGGTGCTGGCGATCCTGTGCGGATCGGGTTGCTGCCCCTTTTTACAGATCCATCAACAAGCGCCGCGGATCCTCAAGAGCCTCTTTCACCCGGACTAGGAACGTCACCGCTCCTTTGCCATCTACGATCCGGTGATCATAAGACAGCGCAAGGTACATCATCGGTCGAATCACGACCTGCCCGCCAATAGCCATCGGACGATCCTGGATCTTGTGCATCCCCAAGATACCAGACTGCGGAGGGTTCAGGATCGGAGAGCTCATCAGCGATCCATAAACACCCCCGTTCGAGATTGTGAACGTTCCGCCCTGCATCTCTGCCATACCGAGCTTGCCGTCCCGCGCCCGCGCGCCCTTTTCGGCGATCGCTTTTTCGATGGCCGCAAAACTCATCGCGTCGGCGTCGCGGATGACCGGGACAACCAAGCCTTGCGGGGTGCCCGCTGCGATGCCCATGTGCACGAAGTTCTTGTAAACGACGTCCGTGCCATCAATCTCTGCGTTGACTTCGGGCACTTCGCGCAGCGCATGCACACAGGCCTTGGTAAAGAAGGACATAAAGCCCAGCTTGACCCCGTGTTTTTTCAGGAACAGGTCTTTGTACTCGTTGCGCAGGGCCATCACCTCGGTCATGTCGACTTCGTTGTAGGTGGTGAGCATGGCAGCGGTGTTCTGGCTGTCTTTCAGACGTTTGGCGATGGTCTGGCGCAAACGGGTCATCTTGACCCGTTCCTCGCGTGCGGCGTCGTCAGCAGCAACGGGGGCACGTGGGGCGGGCGCGGTCGGCGCAGCCGCCGGGGCAGAGCTCACGGCAGCAACCGCTTTGGCGACATCGTCTTTCATCACGCGGCCATCACGGCCGGTGCCTGTGACCTGATCCGCGCTCAAACCCGCTTCGGCCATCGCCTTTTGCGCGGAAGGCGCGTTTTCCACATCACTGCGGCCTTGGCCTGCGGGGGGCGTCTGGTAATTGCTTGTTGGGTCTGGATCGCCCTCGACTGCGGCGGCCGGGGCGGCCCCCGAGGACGAGATGACCGCCAGTTTCGCGGTCGCATCCACGGTTGACCCTTCGGGTGCGGTGATCTCGGCTAGGACGCCGGCGGCAGGGGCTGGCACCTCGACGCTGACTTTGTCGGTTTCCAACTCACACAGCATTTCGTCCTGCGCAACACTGTCGCCAACGGCCTTGAACCATGTGCTCACGGTCGCCTCGGTGACGCTTTCGCCCAAGGTCGGGACCATCACGTCCACGCTGTCGCCGCTTGGGGCAGGGGCAGCTTCCGGCGGCGCGCTCTGCGCAGCCGGAGCCGCCGCCGCCGCCCCGCCTTCGGCAATCGTCGCCAACAGCGCATCGACGCCAACGGTATCCCCTTCGGCGGCAATGATATCGCCAAGCGTGCCTGCCACGGGCGAGGGCACTTCGACCGTCACCTTGTCCGTCTCCAACTCGCACAGCATTTCATCAACCGCTACACTGTCGCCGGGTTTTTTGAACCAGGTGGCAACGGTGGCTTCGGTGACGCTTTCGCCCAATGTGGGCACGCGGACTTCGGTGGTCATGGTGTTATCCTTTGATGGTCAGCGCTTCGTCGACGAGAGCGGCTTGTTGTGCTTTGTGCTGGCTGGCGAGCCCTGTGGCAGGTGACGCAGACGTCGCGCGGCCGACGTATACAGGGCGGGTGTGCTTGGCCTTGATCCGGCCCAGCACCCATTCGAGGTTGGGTTCAATGAACGTCCATGCGCCCTGGTTCTTGGGTTCTTCCTGGCACCAGACAACTTCGGCTTTCTTGAACCGCTCGAGCTCTTTGACCGCGGACTGCGCAGGGAAGGGATAGAACTGTTCGACGCGCAACAAGTACACATCATCGATCCCACGGGCATCGCGTTCTTCGAGCAGGTCGTAATACACCTTGCCCGAACACATCACCACGCGCTTGATCTTGTCGTCGGGCACCAATTTGGTGTCCGAATTGCCCTGTTGAGCGTCATCCCACATCAGGCGGTGGAAGGACGAGCCGGTCGTGAACTCTTCGGCTTTGGACACGGCCAGTTTGTGGCGCAGCAGCGACTTGGGCGTCATCAGGATCAGTGGCTTGCGGAAATCGCGGTGGATCTGGCGGCGCAGGATGTGGAAATAGTTGGCCGGGGTTGTGCAATTGGCGACGATCCAATTGTCCTGGCCACACATCTGCAGGAACCGTTCCAGACGGGCGCTCGAGTGTTCGGGGCCTTGCCCTTCGAACCCGTGGGGCAGCAGGACAACAAGGCCCGACATGCGCAACCACTTGGATTCACCGGAACTGATGAACTGGTCAAACATGATCTGCGCGCCGTTGGCAAAGTCGCCGAACTGCGCTTCCCACAGGGTCAATGCGTTGGGTTCGGCCAGAGAATAGCCGTACTCAAACCCGAGCACCGCGTATTCCGACAGCATCGAGTCGATGACCTCGTATTGCGCCTGCCCTTTGCGGACCGCATTCAATGGATAGTACCGTTCTTCGGTGTCCTGGTTGATCAAGCCGGAATGGCGTTGGCTGAACGTGCCGCGCGTGCTGTCCTGACCGGCCAAGCGCACAGGGAACCCTTCGGTGAGCAGTGATCCAAAGGCAATCGCCTCGCCTGTCGCCCAATCAAACCCTTCGCCGGCGTCAAACATCGCCTTTTTGGAGTCAAGAAGCCGCCCCACGGTCTTGTGCAAGGGAAAGCCGTCGGGAACAGTTGTCAGCGCCTTGCCAACATCGGCCAGGGTTTCGGGCGCAATGGCGGTCGCACCGCGCTGGTAATCTTCCTTGTTCTTGTCCAGATGCGACCACTTGCCGTCCAGCCAATCGGCCTTGTTGGGTTTGTAGTCTTTGCCGGCCTCGAACTCATCGTTCATGCGGGCCTGAAACGCGGCCTTCATGTCCTCAATCTCGCCCTCGGGGATCAGCCCGTCGCGCACCAGCCGTTCGGTATAAAGGGTCAGCGTGGTTTTGTGTTTCTTGATGCGCTTGTACATCATCGGATTGGTGAACATGGGCTCGTCGCCCTCGTTATGGCCAAACCGGCGGTAGCAGAAGATGTCGATGACCACGTCCTTGCCGAACTTCTGGCGGAACTCTGTGGCGACCTTGGCGGCATGGACCACAGCCTCTGGATCGTCGCCGTTCACATGGAAAATGGGGGCTTCAACCACCAGCGCGTTATCGGTGGGATAAGGGCTTGAGCGCGAAAAGTGCGGCGCGGTGGTAAACCCGATCTGGTTATTGACCACGATGTGCATCGTGCCGCCCGCCTTGTGACCGCGCAGGCCCGACAGGGCGAAACACTCTGCCACAACCCCTTGCCCGGCAAAGGCGGCATCGCCGTGCAGCAAGATGGGCATCGCGCTTGTGCGGTCGAAATCCTTGATCTGATCCTGTTTGGCGCGCACCTTGCCCAGCACAACCGGGTTCACCGCCTCAAGGTGGGACGGGTTGGCAGTGAGTGACAGGTGCACTGAATTGCCGTCAAATTCGCGGTCTGACGAGGCACCAAGGTGATACTTCACATCGCCCGATCCATCGACGTCCTCGGGCTTGAATGACCCGCCTGGAATTCGTTAAAGATCGCCTTGTAAGGTTTCATCATCACATTTGCGAGGACAGACAGACGCCCGCGGTGGGGCATGCCGATGACGATATCGCGCACGCCAAGCGCGCCGCCGCGCTTGATGATCTGTTCCATCGCGGGGATCAGGCTTTCGCCGCCGTCCAGACCAAACCGTTTGGTGCCCATGTATTTGACGTGCAGGAATTTCTCAAAACCCTCGGCCTCGACCATCTTGTTCAGGATCGCCTTGCGCCCTTCACGGGAAAACTGGATTTCCTTGCCCAAACCTTCGATGCGCTCTTTCAGCCAGCCCGCCTCTTCGGGGTTGGAGATGTGCATGTATTGCAGGGCAAATGTCCCGCAATAAGTGCGTTTGACGATATCAATGATCTCGCGCATCGATGCGACATCCAGGCCCAGCACCTTGTCGATAAAGATCGGGCGATCCATGTCAGCCTCGGTAAAGCCATAGGATTTCGGATCCAGTTCCGGATGCGGATCGGTGGAGCGCATGCCCAGCGGATCAAGGTCCGCCACCAGATGGCCCCGGATGCGATAGGCGCGGATGATCATCAGGGCGCGGATACTGTCGAGCACGGCGCGCTTGATCTGATCGTCACTGACGGTGACGCCGGTGTCGGCGGCCTTGGCCTTGATCTTGTCACCCGCCCCTTTGACTTCGGCGGGGGCGGCCCACTCGCCTGTCAGGGCTTGGGTCAGATCATCGCCCGGCATCGGGGGCCAATCGCTGCGCGCCCAGCTTGGCCCCTCGGCCTCGCGTTTGACGCTGACCTCGTCGTCGCCCATCGCCTTGAAGAACGCCTGCCAGCTTTCGTCGACCGCGCCGGGATCGTTGGCATAACGGGCATACATCTGTTCGAGGTATTCCGCATTGTGCCCCTGCATGAAGGACGAGGCATGGAATTGGTCGTTTGGGGAATGTTCAGTCATTGGGGCATCTCCCGGGTTGGGCCAAAATATTGATCTGCGAAAATGTACGCCGAAAGGGGCGCGTCACGTGACGGCCAGCCCTCTGGTACAGTGTGAAAGTCAAGGTAGCTCCAAGACGACTCCAGCCGTTTTGGACGGGCATTGGCACTCTGCGCCATGTCTTCGTAGTGAACGGGTTTTTCCCGGGGACCATGAAAGGCGTGCACGTAGTTGATACAGTCGCTGCGCACGATTTCGACGTCCCCGCCTGCCGCCGTTGCCTGCGTGGCAATGTCCGCCGTCAGCGGTTGGGCAAAGAACATAAAGGCTTGCCAGCTTTTGCCATCGTCCAAGACGCAGAACACATCCTGCCCGTCATGGCGCGTGAACAGGCGAAAATTGGTTTCGTCGCCGTCCAGCGCGTATCCAATCCTGCCCTTCAATCCGTTTTCCGCGGCCAGTTCGTCAAACAACTCCGACAGGCGATTGCCATCGACCCGATTGATCGTTGGCGTGTCAGCGGACCAGTCTTCCAACTCTGTCTCCAACGCGTTCGCAACCGAGACAGCCGCTTCAAACGCGGCTATCTCGTTGTGGTCGGGCACCGCGTGCATGCCTGATGCGGCCAGATCCTCTTCAAGGGCAGCCAAATTCAACCGGTCCAGAGGCCGATCAAAAAAGCACTTCAAGAAGATATGGTCGGGATGAAGCATGTGGGGCTACTGACTATCCGATCGCTTCCATGACCGCCTCACCCAGCGTCGCGGGGCTGTCGGCCACCACGATGCCTGCGGCGCGCATGGCTTCGATCTTGTCTTCGGCGCCGCCCTTGCCACCGGCAACAATCGCGCCCGCGTGGCCCATGCGGCGACCCGGAGGGGCGGTGCGGCCAGCGATGAAACCGGCTGTGGGCTTCCAACGGCCTGCCTTCTTCTCATCCGCAAGGAACTGTGCTGCGTCTTCTTCGGCCGATCCACCGATCTCACCGATCATGATGATGCTTGTCGTCTCAGGATCCGCCAGGAACATCTCAAGCACGTCGATATGCTCGGTCCCCTTGATCGGATCACCGCCAATACCCACGGCTGAGGATTGGCCGATGCCCAGATCGGTGGTCTGCTTGACGGCCTCGTAAGTCAGAGTGCCGGAACGGGACACAACACCGCACGAGCCACGCTTGTGGATGTGGCCGGGCATGATGCCGATCTTGCA
>JBCCBC010000140.1:0-7901 GCA_039814435.1 Pseudomonadota bacterium
CACCGCCGCATGACGTTTACGCTTTATAACTACGTCTTGTCGGGGAACTGTTACAAAGTGCGGCTGATGGCGGCCCTGTTGGGGGTCGAGTACGACACGGTCGCGGTCGATTTCTATCCTGGTCTGGCGCACCGCGCCCCGGAAATGCTGGCGTTGAACCCCGCAGGGACGCTGCCCGTGCTGACGGCTGGCGATATGGTGCTGAGTGAAACGCAAGCGATGCTCACCTGGCTTGCCCTCGAATACGACCCGTCCGGAACATGGTGCCCGCGCGGCGATGCGGGCGTTAGTGCGCGGGTGCAGGAATGGCTTGGCTTTGCCAGCAGGCTGACCCAAAGCGCGGGGCAGGCGCGGCTGCATGATATGCTGAACTGGCCCGTGGATGGCCCGGCCGCAAAGGCGGCTGCAACGCGCGATTTGCGCGCCCTTGAGTTGCATCTGAGTGACCGGGTGTTTGAGGGCGGGCTTTGGATAGCGGGGGACACACCGACAATCGCGGATATTGCGTGTTTTCCCTATGTCGCCCTGAGCCCGGATGCGTGGTTGGATCACGACGGTTACCCCGCGATCCGCAATTGGCTGTATGCCATCCGCGCCTTGCCGGGCTTTGTCGCGATGCCGGGCATCCACTATTTACACGAAGTGCCGCGAGGCAGTGATGGCTGAACCGCTCCTTAACATCTTGGGTGTGACCAAAAGCTATGGCCGCGTTGTTGCCAATGACGACGTCGATTTCCGGGTCGAGGCCAGCCGTATTCATGCGGTGTTGGGCGAAAACGGTGCCGGGAAATCGACGCTGATGAAAGTGATCTATGGCGTCACCAAGCCCGACTCCGGGACCGTGGAGTGGGAAGGGCGTGCTGTTGACATCGCCTCGCCCGCAGAAGCGCGCCGTCTTGGGGTTGGTATGGTTTTTCAGCATTTTTCGCTGTTTGAAACGCTGACCGTGACCGAAAATATCTCGCTCGCGGTGCCCGGAACCAAGGTAGAGCTGGCGCAGCGGATCAAGGACGCGTCCGCGCGTTTTGGTCTGGACGTCGAACCGGGCGCGCATGTGCACACGCTGACCGTGGGAGAGCGTCAGCGCATCGAAATCCTGCGGTGCGTGTTGCAAAAACCCAAGCTGATTATTCTGGACGAGCCGACCTCGGTTCTGCCGCCCCAAGGCATCGTCAAACTGTTTGAGACGCTGAAGACCCTCGCCTCGGAAGGGATCGCGATTGTCTTTATCTCGCACAAGCTCGATGAAATCCGCGCGCTGTGTGACACCGCCACGATCATGCGCGCGGGGCGCGTTGTGGGCGTGGTGAACCCAAAGGAAGAGAGCGCCAAGAGCCTGACGCGCCTTATGATCGGCCAAGAGGTCGCGGCCATGTCCCCGCGTTCCGAGGCCAAGGCGGGTGCGCAGGTGATGCAGGTCACAGATATGTCGCTGGCACCCGAAAGCCCCTATGCGCCCACGCTGAGCAACCTCAACCTGACGCTGAGGGCGGGGCAGATCCTGGGAATTGCGGGCGTGTCTGGCAATGGGCAGGGCAGTTTGACCCGCGCCCTGGCAGGCGAAGTGTTGACGCAGGGCGACACGATTTTAATGAACGGTGCGCCCATCGGTGCTGCGGGTCCCGAGGCGCGCCGCAGGCTGGGTGTGCATTTCATCCCCGAAGAACGGCTGGGCCGGGGCGCTGTGCCCGGCCACAGTCTGGCTGAAAACGTTGGGCTGACCACGTTTCATTCCGGCATCTTGTCGCGCGGGTTCTTGCGCCTGTCCAAACGGCGCGCGCGTGCCGAAGAGGTGATCAGGCGCATGGATGTCCGCTGTGACGGGCCCGAAGCGGCGGCCACGTCGTTGTCGGGCGGCAATTTGCAGAAGTTCATCGTGAGCCGAGAAATGGAACTGGGCCCCAAGGTCCTGATTGCGGAACAACCCACTTGGGGTGTGGATGTGGGGGCAGCGGCCGCCATTCGCCAGCGTTTGTTGGATCTGCGCGATCAGGGGGTGGCGATCCTGATCGTGTCGGAAGAGTTGGAAGAGCTGATGGAGATTTGTGACCGCATCCAGGTGATGTTTCGTGGGCAGCTGTCCGCCTCGGTCGCGGTTGGTCAGACGGATATTGATCACATCGGCCTTGCCATGGCGGGCGCCTTTGATGCGTTGGAGGCGGCAGATGCCTAAACTGGTGCTTGAACCGCGCGAGATGAATTCGATTTTTGTGCCGATGCAGGTTGCGGCCCTGGCATTGATCATGACGACGCTGTGCGGTGCCGTATTGTTCGCGATCTATGGGGTGAATCCCCTCAAGGGGCTGCGCGCGGTCTTTATCGAGCCGCTGCAAAGCACCTACGGCATCGGAGAGGTCCTGTTAAAAATGGCCCCTTTGCTGTTGATCGCACAAGGGCTGGCCATCGGGTTTCGCGCACAGGTCTGGAACATCGGGGCTGAAGGGCAGCTGATCCTTGGTGCGATTGCGGCCTCGGTTCTGGCGATCCAGTTTGATGGCACGTCTTCGCCCTTATTGCTGCCTGCCATGGTTTTGGCGGGTATGGTGGCGGGGATGGCGTGGGCCGGGATCGCCGCGTTCTTGCGCACGCAGTTCAACGCCAATGAAATTTTGGTGACCTTCATGCTGACCAGCGTGGCGCTGCAGCTGCTGTATTACCTTGTGACAGGACCGTTGAAGGATCCGATGGGGTTCAATTTCCCTCAATCCATCAGCTTTGGATCGTCGGCGAAATTCCCGTTGATTATCGACGGGACGCGGGCCAATGCCTCGCTTTATATCGGGTTGGTCGTCACGGTGATTGCCGCCATTTTCGTGCGCTTCAGCTTTGCCAATTACAAGCTGTCGGTGGGTGGGTTGGCGTCGGGCGCTGCGTTTTACGCCGGTTTCTCGTCCAAGCGGGCCATTTGGGTGGCTCTTTTGGTGTCGGGTGGTGCCGCCGGTTTGGCGGGCGTGGGCGAAGTCGCAGGCCCGCTGGGACAACTTCAGCGTAATCTGTCGCCGGGCTATGGTTATGCGGGCATTATCGTGGCCGTTCTGGGCGGGCTGAACCCGATTGGCATCCTGTTTGCGGCGGCCATCATGGCGCTCGTCTATGTGGGCGGTGACTTTGCCCTGTTGTCGGTGGGTGTGCCTGATGCTGTTACGGATATCCTGCAAGGCATTTTGTTAATCTCCTACCTAGCCTGTTCGCTGCTGCTGACGATGCGCGTGCGGTGGACCCGAGAGGTGGTGGGCTGATGGATGTCCTTATCTTCATGGTCAGCGGCACGCTGGCTGCGGCCACCGCGCTGATCTTTGCCGCAATGGGAGAGTTGGTGGCCGAAAAGTCGGGCATGCTGAACCTTGGGATCGAGGGCATGATGGCCACGGGGGCGGCGATGGGGTTTGTCGCGGCAACCGTTTCGGGATCCTACACGGTTGGATTTATGGCTGCCGCTGTGCTGGGCGCGCTGTTGTCGCTGATCTTTGCGGTGCTGACGCTGGTTTTTCGTGCCAACCAGACGGCGTCGGGTTTGGCGATCGGTATTCTGGGGCTTGGCCTGTCCTCGGCCATCGGGAAAAAATTTGAGAGTATGACGTTGCCGGGCGTGCCCGATCTGCCGCTTGGGTTTCTGGCCCAGATCCCGGTGATTGGTCCGATGTTCTTTCAGCTGGATGTGATGGTGTATCTGTCCATTCTGCTGATCTTTGCGACGTGGTATGTGCTGAACCGCACAAAGCTGGGCCTTGTGATCCGCGCCGTGGGAGAGAACCCGCAGAACGCCCACGCGCTGGGGTTGAAAGTGGTGTGGGTCCGGGCGGGCTGTGTCGCATTTGGCGGGGCCATGGCCGGGATCGGTGGGGCCTACATGTCCACCGCCTACACCCCGCTATGGGCCGAAGGAATGATTGCCGGGCGGGGCTGGATCGTGGTGGCGTTGACCGTTTTTGGCACGTGGATGGTGCCGCGCGTCGCCTTTGGTGCCTATCTTTTTGGCTCAATTTCGCTTTTGGAACTGTCTATACAAGCTCTGGGTGTAAATGTGTCCAGTCAGCTGATGTCCGCGTTGCCGTACCTTGTGACGATTGTCATGCTCGCGCTGATCTCGCGCAATACGTTGTTTATTCGCCTCAACAGTCCAGCAAGCCTGGGGGCGACATTCAAACTTTGACGCAACCACCAAAGGGGAAACTGATGATCAAAAGAACGACGACACTTATGGCTGCCGCCCTGGCGGCATTTTCGGCGCTGCCTGTTGCTGCCCAGGACAAACTGAAGATCGGGTTTGTGTACCCGTCGCCGATTGCCGATGTGGGCTGGTCTGCGGAACTGAACGCTGGCCGTCTGGCCATTGAAGAGGCGTTTGGCGACAAAGTCGAAACCGTCTTTGTGGAAAACGTGGCCGAGGGCCCGGATGCTGGCCGGATCATGAACCAGATGGCGGCGCAGGGCGCTGATATGATCATGCTGGGATCTTTTGGGTACATGAACGACGGCATCGCGCTGGCCGAGCGGAACCCGGACATGACATTCATTCACGCCTCGGGCTACAAGCTGGCCCCGAACTTTGGCAACTTCCAGAGCCGCAATTACGAAAGCAGCTATTTGGTTGGCATGGCCGCAGGTGACGTCACCGAGACTGACACTGTGGGTATCGTGGCCGCCTTTGCCATTCCCGAAGTAATCGGCATGATCAACGGCTTTGCCCTTGGTTTGCAAGAAGTGAACCCGGACGTCACGATCAAGGTCGTTTGGCTGAACTCGTGGTTTGATCCCCCCAAGGCCCAAGACAGCGCCCGCGCCCTCAAAGCGCAGCAGGCCGATGTGATTTATTCCCTTTACCAGGACACGCCGTCGGTTGTGACCGTAGCGGAAGAGGAAGAGGTCTGGGTCATCAACACGTCATCGGACATGAAGGAATATGCCCCCAACTGGCTGCTTGCCAGCCAGATCGCTGACTGGAGTTCGCATTTTGTGAAAAGCGTGCAGGACACGATGGATGGCACGTTCGAAGGCACCGCCTTTTGGGGTGGCATGGCCGAAGGCACAGTGGATGTAAAAAGCTGGTCGGACAGCATTTCACCCGAGACGATGGCCAAGATCACGGCCGCTTCGGATGCGATGAAAGCGGGGGAGTTTCATCCCCTGACCGGACCGATCATGAACCAGGCCGGTGAAATGATCCTGGCAGATGGCGAAGTCATCGCTGACCCTGATCTGGCGGGCATCAACTGGCTGGTCCAAGGCGTCGAGACCCCGTTGCCAAACTGATGCAGGCGGTTCGCGCCCATCTGATACACAGTCCCGAACGGGGCCGGATCGAGCGCATCGAGGATGCGCTCGTTTCTGTTGATGACACAGGACAGATCACGCATGTGGCGGACGGCGATAGCGCGCCTGCGACGCTTGATCTGCGGGGCCGGGGCGTGCTGCTGCCCGGTCTGGTGGATTTGCATATCCATGCGCCGCAGTTCCCGCAACTTGGCACGGGCCTTGATGTGCCGTTGGAAGTCTGGCTGTCGAAATACACGTTTCCACTTGAGGCCCGATTTGCGGACCTCGCATATGCCGCAGGCGTCCATGACGCGCTGGTGCGCCGTCTGCTGGCCAATGGCACCACCACGGCCGTCTATTTTGCGACGATTCACACGCCGTCCAGTCTGAACCTGGCCGAGACCTGTTTGCGCCTGGGTCAACGCGCCTTTGTCGGGCGGGTGGCGATGGATCTGGCCGGGGCTTGCCCTGATTACTACCGGGACACGGATGCGGCGACGTCGATTGAGGACACGGCCGAGTTTATCAAGGCAGTGCGCGCCATGCCCGGCAACACTTTGGTAGAGCCGATCATCACCCCCCGCTTTATCCCGTCTTGTTCTGATGCAGTGTTGGAGGGCTTGGGACATCTGGCCGCAACAACAGGTGCCGCGGTGCAGACCCATTGCTCGGAGAGCGACTGGGAACATGGCTTTGTCATAGAGCGGGTGGGGAAATCGGACACCGCGGCGCTGGACGATTTTGGTCTGTTGACGCGGCGCAGTGTGTTGGCCCATGCTGGCCATATCTCAGACGACGACATGGATTTGATTGCCGAACGCGGGGCAGGGGTGGCCCATTGCCCGCTGTCCAATGCGTATTTTGGGAATGCTGTTTTCCCTTTGCGGCGCGCCTTGGCCAAGGCCCTGCATATCGGCCTGGGCACTGATATCTCTGGCGGACACAGCGCCTTTTTGCTCGATAATGCGCGCGCCGCTGTCACCGCATCGCGTATGTTGGAAGACGGCGTTGATCCGGCCAAGGATGCGGCCCAGCGCGGCACGCCCGGTGCGCGCATCGATTTCCGCGATGCGTTTTACCTGGCCACAAAGGGCGGTGCCGACGTGTTGGACCTGCCCGTGGGTGCCTTTGAGGTCGGGCGCCAGATGGACGCGATCCTGGTCAATCTTGAGGATGATTTTGGCCCCGCCGAAGATCTGCTGCAAAAGATCGTCATGCGCGCGACCCCGTCGGAAATCTTGCAAACCTGGGTTGCAGGCAAATTGGTCAGCGCACCAAAGGCCCACCCAGACCAAACTGTTTGACCAACCCGCGCCGGTAGGCAATCGACATGGCATCGGCGGGGATATGCACCTCGTCCCTTATGTTAAGCGGCAGGTCTTCGGGGCGCTGCGCTTCGACCAGATCCTTGTCCTCATCGTTGATCATCAGGCTTTCCTTGATCAGGAAATCCTCGTCCGGGGTGCCTGTCGTGTCTGTGGCAACTTGGAAGATCTTGGTCTCGTAAGCGGATACGGGGCAGACGGTGTCGGCGAAATACTGGATGTACCAGCTGTCATTGGGTTGGATGATGATGATGGTCGAAAACGGATAGGTCAGCTCGTAAGTGTAGACCACGTGGCGGCTGTCTCCGGGCACATCATCGGGAAAGCGGTTGCCTCCTTCGTCATAGCCAAGATCAAAGGTCAGCCCGTATTCAGTTTCAAGCACATCATAGGACGGAAATCGGTCCTCTTCGCTGCCGCCAAACGTGTCTTTGTGCACCCAAGGAAAGTGCGCGACATCGTTGAAATTCTCGACATGCCGACTGGCGGCCGCATTCCATGTGTTGGGCGGGATGTAGACACGTTTGAGGCTGTCATCACGGATCCCTGGCCAATCCGGGATGGACCAGATCGGATCCTGTGACAGGCTGGTCCACAGGATCCCGTAGCGTTCTTCGCACCTGAGCAGTTGCAGGCGCAGCCGCGTGGACACGCGGGCGTCTTGATCGGGGTTTGACGGGATCTTGGTACACTGGCCGGCGGCATCGAAGTGCAGCCCGTGCATCGGGCAAATCAACTGATCGCCGTCCACGCGGCCCGCGCTGATGCGGGTCCCGCGATGCGGGCACAGATCGCGGGCCACCGACACGCCTTGCGGCGTGCGCCAGATCACCAGATCCACATCCAGCAGGCGTGCAGGCACCGGTTTGTTAGTGATTTCGTGGGCAAATGCGATGGGGTGCCAGAATTGCGATAGAACCGTCCAGTCACCTTCAGAGAACGTACAATTGCGCGGCATGTCGCTGGCGGTTTCGGCGGAGGCGAGGGGAAGAAACATGAACGATAGACAAGCCCATCTGCCCGAGCGATGCAATGCACGCGTGGAGCGCAAGAGCCCTTTGGCGGGGGTTTTCGACGGGGTGCTGTGAAACTGGCGTTTTTGGCTTGGTTTCGTAGCTTGGTCCGGGTCGTTGATTGCGCAGGTTGATCACGAGGGTAGTCCGTCATAGCGTAAGGGGGTGACTGAATTTACCAAAATCCCGGTGCTTGATCTGGCACCTCTTGTGCAGGGGGGTGACACCACTCGCCTCGCGGCTGACTTTGCAACGGCCTATGGGCAGACGGGATTTGGCTATGTCGTCAATCACGGCATCGATCCGG